>NZ_JAUSZL010000002.1:1525274-1830329 GCF_030817535.1 Streptomyces sp. V3I8 | reverse complement strand
TTTCGTTCGAACCGTCCGCCTCGCCTGATCCGGACGACACGTCCTAGCGGTGGGCGGCGCGATTCATCTCGACGACGTCCTCCAAAGTGGCCGCGGCCGGGAGGGCGGCGAAGCGTTCCGGCACGCTGTCGCGGATGCGCGCGTCCTTGGCGCGGTCGGCCGCGGCCAGGGCCGCCGGCAGCTCGTCGAGGGTCAGCTCGGTGCAGTAGGCGGGGCTGTTCGGCTGCTGGCGCCAGGATTCGGCCAGCGTGCCGGCGTCGTAGGGGTCGAAGCCGGTGTCGTCCACGAGCTGCATCGCCACCCGCCGCGCCTCCTCGGAGTCGCCGGCGACGGGGATGGCGAGGCGGCCGGGCGTTCCGGCCGGAACGCCCCGGGTCTGCTGGGTTCCGGCCAGGGCTGCGTTCCACGCCTTGACCACGGGGCGGCCGAGCAGCTCGGCGGTGTACATGCTCTCCACCTGGCCGTTGTCCACCGCCTCGATCGGCTCGCTGAGCATGCCGGGGTAGTAGTTCGAGGTGTCGATGACCACCGTCTCCTCGGGCACCGACGCGAACAGGTCCGCCAACTGGCCCGCCACCCCGAACGGGATCGACAGGACGATGACGTCCCGGCCCTGTACGGCGTCGGCGAGCTCCGCCGCGCGGGCACCGGATTCCAGCACCTCGGCCCGAACGACCGCACGGCCGCGGGCGTCGGCCACCTGGACGTCGTGACCGGCCGTGCTGAGCTTGGCAGCGAGGTTCCCGCCGATGGCGCCAGCGCCTATCACGGTAATTTTCATGATTTGTCCTTTGGGTGGTTGCACTGCCCCTGAGGGCAGCGGGATGTGATGGCCGGGTGGCGATGCCACTCGGTGTTGCGGGGGCCGGGTTGGGGGGGCTTGCGGCTACGCCCGGGTGTTCCGCTCTCGGTAGCCGCTGGCGATGAGCGTGCGGAGCCGGTCGAGCGGCTCCTCCTCCATGCCGGTGCCCTTGATCCAGGCAACGGAACAGGCCGCGAGGAACAGGTCGTGCCCCCGCACCGACGCGCGCACGTGCCCCGCGCCCTGCGCCGCTTCCACGTACTGATCGGTGGCGGTAATGAGGATGTCGCAGGGGATCGTGAGCGGGTTGTCCGGCTCCTGGGCCCTGGCCGCAGCCATGAGCGGTTCCGGCAGCCCGCTGAAGGCGCTGAAGTAGTCCTCCATCGCCCGCAGCCACTGCTCCAGCGCCTCGGCGGGGTCGTCGAGCTGCTCGATGCCCGCCTGGCGGGCCACCAACTCCTCGGAGCGGGTCTGCAGCACGGCCGCCAGGAGCGCCTCCCGGGTGGGGAAGTGCCGGTACAGGGTGCCGGGCCCGACGCCCGCCTCCTTGGCCACCGCCTCCAGGGACGTGCCGACCCCATGCTGCAGGAAGTGACGCTGCGCGGTCTCCAGGAGGGCGGCGCGGTTGCGCTGCACGTCCGCGCGGGGCTTGCGTCCCCGCTGTTCACCGGCGCTCATACGCCCTCCTGTCTGCCTCGACCCTGCGGCCGCATCAAAACGGATGCTGCCTCCGCATGTATCCGAGAGTAAAACGGAGGCAGCATCCGGTCAAATCGTCGGCTTGGCCGCGGAGCCCGGACAGGACAGGGCTCGTCATGGCTGGCCGCAGAGCGCAGGGCAGGAGCCGTGCGGAACCGGGTGGGCGCGGTGCGCGCACTGCCGGTCCTGGCGGCTTCCGGCGTCACCGGCGGGCTGGATGCGCAGGCTCCCCAAGATCGATCTCAGATCTATGCCATTTCCTCGGCGGAACGATGAGTCTGCGGCTGAGCCACCGGGCACCAGGACTGCAAACGAGCTCGGATCGCGCACCGATGAGTTTCCCGCGCCGCGCCGGTCTGTACGCGTGAGACCGACTTACGGAAGGCTGGCGCCATGCGGAAACTGATCTACGGCATGAACCTGACTCTGGACGGCTACACCGCCGCGCCCGGCGACGACATCGGCTGGAGCGTGCCGAGCGACGAGCTGTTCCAGTTCTGGTCCGACCGGTTGCAGGCGACCGACCTGTCGCTGTACGGGCGCAAGCTGTGGCAGACGATGAGCTCCTACTGGCCGACCGGCGACCAGCAGCCCAACGCCACCCCGGCGGAGATCGAGTTCGCGCGCCGCTGGCGGGACATGGCGAAGGTGGTGTTCTCCTCGACGACCGACAAGGTCGACTGGAACACCCGCCTGGTCACCGGCGACGCGGTCGCCGAGATCACCCGGCTCAAGGCCGAGGACGGCGGCCCGATGGACATCGGCGGCGCGACGCTCGCCGGGGCGGCCATGCGGGCCGGGCTGATCGACGAGTACGTGCTGGCCACCGCGCCGGTCCTGGTGGGCGGCGGCACGCCGTTCTTCACCGCGCTGGACAACTGGGTGAACCTGAACCTGGTGGAGACGCGGACGTTTCCCTGCGGCGTGATCCTGACCAGGTACGAGACGAGGCGCTGAGCGCCCGTCCGGGAGCCCTGGGCCGTAGGCTCCGCGGGTGACACCGGAGGAGCCGGCTCGGTTGCGCCGCGCACGCGCCCAGCCCACAGGCGAGAGCCCGTGAAGCCGAGGTGCCGGCGGTGCTTCCCCCGACGCGCCGGACCGGAATCCCCGCCACCCGAAAGGGTGAAAGCTCCGACCGGAGTGTCCCGTCGCTGCCTGGAAAGTCGGGTGCGGGGTGTCGTGGCGCCGGGAGATCAGGTGCGGAGCAGGTCGGCCGAGACCGCCCACAGGCGCTCGGCGATGGCGGGATCGAGCGCCCATTCCTTGACGCCGTGCGGGTGTTGCGCGAGGTCGGCATCGTTCGGCACGGTGTAGGCCTCCTGCGAGTCGTCGAGGTAGTGGCCTCCGGAGTGGGCGAACTGCGGGGTGACGGCCGCGACCATGGTGGTGGCGGCTCCCTGCTGGACCGTTTTGTACGTGAAGACTCCGGCGGCCTCGGCTGCATCGAGCGACTGCTTCTGCTGCGCGGTGAAGTTCCGTTGCAGACCCGTCGCGACGCCGCCAGGATTCACCGCGTTGGCGACGATGCCGTCGGACGCCCACAGACGGGTCGCTTCAACGGCGAACAGGGAGTTCGCCGTCTTCGACTGGGCGTAGGCGATCTGCGGGTCGTAGCTGCGCCGCTCGAAGTGGAGGTCGTCGAAGGCGATGCCGGAACGCATGTGCGCCGTCGAACTGACCGAGACGATCCGTGCCCCGTCGCGGTCGGACGCTCCGAGGGTCAGGGCGCGGTGCAGGCCGATGGCGAGTGCGAGGTGACCCAGATGGTTTGTCGCGAACTGCAACTCCCAGCCCTCACGGGTGCGTTCGAGGCCACCGGTGACCACGCCCGCGTTGTTGACCAGCAGGTGAAGTGGGTCGCTCCACGCGTCGACGAACGACGTGACGGTGGCCCTGTCGGCAAGGTCCAGACGGACGACTCGGGGGCGGATCCCTCCGCTCGATCTCTCGATCGATCCTGCGACGGCGTCCCCCGCAGCCGTGTTCCGCACGGCGAGCGTCACCTGTGCCCCAGCTGCGGTCAACGCGCGAGCCGTCTCGATTCCGATCCCGGAGGAAGCTCCCGTCACGATCGCGCGGATGCCGGTGAGGTCAACGCTCCGTGCCACCTCGTCCGCGGTGCTGGAGGCGGTGAAGGACGTGGAGAGAGGTGTGCGAGCCGTCATGCAACGGAACTATACATATTAGACTGAACTTGTATAGTCAGTCTCGTTCTCTTATGCTCACCTCATGAGCAGCTCCGAGGCCGGCCCCCTGTCGCCGCCAACCACCGATACCGACCGTCGGACCGCGGTTCTGGATTCCGCTCTCGCGACGTTCGCTCGATTCGGCTACGGGAAGACCTCGATGGAGGAAGTGGCGCGGGCGGCGCGCATCTCCCGCCCCGGGCTCTACTTCCTCTTCTCCTCGAAGGAGGCTCTGTTCCGTGCCGCCGCGACCCAGGCCCTGGAACGTGACATCGCAGTGGTCGAAGACGTCCTGGCCGATGCCGACCGTCCTCTTCCGGAGCGCCTCGTCCAAGCCTTCGACCAATGGGCGGGCCGCTACGTCGGCCCGCTGGCACGCGATGTCGCTGCGGTCATGGCGGACAACCCCGACCTCCTCGGAGAGATCGCACGGACCGCTCCACGGCGTTTCGAGGAATTGATCACGGGTGCGATCGCCGCCGAGTCAGGACAGGAGACGGCCGCCCCCGTCGCGCAGACGATGATCAGCGCATCGATCGGCCTCAAGCACCAGGTCGCAACGCGGGAGTCCTACCTCGAGCGCCTGAAGGTCGCCATCGAGCTCCTGGTGCACTGAAGGCGCGCGGTGTGCCGATTGTGCCCGGAGTCGGCACCTGCGCCGCTCGCTGTCGGTCATCATGGTCTGCCAGTACGCGGTGACGGCGCGGGAGTCCCGGGCTTCGGTCAGGGGCGCCGTAGGGTCGATGTGCAGCCCGCCCGGGGCGGTGACGCCGGGGTAGTACGCGTACCGCGCGCCGGCTGTCATCGTGCGGCGCGTCTCGATGGTCCGCTCCACCGCAGGGGCGCAAGCCGGCCGTTCCGGCCGTTCCTGCGCTCTTTGTTGCCATCTCCACGTATCCGGGCTGCCGCCGCTGTCCGCGCTCGCTACTTCTGAATCCAGGGGTGCACGTGCGAAGGAGGGGCTCATGGTTCTGTCGATCAATGTTGCGGTTCTCCTGGCGGTCGTCATCGTCGTCCGGCTCCGGCGCCGTACAGAGGCGCGGAAGCGTACCGATGAACAGCTGACCGTTCTCATCGTGCTGGTCTTCGGCGTACTGGTCGCCCCGACAGCTTTTGGGCAGTGGGTCACCGATATGGCCGGGCAGCTTGCCGCAGGTATCAACGACACCGGCCGCTGACGTCCCCCGGCCGCTGTCCGGGATGGGGAACATTCGCGAACGCGTGCTGGTTGGAAGGAATGTGGTTGTGGAGGGGACAGTGTCCCCGGGCCTCACCTATTGCCCATGAGGACGATCGTTCGGCTGAAGCCTCATGGAGCCTTTCGCCGCGTAGGCGACCGCCCTCCACGACCACACTCTTCACGGCCGCTGCCCGGGACTTCGTTCCCGGGCAGCGGCCGTTTGCGTACTGCTGCGCAGCTGGACGTCGGCTGTGCAACACGTCGTAGCGGTGGACGGCCGGATCGGGGCCGCCCGCGTCGCGGTTGACCACCAGCAGCGACTCGGAGTGGTCGGGCAGCCCGGAGAAGGCCTGCTTGCGGCGGAGCCTGCGCTTCCACCGGCAGGTCCGGGCGATCCAGCCCAGCGAGGCGCCGAGACCCGCCGCGATCACCCCGGGACGGTGTTGCGCACGTCGTCAGTCATGGGCGCGCATGGTGGCGGTCACACGCCTCGGTGTTCGAGAGGGGCCTGACGCGGCCGTGCCGGGGAAGTTACGCTGCGCGGACGGTCGTTCACTGGAGGTACGGATGGGGCGCTCGGTCGCGCGGAGGTTTGCTGTGCCGGCGGTATTGGCCGCCATGGTGTCGGTGGGAGCGGCGCCGCCCTCCTCGGGGGGCGCCGCAGGCGGCTCGGGACCGGCGGAGAAGGCTCCGGTCGCCGTCGGATACGGCGGGGCCGTCGCGAGCGTCGACGCCCACGCCTCGGCCGCCGGGGTGGAGATCCTGCGCAAGGGCGGCAACGCGGTCGACGCGGCCGTCGCCACGGCGGCCGCCCTCGGCGTCACCGAGCCCTATTCGTCGGGCATCGGCGGAGGCGGCTACTTCGTCTACTACGACGCGAAGTCCCGTACGGTGCGGACGATCGACGGGCGCGAGACGGCGCCCCTGACGGCCGACGAGGGGCTCTTCCTGGAGGACGGCCGGCCGATCCCGTTCGCCGACGCGGTGACCAGCGGGCTCGGTGTGGGCACGCCCGGCACGCCCGCCACCTGGCGGACGGCGCTGGACAGCTGGGGCAGCAAGGGGCTCGGGTCGCTGCTGAAGCCCGCAGAGCGGCTCGCGCGGGACGGGTTCACCGTCGACGCCACGTTCCGCTCGCAGACCGAGGCCAACGAGGCGCGGTTCAGGAACTTCCCGGACACGGCCGAACTGTTCCTGCCGGGCGGTTCGCTGCCGGTGGTCGGCTCGACGTTCAAGAACCCCGACCTGGCGCGTACGTACCAGGAGCTGGGCCGCAAGGGCGTGGGGACGCTCTACCGGGGCGGCCTCGCCCAGGACATCGTGGACACGGTCAACGAGCCGCCGGTGGCGCCGGGATCGGGCTACGACGCCCGCCCGGGCGACCTCTCGCTGAAGGACCTCGCGGCGTACCGGGCCAAGCGGCAGGCGCCCACGAAGACCTCGTACCGCGGTCTGGGCGTCTACTCCATCGCGCCCTCCTCCTCCGGCGGCACGACCGTCGGCGAGGCCCTCAACATCCTGGAGAACACCGACCTCTCGAAGGCCACCGACGTCCAGTACCTGCACCGGTACATCGAGGCCAGCCGGATCGCGTTCGCGGACCGGGGGCGCTGGGTGGGCGACCCCGCCTTCGAGGACGTACCGGCGAAGGAACTGCTGTCGCAGGAGTTCGCCGACTCGCGCGCGTGCCTGATCAAGGACGACGCGGTGCTCACGAGTCCGCTGGCGCCGGGCGACCCGCGTCGTCCGGCCGCCTGCGCGACCGGCGGCACGGCCGCGCCGACGACGTACGAGGGCGAGAACACGACCCATCTGACGGTGGCCGACAAGTGGGGCAACGTCGTCGCCTACACCCTCACCATCGAGCAGACCGGCGGCAGCGGGATCACCGTCCCGGGCCGCGGGTTCATCCTCAACAACGAGCTGACCGACTTCTCCTTCGCGCCGGCCGATCCGGCCGTGCACGACCCGAACCTGCCCGGACCGGGCAAGCGGCCGCGCTCGTCGATCTCGCCGACGATCGTGCTGGACCGGCACGCGAAGCCGGTGGTGGCGCTGGGGTCGCCCGGTGGCGCGACCATCGTCACGACGGTCCTGCAGACGCTGACGGGGTTCCTCGACCGCGGGCTGCCGCTCGTGGACGCGATCGCCGCTCCGCGGGCCAGCCAGCGCAACCAGACGACCACGGAACTCGAACCGGGGCTGTGGGGCAGCCCGGTGCGGGCGCGGCTGGAAGCCCTCGGGCACGGGTTCCGGCAGAATCCGGAGATCGGCGCGGCGACGGGGGTCCAGCGGCTGCCGGACGGGAAGTGGCTGGCGGCCGCGGAGACCGTGCGGCGCGGCGGAGGGTCGGCGATGGTGGTGCGGCCGGCGCGGTAGCCGGCCTGCCGCGCGGTCTCCCGCGCCCCGGCAGGGCCCGGCCCGGGCGTGTCGCGGCGCGGGGTGAGGCGCGGGGTGACGGCGCGGGGTGACGGCCGTACTCCGCGGCCGGGGCGAAAAGTCGGCGTAGCGCTTCCGTAACACGGATGGTGTTTTCTACCGGATTGGAGTATTCCGGTCCGGCATGGGGTGAACGCAATGGCAGTGGAACAACTCCCCGGACAGGTACGGGAGTTCGCGCAGTACTTCGGTGGCCTGCTGTCCCGGCTCGACCAGGGCGGCGGCTGGTGCGGTGTGTTCTGGCAGCGCGACCCCGACGGGATGCGGGCCTGTCTGGACGGGGCGGAGGTGCCGCCCTGGGACGTCGTGCAGGCCGTCCTGCAGGACCTGGCCGCCGCGCACGGTGACCGGGCCGCGGCCCAGGAGTCCGAGCGGGCCCGCGCGCTGCACGGGGCGTCCCTCGCCGCGTACGACGCGCGGCCCGGCGGCCGGGACGCCCTCGGCGACCGCCTCGACGTCATGCTGCGGGAACAGCGGTACGCCGCCGAGCGGCTCGCGGAGCTGGGGCGCGCACTCCCGGCGGCCGCCACCCGGGCCGAGACCGACGCGCTCGGCCTGGACCTGGCCTGGGCCCGCGACGACCACGACCGCGCGACGGCCCGCTGCGCGGAACTGCGTACCCGCATGGACGAACTGGACCGGCGCACGGTCGGCGGACACGCGCAGGAGACCCTGGCGATCCCGTCGGCCGTCGACGGCGGCGGTGCGGTATGGATCGACGGGCCGGAGGAGGACCGTGCTCCGGAGAAGGGCCGTGCCGCTGACGAGGCCGCCGGGTCCGGCGGGGACGGGGCCGTCGCGGCGGCCGCCTCGCGCAGGGGCGTCCAGCGGTCGGCGTCCGGCGCGGACGACTGGCCGGACCTCCGGGGCGGCGGCATGGCGGACCGGGCCGCACACCGGGATTCCGCCCCGGCCTCCGAGCCGCTCCCGGCTCCCGACACGGCTCCGGTGTCCGGCTCCGGCCCGGCGTTCGGCTCCGGCTCTGGCCCGGTGTCCGGCTCCCGCCCGGCGTTCGGCACCGGCTCGGCGTTCGGTACCGGCCAGGTGTCCGGCTCCGGCTCGGCGTTCGGTACCGGCCCGGCTTCCGGTACCGGCCCGCTGTCCGGTGCTGGGTCCGGGGTCGGCCCCGGTCCCGGACACAGCACGGGCTCCGGACCTGGCCCCGGCACGGGACCTGGCCCCGGCCCCGGAACGGGCCCCGTCGGCGCAGGACCCGCCTCCGACATGGATTCCGTCTTCGACAGGGGCCGCGCCTTCGACGCGGGCATGGCCCCGTACGGCGGACCCGCTCCCTACGCCGCCGCCCCGCACGCCCCCGCCCCGCCCGAGTTCGCCGCCCCTCACCCGGAGGAGGAGTCTGCCGGTGCGGCCGTCCCCGCCGCTCCCAAGCAGCGCTCGCGGCGCCGTCTCCGAGGGGGTGCCCGCGGCAGTGCCCGGTTCGCCGGTGCGGCGGATGCGGTGGCGGACCCGGAAGAGGGCGCCGGCGACCCCGCGGGCCCCGCTCCCGTGGCGCAGCCCGCCGCGCGCACCCCGCGGGGAGCGCGGTTCGCCGGGGGCGCCGAGGAGGGCGGGCAGGCGAAACCGCGGCGTGAGGCGCTGGACGACGAGGCGCGGCGCACCACGGTCGAGACCGTCGCGGAGCTGGTCCGGCTGCGCGGCGAGGGCCGTACCGGCGAGGCGCACGCGGTGCTGGTCGAAGCCGCGTACTGGCCCGCGGCCCGCCTCCCGCTGCTCGCCGCCGAACTGCACCGCGCCGGTCTCGGCGCCGACTGGGCCACCCTCCTGTGGGAGGCGGTCTCGCTGCCCGCCGACCGGCTGGTCGCCGCGGCCGACGCGCTGGTCGCCGCCGGCCGCACGGCGGACGGGGAGCAGATGCTGCGCCAGGGCGTGGCCCGCCCGGCCCCGGAGATCGGCGAGGCCGTCCTGGGGCTGGTCCGGGCGGGCCGGCACCGCGAGGTCCGTGCCCTGGTCGACGCGTATGTCCGCATCCGCGCCCCCGAGGAAGCCGTCCGCAGCATCGACGCCGATCCGCAGCTCCTCGCCCCGCTCCTCCTGGCGGCGGCCCGCGACGTCTCGGAGCAGCGGCACTGGGACCTGGTCCACGCCTTGCGCGTGGCCGGACACACGGCCTGACGCCCGGTCTGACGCCCGGCCGGACACACGGTCTGACGCCCGTCTGACGTCCAGTCCGACGGCCGGCCGGGCCCGGCGGCCCGGCGTCCGGCCCCGGCGAGGAGCGGGGCGCCTCGGGGCCCCGCCCCGCTCACCCACAGGGGTGTGAAACATGATCGACTCCGCCGGTTAACGGCGATGGTCTTGTCCAGCGCTGCGGCGAGGCTTACTTTCAGGGCTCCACGCCTCGTGTCTACGTGCGTAGAGGCTCTCTGACGTCACGTCGAAGGAGCAGCTCATGGCCAACGTCGTACGCGCCGCTCTGGTCCAGGCCACCTGGACCGGCGACACCGCATCCATGGTCGCCAAACACGAGGAGCACGCCCGCGAGGCGGCCCGTCAGGGTGCGAAGATCATCGGATTCCAGGAAGTCTTCAACGCCCCCTACTTCTGCCAGGTGCAGGAGCCGGAGCACTACCGCTGGGCGGAACCCGTACCGGACGGCCCGACCGTCACCCGGATGCAAGAACTGGCCCGCGAGACCGGCATGGTCGTCGTGGTCCCGGTGTTCGAGGTCGAGCAGTCCGGCTTCTACTTCAACACCGCCGCGGTCGTCGACGCCGACGGCACGTACCTCGGCAAGTACCGCAAGCACCACATCCCGCAGGTCAAGGGCTTCTGGGAGAAGTACTACTTCAAACCGGGCAACCTCGGCTGGCCCGTCTTCGACACCGCGGTCGGCAAGGTCGGCGTCTACATCTGCTACGACCGGCACTTCCCGGAGGGCTGGCGCCAGCTCGGCCTGAACGGCGCCCAGCTCGTCTACAACCCGTCGGCGACCTCCCGGGGCCTGTCCGCCCACCTGTGGCAGCTGGAGCAGCCGGCCGCCGCCGTCGCCAACGAGTACTTCATCGCCGCGATCAACCGGGTCGGCGAGGAGGAGTACGGGGACAACGACTTCTACGGGACGTCGTACTTCGTCGACCCGCGGGGCCAGTTCGTCGGCGAGCCCGCGAGCGACAAGAGCGAGGAACTCGTCGTCCGCGACCTCGACCTCGACCTGATCGAGGAGGTCCGGCAGCAGTGGGCGTTCTACCGGGACCGCCGCCCCGACGCGTACGAAGGACTGGTGCAGCCGTGACGACAGACACGTCCGGGAACTCTTCCCAGGGCTCGGTCCGCGGTCCCGACAAGGACCTGCTGCGGCGCCACCGGGCCGTCCTGCCCGACTGGCTCGCCCTCTACTACGGCGAGCCCCTCGAACTCACCCACGGCGAGGGCCGCCACGTGTGGGACGCCGACGGCACCAAGTACCTCGACTTCTTCGGCGGCATCCTCACCACGATGACCGCGCACGCCCTGCCCGAGGTGACGAAGGCCGTCAGCGAGCAGGCCGGCCGGATCAACCACTCCTCCACGCTGTACCTCAACCGGCCGATGGTCGACCTGGCCGAACGGATCGCCGAGCTGTCGGGCATCCCGGACGCGCGCGTCTTCTTCACGACCTCGGGCACCGAGGCCAACGACACCGCGCTGCTGCTGGCCACCGCGTACCGCCGCAGCAACCAGATCCTGGCGATGCGCAACAGCTACCACGGCCGCTCGTTCAGCGCGGTCGGCATCACCGGCAACAAGGGCTGGTCGCCGACCAGCCTGTCCCCCCTCCAGACGCTGTACGTGCACGGCGGCGTCCGCACCCGCGGCCCGTACGCCGATCTCGATGACACCGAGTTCGTCGCGGCCTGTGTCGCCGACCTGGAGGACCTGCTCGGCCACGTCCGCGCGCCCGCGGCCCTCATCGCCGAACCCATCCAGGGCGTCGGCGGCTTCACCTCCCCGCCGGACGGCCTGTACGCGGCGTTCCGTGAGGTACTCGCCGAGCGCGGCATCCTGTGGATCACCGACGAGGTGCAGACCGGGTGGGGCCGGACCGGCGACCACTTCTGGGGCTGGCAGGCACACGGACAGAGCGGCCCGCCCGACATCCTGACCTTCGCCAAGGGCATCGGCAACGGCATGTCCATCGGCGGGGTCGTCGCGCGCGCCGAGATCATGAACTGCCTCGACTCGAACTCCATCTCGACCTTCGGCGGCACCCAGGTCACCATGGCCGCGGGCCTCGCCAACCTCACGTACCTCCTGGAACACGACCTCCAGGGCAACGCCCGCAGGGTCGGCGGGCTGCTCCTCGAACGGCTGCGGGCCGTCGCCGCGCAGATTCCGGGCGTACGGGAGGTCCGGGGCCGCGGACTCATGATCGGCGTCGAGCTGGTGAAGCCCGGCACCGACCTGGCCGACCCGGACGCGGCCGCCGCCGTGCTCGAAGCGGCGCGTGAGGAGGGCCTGTTGATCGGCAAGGGCGGCGGCCACAGCACCAGCGTCCTGCGCATCGCCCCGCCCCTGTCGCTCACCGTCGCGGAGGCCGAGGAGGGCGCCGCGATGCTGGAGCGCGCCCTGCGGAGCGCCCGGTCCTGAGGAGGAGCCGGTTGCGGGGAGCCCGAGGCGGTGACCGGCGTGCGGCTCGGCGGCGGCGGGCCGGAGGCGTACGGCCCCGACGGCTTCCTGAGCGCCCGAAGGGGCGCGGGGAACTGCGCGACCGGCCGCACCCGGCCCGCACGGTGCCGTCCGCCCTCCGCCGGGGCGCCCCGTGAGGACGGACCCGGGGGTGCCCGCCCCGTCAGGACAGACAAGGAGACGAACCATGAGCAGCCGTACAGTCATCCGCGGTGGTCTGGTGATCACCGCGTCGGACGAACTCCACGCGGACGTCCTCATCGAGGACGGCCGCATCGCGGCCCTGGCGGCCACCGGCACCCCCGCCGCCGCGGCCTGGACGGCCGAGCGGACCATCGACGCGAGCGGCAAGTACGTGATCCCGGGCGGCGTCGACGCCCACACCCACATGGAACTGCCCTTCGGCGGCACCTTCGCCTCCGACACCTTCGAGACCGGCACCCGCGCCGCCGCCTGGGGCGGCACGACCACGATCATCGACTTCGCGGTCCAGAGCGTCGGCTGCTCCCTGCGCGAGGGACTCGACACCTGGCACGCCAAGGCCGACGGCAGGTGCGCCGTCGACTACGGCTTCCACATGATCGTCTCCGACGTCAACCAGGACACCCTCAAGGAGATGGACCTGCTGGTCGAGGAGGGCGTCACCTCCTTCAAGCAGTTCATGGCCTACCCCGGCGTCTTCTACAGCGACGACGGCCAGATCCTGCGCGCCATGCAGCGCTCCGCCGAGAACGGCGGCCTGATCATGATGCACGCCGAGAACGGCATCGCGATCGACGTGCTGGTGGAGCAGGCGCTCGCGCGCGGCGAGACCGATCCCCGCCACCACGGTGAGGTCCGCAAGGCGCTGCTGGAGGCCGAGGCCACCCACCGCGCCATCAAGCTGGCCCAGGTGGCCGGCGCCCCGCTGTACGTCGTGCACGTCTCGGCGACGCAGGCCGTCGCCGAGCTGGCCCGGGCCCGCGACGAGGGCCTGAACGTGTTCGGCGAGACCTGTCCGCAGTACCTGTTCCTGTCGACGGACAACCTCGCGGAACCGGACTTCGAGGGCGCGAAGTACGTGTGCTCGACACCGCTGCGGCCCAGGGAGCACCAGGCCGCCCTGTGGCGGGGCCTGCGCACGAACGACCTCCAGGTCGTCTCCACCGACCACTGCCCCTTCTGCTTCGTGGGCCAGAAGGAGCTCGGCCGGGGCGACTTCTCGAAGATCCCCAACGGCCTGCCGGGCGTCGAGAACCGGATGGACCTGCTGCACCAGGCCGTGGTCGACGGGCACCTCTCGCGCCGCCGCTGGATCGAGATCGCCTGCGCCACCCCGGCCAGGATGTTCGGCCTGTACCCGAAGAAGGGCACGATCGCGCCGGGCGCCGACGCGGACGTCGTCATCTACGACCCGCACGCCGAGCAGGTCATGTCCGCCGAGACCCACCACATGAACGTCGACTACTCGGCGTACGAGGGCAGGCGCACCACCGGCCGCGTCGAGACGGTCCTGTCGCGCGGCGAACCCGTCATCACCGAGCGGGAGTTCACCGGCCGCGCCGGGCACGGCACCTACACCCCCCGCTCCACCTGTCAGTACCTCCTCTGACTGTCAGTACCTTCTCTGAGCGACCAGGAGTGGCGCCCATGGACTTCGGACTCGTCCTGCAGACCGACCCACCCGCCTCCCGCGTCATCAGCCTGATGAAGCGGGCCGAGCGCAACGGCTTCACGTACGGCTGGACCTTCGACTCCGCCGTGCTCTGGCAGGAACCCTTCGTGATCTACAGCCAGATCCTCGCCAACACCACGACGTTGAAGGTCGGCCCGATGGTGACGAACCCGGGCACCCGCGCCTGGGAGGTCACCGCCTCGACCTTCGCCACGCTCAACGACATGTTCGGCAACCGCACGGTCTGCGGCATCGGACGCGGCGACTCGGCGATGCGGGTGGCCGGCCGCAAGCCCAACACCCTCGCGCGGATCAGCGAGGCCATGAAGGTGATCCGCGCCCTCGGCCGGGGCGAGGAGGCCGACCTCGGCGGCACGGTGGTCAAGTTCCCGTGGGTCGGACCGGGCGCCGAACTCCCCGTCTGGATGGCCGCGTACGGGCCCAAGGCCCTGAGGATGACCGGTGAGGAGGCCGACGGGTTCATCCTCCAGCTCGCCGACCCGTACCTCACCGAGTACATGGTCGAGACGGTGCGGACCGCGGCGGTCGGAGCGGGACGCGACCCGGCCGAGATCACGATCTGTGTGGCCGCGCCCGCCTACGTCACCGAGGACGACTCGCCCGCGGCGCTCGCCCACGCGCGCGAGCAGTGCCGCTGGTTCGGCGGCATGGTCGGCAACCACGTCGCCGACCTCGTCGCCAGGTACGGCGAGCACTCCGCGGCCGTCCCGGAGGAACTCACCGACTACATCAAGTCCCGCGAGGGCTACGACTACTCCCACCACGGCCGCAGCGGAAACCCGGACACGCGGTTCGTGCCCGACGAGATCGTCGACCGGTTCTGCCTGATCGGCACCGCCGAGCAGCACATCGCGAAACTGAACGCCCTGCGCGCGCTGGGCGTCGACCAGTTCGCCCTGTACGACATGCATGACGCGCAGGAAGCGGTCATCGAGGCGTACGGGGCGGACATCATCCCCGCCGTCAACGGCTGACGGCGGTCATCCCCGCCGTCAACGGCTGACGGCCGTCATGCCTGCCGTCGACCGTCGACGGCGGTCCCCGGGCCGTCCCCTTCCCGCCTCCCCGGGAAGGGGACCGCGGCACCCGCTCCCCGCATCCCCACGGCGCCACCCGCACGGCCTTTCCCGTCCCGCCTCATCGATTGGCCTGCTCATGACCGAAACCGTCCCCACGGGGCCACCGATATCCCAGTCCGCCGACACCGAGGGGCGGATCGAACTCAGCCCCGGGGTTTTTCCCGCCGACAGCCCCTTCGCCAACGAGGATCTGCGTCCCGTCCCGGTCGCCGAGCGCACGTGGACGACGTACAACTTCGCGGCGCTGTGGATCTCCATGGCGCACTGCATCCCCAGCTGGACCCTGGCCTCCGGTCTGGTCGCCCTCGGCATGGACTGGAAGCAGGCCGTCTTCACGATCGCGCTGGCCAACGTCATCGTGCTGCTGCCGATGCTGGCCACCGGGCACGCGGGACCCAAGTACGGGATCCCCTTCCCCGTGCTGGCCCGGGCCTCCTTCGGGCTGCGCGGGGCCAACGTGCCGGCGCTCATCCGGGCGGCCGTGGCCTGCGGGTGGTTCGGCATCCAGACCTGGATCGGCGGCAGCGGCATCTTCGCCCTCGGGTCCAAGCTGACCGGCGGGGAGTGGGAGAAGGCAGGGCGGATCGCGGGCAACCCCTGGCCGCTGTGGCTGTGCTTCCTGCTCTTCTGGGCCGTGCAGATCGCGATCATCTACCGCGGAATGGACTTCCTGCGGCGCTTCGAGAACTGGGCCGCGCCCGTGGTGATCGTCGGTGCGTTCGCGCTGCTGATCTGGATCGCCGTCAAGGCCGACGGCTTCGGCGCGCTGCTCGACCAGCCCTCGGAGCTGGGCTGGGGCGCCGACTTCTGGCCGGTCTTCTTCCCGTCCCTGATGGGCATGATCGGCTTCTGGGCCACGCTGTCGCTCAACATCCCCGACTTCACCCGTTTCGGCGCCAGCCAGAAGGCACAGACCTGGGGGCAGAGTCTGGGGCTGCCGACGACGATGACGCTCTTCGCGATCCTCGCCGTGCTGGTCACCTCCGGCTCGGAGGCCGTCTACGGAGAGGCCATCTGGGACCCGGTGGCTCTGGCGGCCAAGACGGACAGCGCCTTCGGTCTGCTCTTCGCGCTCTTCATCGTGCTGATCGCCACGATCTCCGTGAACATCGCGGCGAACGTGGTCTCACCGGCGTACGACCTGTCCAACCTGGCGCCGAAGTTCATCAACTTCCGTACCGGCGCGCTGATCACGGGTGTCGTCGGCATCCTGATCTTCCCCTGGAAGCTGATCTCCACCCCGGAGTTCTACATCTTCACCTGGCTCGGGGTGGTCGGCGGTCTGCTCGGCACGGTCGCCGGCATCCTGATCGCCGACTACTGGATCGTCCGCCGTACGGTCCTGCACCTCGCGGACCTCTACACGCCCGGCGGACGCTACTGGTACACGAACGGCTGGAACTGGCGGGCGGTGCTGGCCTTCGTGGTCGGCGGAGTCCTGGCCGTCGGCGGCTCGTACTCGACCGTCGACGCCGAGGGGGCGAAGCTCGGCCCGTTCCCGGTCGACGGACTCGTCCCGTTCCTCAAGCCGCTCGCCGACTACGGATGGGCGGTCGGCGTCGCCTCGTCGCTCGTCCTGTACGTCGCGCTGATGGCGCCCCTGGCACGGGCCGAACGGGAGGAGTCCGCACGCGAAGTCGCCTGACGGCGGGCCGGCCGCGCCGGGCGCCGCCGTTACCGGACGGCCTCCAGCGCGGCCATCCCCTCCTTGGCGGCCTTGATGGCACCCTTGTTGATCTCGTCCGTACCGGGCGCCTTCCCGGTCTCGAAGTCACTGCCGTTGTACGTGACGACCACCAGGGCGTTGGACGCGCGGACGATCACCATGCCCTCACGGGTCTGCTGCTTCTTGTCGGTGGTGAGGTTCACGACCGAGTAGGCCTCGTCGCCGACGCCGGGGACCTCACCGCCGCCGCTCTTCTCCGTGGTGCGCTGCTTGTACGCGGCGAGGGCGGTCTCGTCGGACTTCTTGATCTCGTACGAGATGTCGAGCCAGCGGTAGTCGAAGTCCTTGAGCGCGTTCCAGGAACAGGTGCGGCGCAGGGACTCGTCGGTCGAGGGGATCTCCTTGCCGGCCGGCTTGGCGCCGGGCACCAGCGAGGCCACCGTCTTCTTCGTCACGCCCTCGCAGGGCGCGGGCGAGTCACGGTAGGTACGGCTGGCGGCGGCGGTCGCCGGTGCGGAGGGCGAGGCCGCGCCGTCGGGGGCGGACTTCTTCTCCGCGGCCGCGGGCGCGGCGAGCGGCCCGGACGACAGCGCCCAGCCCGCCGTGGCGAGCACGACGACCGGCGCCAGACGCGCGGCGAGGGTGAGCGGAAGGGAACGCACGGCGCACATTTCGTGGGGGACGGTGCGGAGGGCCCGCACGGCGGACGGGACGCCAGTGTCACACGAGTGGCTGTAGGGCGGAAGTGAGAACTCGCTCCGTGCCCGCGCGGTGACAGCAGCTACGGTTCCTGTCGGCCGGCGGCCGCACCGGCCGCACCGGTCGCTCCGGTCGCTCCGGGTACGGCGGGTGTGGCGGGTACGGCGGCTTCCAGGGGCAGCGCCCGCTCGATGCGGTCCACGGCCGTGAACGCGCCGTACGCGATCAGCCGCACCAGGCAGCGGTCCGTGTACGGCGGCTTCTTCCAGGCGGCCACGTCCTCGTCGGTGATCCGGTACGGAGCCAGCGCGGCCAGTATCGCCAGCCGGGCCCCGGGCCGGTCGGCGCGGTCGGGCAGGGCGTCCCACACCAGCGGCTGGTGCGTACCGTCCCAGAGCGCCACGGTCTGCCGTACGAGGGACCGGTCGGCCCCGGTGAGCAGTCCGGCGCCCGCGGTGGCCGCCGTCCGCAGTGCCGCGTACGCCGGGCCGACCGCCGTCCCGGCCGCCCAGTCCGGGCCGGGGCCCGCGTCGCCGTCGAGGAGGGCGAGGCTCGTGCCCGGGACGAGGCGCCGGCGCAGGGTCCTCGCCACGGAACGGCCGACGAGGGAGCGGACCGGCCTGAACCGCTGGACGTTGCCCGGCAGCAGGTTCTCGGTCAGCAGGGCCGAGACGATCCGGTTGATGAAGTGGAACGACAGGGCCGTGCCCACGTACGCGGCGGTGTGCCGGACGAAGAAGGGCGGCGGGGTGAGTTCCGGGCTGCCCGGGACGCGGGTCGCCTCGCCCCAGGCCACCATGCGCGCCTGCACCTCCTTCTCGGGGGTGCCGCCGCGGGCCAGGCGCTCGGCGAGGGCGTGGTCACCGGTGGCGTGCAGCAGGACGGTGTGCGCGTCCACGCAGAACGGGCACCTGTTGGCGCGGGACACCCCGAGGGCGGCCAGCTCCTTGCCGGTGCGGCTGCCGTCGCCCGCGAGCAGCGACTCGCGCATCAGCGCCCAGGTGGCGGCGAGCAGGTCGGGCGAGGAGGACAGGACGACGAAGGTCGGGGGAGCCTCGATCCCGAAGTCCCGCGCGATCTGCCGGTGGACCTCGGCGGTGCGGCCGGTGGCCGACCTGGGCGGCGGGGGCTCGGTGTGGCGGAAGGGCGTGGTCGTGAACGGCAGGGACATGAACGGCGCGGCCTTGGACTGCGCGGCCTTGGGCCGGGTGCTCCCGGACGGTGTGGTCATGGGATGAACCCTGGCGCGCGGAGGTGCCTTCACGCGTCGTACGGCGGGCGGCGGTCGCCGGTGCGCTGACGCGACCGCCCCGCACGTCCCGCTACTGCGGCGGGAGTAGTGCCGAGGTTGTCCACAGGGCTGACGCCCCTGTCGGTCCGGCGGTCTACGGTACGGACATGGACGCGGACCAGGTCACCCGCAAGCGGCTCGCCGACGTGGCGCTCGCCGTCGTGATCGGCGTCGTCACGGTGACCGCGGCGGCCTTCGACGAGGACACCACACCGCTCGACCAGGCCCTGATCGTGGCGGGTTCGCTCGCGCTGGCCGCGTACCGCACAGCGCCCCGCGCGGTGCTCGCCGTCACCACGGCGGCCCTGGGCGTCCATGTACTGCACGCCCAGCCCGGACCGTCGTCCGCCCTCCCCGTGCTGGCCGCCGTCCACACCGCCGCGCAGGCGGGACACCGCGGCGTGGGCGCGGCCGCCGGAGCCGTCCTCCTCGGCGCGTACCTCGCGGCGGGCCCCATGACGCACGGCACCGTCGAGCGGACCGCCCTGCTCGCGGGCTGGTTCCTGTGCGCCGTCGTCACGGGCCTCGCGGGCCGCAACTGGCAGGCGTACCTCCGCCAGACGGAACAGCGCGCCCTGGAGGCCGAGCGCACCCGCGAGGAGGCGGCCCTGCGCCGGGCCGGTGAGGAACGCCTGCGGATAGCCCGCGAGTTGCACGACTCCCTGACCCACAGCATCTCGATCGTCAAGCTCCAGGCGGGCGTCGCCGTCCACCTGGCGCGCAAGCGCGGCGAGGAGATACCCCCGGCCCTGCTCGCCATCCAGGAGGCCGGCGGGGAGGCCATGCGCGAACTGCGCGCCACCCTGGACGTGCTGCGCACCGACGAGCCGACGGGGACGCCCGCGCTGCTCGTGGAGCGCGCCCGCGCGGCGGGCCTCGCCGTCGACCTGACCGTGACGGGCCGCGAGCGCCCGCTGGCGGCGACCGTGGACCGGGCCGCGTACCGCATCGTCCAGGAAGCGCTCACGAACGCCGCCCGTCACGCCGGACCCGCCGAGGTCACCGTGCGACTCGACTACGGGGAGACCGAGTTGACGGTACGCGTCGACGACGACGGCTGCGCCGAGCCGTGCCGGCCGCCCGTCGAGGGCATCGGACTCACCGGCATGCGCGAACGGGTCACCGCGCTCGGCGGCACCCTGCACGCGGCGCCGCGTGAGGAAGGCGGCTTCCGGGTGCGGGCGGGCCTGCCGCTGGAGCACGCGTGATCCGCGTCGCGCTCATCGACGACCAGGCCCTCATGCGGGCCGGGTTCCGGGCCCTCCTGGAGGCCGAGGAGGGCATCGAGGTGGTCGGTGAGGCGGCCGACGGCGAGCAGGGGGTGGCGCTGGTGCGCGCACAGGTGCCGGACATCGCCCTCGTCGACGTCCAGATGCCGGTGATGACGGGCATCGAGGCGACCCGCCGGATCGCCGCCGACCCGCTGCTGTCCGGCGTGCGCGTGGTGATGCTGACCAACTACGGCCTCGACGAGTACGTCTTCGAGGCCCTGCGGGCCGGTGCCAGCGGCTTCCTGCTCAAGGACACCGAGCCGGCGGACCTGCTCCAGGCCATCGAGGTCGTCACGCGCGGCGAGGCCCTGCTGTCGCCGTCGGTCACCCGCACGCTGATCGGCGAGTTCGTGGCCCGGCCCCCCGACCGGGCGGCGGCGCCCGGCCTGGAGTGCCTCACCCGCCGCGAACGTGAGGTCACCGCGCTCGCCGCCCGCGGACTCACCAACGAGGAGATCGCCGCGCACATGGTCATCAGCCCCTTCACCGCCAAGACGCACATCAGCCGCGCGATGACCAAGCTCGGCGCCCGGGACCGCGCCCAACTGGTGGTGTTCGCCTACGAGTCGGGGCTGGTCACGGCGCGGGGGCGGGCGCAGTGAGCGGGCACGGCACAGCAGCGCCGGGGCGCGGTGGCACGTCGGCACGGGAGAGGCGGAGCGGCAGCCTCCGCCGAGGTCCTGTGTGATGATCGGCCCGTGAGTGCGACAAGCCCGGGGCCGTTCCGCAGCGCCGCCCTGTTCTGCCTGCTGGTGCTGACGGCGAACGGATGCGGCCTCTCCGCCGAGTTGGACCGCGAGGCCAACCCCGGCCGCACCCCCACGCCGACGCCGAGCCCGGCGGTGGTGAAACCGTCGCCCCCGCCCCCGGACGCGACCCCCGCGCCGTCCCCGTCCGTCCCCGGTCGGCAGGTGAAGGGCTGCCCGAAGTCCGGTCTGCGTTTCGCGGCCGACCGGGGCGATGCCGCGATGGGGCTGCGCGCCATGGGCCTCGACGTCACCAACTGCGGTGACCGTCCGTACACGTTGAACGGCTATCCGGCCGTCACCGTCCTCGACGGCTCGGGCGACCCGTTCCCCGGCGTGCGGACCGTCGAGGGCACGGACCAGGTGCCCATGGCACCGGAGGACCCCGGCCCCCGGCCGCTCACCCTCGCCCCCGGCCGGAGCGCGCACGCGGCCCTGTACTGGCGCATGCACAACACGCCCGGCGTGTACCTCCGCGTCGCCCCGCGACAGGGTGACACCACCGTGACCGTCCAGCCTCCGTACCCGCTCGACATCGGCCCCGAGAACGTGCTGGGGACGACGGCCTGGCAGCCCTCGCAAGCCCGCTAGCGGGGGCCTGCGTACCATCGCCGGACGCCCGCGGCGCGGTTCGCGGGCCCGCCCCGCCGTGAGGAGTCCTCCCGTGTTCACGACCCGCCCCACCCTTCAGGGCACCTTCGGAATGGTGTCCTCCACGCACTGGCTCGCCTCGCAGTCGGCGATGGCCGTGCTGGAGGACGGCGGCAACGCGTTCGACGCCGCCGTCGCCGCGGGATTCGTGCTGCACGTCGTCGAGCCGCACCTCAACGGGCCCGCCGGCGAGGTGCCGGTCCTCCTCGCCCCGGCCGGCGGCGAGGTGCGGGTGCTGTGCGGGCAGGGGGTGGCGCCGGCCGCGGCCACGGTCGCCCACTACCGGGGGCTCGGCCTGGACCTCGTGCCAGGCACCGGCCCCCTCGCGGCCGCCGTGCCCGGCGCCTTCGACGCGTGGATGCTGCTCCTGCGCGATCACGGCACGAAGTCCCTGGCGGACGTCCTGAAATACGCCGTCGGGTACGCCGAGGACGGGCACGCGCCCGTGGAGCGCGTCGGCGAGACCGTCGGGACGGTACGCGAGCTCTTCGCGACCGAGTGGACGTCGTCGGCCGAGGTGTACCTGCCCGGCGGGGAGCCCCCGCGGCCGGGCGAGCTGTTCCGCAACCCCGCCCTGGCGGCGACCTGGCGACGACTGATCGCGGAGGCCACGGAGGAGGCGGCGGCGGTCACGAAGACGGCGGCGGTCACGGAGGGGTCGACGCTCACGCAGACGTCCGGAGCCGCCCGGGAGCAGCGGGGCGCCCGGGAGACCGCGGCCCCGGCCGCCGGCGTCCGGGTCGCCGAGATCGAGGCCGCGCGGCGGATCTGGCGGGAGGGGTTCATCGCCGAGGCGCTCGTGCGGCAGGCGGGCCGGCCCACGCTGGACACCAGCGGTGAGCGTCACCGCGGCACGCTGACGGCGGCCGACCTGGCCGGGTGGTCGGCCACGTACGAGGCGCCGGCGACGTACGACTGGCGGGGCTGGACCCTGTGCAAGGCCGGGCCCTGGAGCCAGGGCCCGGTGCTGCTCCAGCAACTGGCCCTGCTGCCGCCCGAGCTGCCGCGGTACGGCTCCGCCGCGTACGTGCACCTGCTCATAGAGGGGTGCAAGCTCGCGATGGCCGACCGGGAGGCCTGGTACGGGGACACGGGCGAGGTGCCCCCGGCCGAGCTGCTGGCCGACCTGCTGTCGCAGGAGTACAACGCCGGGCGGCGGGCGCTGGTGGGGGAGAGGGCCTCGTACGAACTGCGGCCGGGCAGTCCCGGCGGGCGGGTCCCGCGGATCAGCGGGCACGCGCGCGCGGTGGCCGCCGGGGAGTACGTCGCGGGCCCGCCCGGGGCGCCGGGCGCGGGCGAACCCACCGTGGCGAAACCGCCGACGTCCCCCGTGCCCGGCGAACCGGAGGTCTCGGCGGACGGCGGAACCCGGGGCGACACCTGCCACCTCGACGTCGTCGACCGCTGGGGCAACATGGTGGCGGCCACGCCCAGCGGGGGCTGGCTGCAGTCCAACCCCGTCGTGCCCGAGCTGGGCTTCCCGCTCGGCACCCGGCTCCAGATGGCCCGGCTGGAGGAGGGGCTGCCCGACTCCCTTGCTCCGGGCCGCCGTCCGCGCACGACCCTCACGCCGTCGCTCGCGCTGCGGGACGGGGTCCCCGTCATGGCGTTCGGCACGCCCGGCGGCGACCAGCAGGACCAGTGGCAGCTGCACTTCTTCCTGGCCGTCGCCCTGCGCGCGCAGGTGCGCGGGGGCTTGGACCTGCAGGGCGCGATCGACGCCCCGAACTGGCACAACGACAGCTTCCCCGGCTCCTTCCACCCGCGCGGCATGCGCCCCGGCAGTGTGACCGTCGAGTCCCGCACGGACCCCGGGGTCGTCGGGGAACTGCGGCGCCGCGGCCACGACGTCCAGATCGGCGAGGCCTGGTCGGAGGGGCGGCTGTGCGCGGTGGCACGGGACCCGCGGACCGGAGTGCTGTCGGCGGCGGCGAATCCGCGCGGGATGCAGGGGTACGCGGTCGGCCGCTGACCCGGGACCCGTCCGGCCGGCCCGGGCCCCCAGGTGCCCCAGGACCCCGCAGGCGACCCGGGAGCCACCGGACGGTCACGCTCCGCAGTGCCCGAACGTTCGTTGTTCATGCGGATTCCACCCGTGATGCACCCGCCGGGCGGGGATTGTCAGTGCCGCGTGCTCTCATGGAGGCATGATCGAACACATGGAAACCATCGACGAGTTTCTCGCACACCGCACCGCCGACGTCGAGGCGGCGATCCGCAGGGCGGCCGCCACCGAGATCATGCCGCGCTTCCGGCAGCTCGCGGCGCACGAGGTGGACCAGAAGAGCGGCCCGCACGACCTGGTCACGGACGCCGACCGCAAGGCCGAGCTGTACCTCACCGAGGTGCTGGGCAAGCTGCTGCCCGGCTCGGTCGTGGTCGGCGAGGAAGCGGTCCACGCCGACCCGGCGACGTACGGGGCGATCCAGGGCGACGCGCCCGTCTGGATAGTCGACCCGGTCGACGGCACCCGCCAGTTCGTGCACGGCGACCCCGGTTTCTGCACACTGGTCGCGCTCGTGCGGCACGGAGTCCTGCTGGCGTCCTGGACGTACGCGCCGGCCCGCGACCAACTCGCCGTCGCCGTACGGGGCCGGGGAGCCCTGCTCGACGGTGTGCCGCTGCGCGCCGGTTCACCCGCCCCCGGCGCCGTTCTCGAAGTCGCCACGTCCCACCCGGACTACACGACGGACGACCAGAAGCACGCGCTCCTCGGCCTGCGCACGGACGGCGTCGCCCCGCGGCCCTGCGGCTCGGCCGGTCTGGAGTACCTGGCCGTCGCGCGCGGCAAGTTGGACGCCACCGCGTTCTCCTGGGAGGCCGCCTGGGACCACGCGGCGGGGATCCTGCTCGTCGAGGAGGCGGGCGGCGTGCACCTGACGCTCTCGGGGGAGCCGTTCCGCACGACCGGCGGCAACACGCTCCCGTTCACGGCGGCACGCGACGCGGCCACGGCCCGCCGCGTGGTGGAGCTGCTGTCGCAGGGCGACGCCTGAGCGCGGCGCCGGGAGGTGTCCGGCGCCCGGTGGTGCGGGGCCGCGGCAGGTCCGCCCGGCGCCCGGCATATCCTGACACCCAGTGGCCACCGGCTGACAAAGGAGTCCGAAGGTGCCGTCGATGCTCGATGCCGTCGTGGTGGGTGCGGGACCGAACGGACTGACCGCTGCCGTGGAGCTGGCCCGCCGCGGCTTCTCCGTGGCCGTCTTCGAAGCCCGCGACACCGTCGGGGGAGGCGCCCGCACCGAGGAGCTGACCCTGCCCGGCTTCCGGCACGACCCGTGCTCGGCCGCGCACCCCCTGGGCATCAACTCGCCCGCCTTCCGGGCGATGCCCCTGGCCCGGTACGGACTGGACTGGCTCCAGCCCGAACTGCCCATGGCGCACCCCTTCCTGGACGGCACGGCCGCCGTGCTCTCGCGGTCCGTGGCCGAGACGGCCGCCTCGTTCGGACCGCGCGACGCGGGCACGTACCGCAGGCTGGTGGAGCCCTTCACCCACCGGTGGGACGACCTGGTACGGGACTTCATGGCGCTGCCGCTCAGCGCGCTGCCCCGCGACCCGGTCACCCTCGCCCGGTTCGGCCTGGCCGGCCTGCCGCCCGCGACCTGGCTGATGCGGCGGTTCCGCGACGAGCGGGCCAGGACCCTGTTCGCGGGGCTGGTCGCGCACGTCATGGCCCCGCTGGGCGGCTTCGCCACCGGCGCCGTCGGCCTCGTCTTCGCACTGGCCGCGCACGCGCGCGGCTGGCCCGTCGCCCGCGGCGGTTCCCAGGCCATCTCGGACGCGCTGACCGCGTACCTCAAGGACCTGGGCGGGGCCGTCCACACCGACTACGAGGTCAAGCGCCTCGACGACCTGCCGCCCGCGCGCGCGTACGTCTTCGACACCTCACCCACCGCGCTGAGCCGTATCGCGGGCTTCGGGCGCTACTACGAGCACTACCGCTACGGATCGGGCGTCTTCAAGATCGACTACGCCCTCGACGGGCCGGTGCCGTGGACCGCCGAGGAGGCCCGCCGGGCCGGCACCGTGCAGATCGGCGCGGACAGCGGGGAGATCGGCGCCGCCCTGCGCGCGGCCTCAAAGGAAGGGCGGGCGCCCGACGCGCCGTTCCTGATCACCGTGCAGCCCAGTGTCGTGGACCCGTCCAGGGCGCCGGAGGGCAAGCACGTGTTCTGGGCGTACGCGCACGTCCCGAGCGGCTGGACCGGGGACCTCACGGACACCGTCGAGCGCCAGCTGGAGCGGTTCGCACCCGGCTTCCGCGACCGTGTCCTCGCCCGCGCCACGGCCGGCCCGCCCGAACTCGCCGCCCGCAACGCCAACTACGTGGGCGGTGACATCGGCTGCGGCGCGGCCTCCGGCCTGCAGCTCCTGCTGCGCCCCCGGCTGTCGCTGTTCCCGTACGACACCCCGCACCCGGCGGTGTTCATCTGCTCCTCGGCCACCCCGCCCGGCCCCGGCGTGCACGGCATGTCGGGGCACAACGCCGCGAAGGCCGTATGGAAGAGGCTGCGCCGCTCATGACCACGATCGAACTCGTCCGGGGCGACATCACCCTGCAGAGCGTGGACGCCGTCGTCAACGCGGCGAACTCCTCGCTGCTGGGCGGCGGAGGCGTGGACGGCGCCATCCACCGGCGCGGCGGCCCCGAGATCCTGGCCGAATGCCGCAAGCTCCGCGCCTCGCACTACGGAAAGGGCCTGCGCACGGGCCAGGCGGTCGCCACCACCGCCGGCCGGCTGGACGCGCGCTGGGTGATCCACACCGTGGGCCCCGTCTTCAGCGGCAGCGAGGACCGGTCCGAGCTGCTGGCCTCCTGCTACCGGGAATCGCTGCGCGTCGCCGACGAACTGGGCGCGCGGACCGTCGCGTTCCCGGCCGTCTCCGCCGGCATCTACGGATGGCCGATGGACGACGCCGCCCGTATCGCGGTCGGGACGGTGCGGGACACGAGGACGGCGGTGACCGAGGTCAGATTCGTCCTCTTCGACGAGCAGGCGTACGAGGCGTTCGCGGCGCAGGCCGGCTGATCCGGCCGGGTGAGCAGTCCGCCGGAGCCCTCAGGAACACACAGAGTTCGACACGGTCATTGCTCCCGTTGTGTTCGGGTCCTAGGGTTTTCCATGGCTCACCAGGTGTCTTCGTGCTCAGCAGCCGCACTCCACCCCTCAGTTCGCGCACCCCACGGTCGTACCGAGGAAGGCCACCGCCATGCCGCTTCCGCACCCGCACCTGCCTCCCGTCAGCCGCCGCCGGCTCCTCGAAGGAGGGGCCGCCTTCCTGGGCGCCCTCGCGCTGCCGGGGTCGTCCCCCCTGGCCCACGCGGCCGGCCGGCCCACCGCGGCGGACGGCTCCCCGGAGTGGAACGGCGCCATCGACGTCTACGAGGTCGGCAGCGAGCCGCCGCACACCACGCTCACGCCGTACGCGGACGTCGCACAGGCGCTGGACGGCGACCGCGACCGCTCGCCGTACCGGATGAGCCTCGACGGAAGATGGAAGTTCGCCTACGCCGACCGCCCCGACGACCGGGACCCCGACTTCCACCGCACCGACCTCGACGACAGCTCCTGGGACACCGTCCCCGTCCCCTCCGCCTGGCAGCTGCACGGCCACGACTTCCCGATCTACATCAACATCACGTACCCCTACTGGGGTCCCAACGGACTGGGGGAGGAGCCGCAGCCGCCGGCCGCCCCGACCCGCTACAACCCCGTGGGCCAGTACAGACGCACCTTCACCGTGCCGAAGGGATGGTCCGGGCGACGGACCTTCCTGCACTTCGAGGGGGTCAAGTCCGCCCACTACGTGTGGATCAACGGCCACCCGGTCGGCTACCGCGAGGACTCGTACACCCCCGCCGAGTACGACATCACCCCGCACCTCGAGGCCGGCGCCAACCAGATCGCGGTGGAGGTGTACCGCTACTCGGACGGCGACTGGCTGGAGGACCAGGACATGATCCGGCTGAGCGGCATCTTCCGCTCGGTCCACCTCTTCTCCACCCCGGCCGTGCACCTGCGCGACTTCAAGCTGGACACCCCGCTGAGCGACGGCTACGAGGCCGCCGAGCTGGCGGTGACCGCGAGCGTGCGCGACTACGGCGGCGGCCCGTACTCCGGCGGGGACGGCACGTACGCCGTCGAGACGCAGCTCTACGACGCGCGCGGGCACGCCGTCTGGCCCCGGCCGTTGCGCCGGGCCGTCGACCTCGGCTCGGCCCCGGCCGGCGAGGACGTGACCGTACGGGCCGCCGGAGCCGTGCCCGCGCCGAAACTGTGGTCGGCCGAGGACCCGTACCTCTACACGGCCGTGCTGCGGCTGCGCGACCCGGCGGGCGAGGTCGTCGAGACGCTCTCGCACCGCGTCGGCCTGCGCGAGTTCGCGCTGAAGGACGGGCTGATGCGCATCAACGGCCGGCCCGTCTCCCTGCGCGGCACCAACCGCCACGAGATGCACCCCGACCGCGGCACCGCGCTCACCCGCGCCGACCTGGTCCGGGACATCGAGATCATCAAGCGGACGAACATCAACACCGTCCGCACCTCGCACTACCCGAACAACACGCTCTGGTACGAACTCGCCGACGAGTACGGCCTGTACCTCGTGGACGAGACCAACCTGGAGACCCACGGCATCCGCGACGCGTACCCGGGCGACCACGCCGACTGGAGCAGGGCCTGCGTGGCCCGCGCCCGGAACATGGTCCACCGCGACAAGAACCACGCCTCGGTCGTCATCTGGTCGCTCGGCAACGAGGCCGGCGGCGGCAGCACCTTCGTCGCCATGCACGACTGGATCCGCTCGTACGACCCGACCCGCGTCATCCAGTACGAGGGCGACGACCGGCCGGGGATCAGCGACATCCGCTCGCAGATGTACGAGAGCCCCTCACGCGTCGAGGCCCGCGCCGGGGACACCTCGGACAGGCGCCCGTACGTCATGATCGAGTACGCGCACTCGATGGGGAACTCGACCGGCAACCTCAAGAAGTACTGGGACGTCGTCCGCCGCCACGACGTGCTGCAGGGCGGCTGGATCTGGGACTTCGTCGACCAGTCGCTGACCACGCCGACCCCGGCGCGCGTCCTGTTCACCGAAGAGGGGCCCGGCGCGCTGCGCGGCGAGATCCAGGCCGGCGGCGCGACCTTCGACCGCGCGAAGGGAGTGTCCGGCAGCACCGTCTTCGCCCGCGACCCCGGCCTCGACCTCACCGGCTCCCTGACCCTGGAGGCCTGGGTCACCCCGCACGTCACCGGCTACCACCAGCCGCTCCTCGCCAAGGGCGACACCCAGTACGCCCTGAAGCAGACCGACCGGACCCTGGAGTTCTTCATCCACGGCGACGGCCGGTGGGTGGCCGCGGACTGGCCGCTGCCGGACGACTGGACCGGCAGGGAGCACCACGTCGCGGGCGTCTTCGACGCGGCGGCGGGCACGCTCGCCCTGTACGTGGACGGCACGCTCAGGGCCACCCGGACGACGACCCGGCGCCCCGCCGTCAACACCGCGCCGCTCTCGCTCGCCACGGACGTCGACAACCCCACCCGGGAGTTCAGCGGCACGATCCGGCGGGCACGCGTCCACGCCCGCGCGCTGTCCGCGGCCGAACTCGTCTCGGACGGGCGCGGCCCCGGCGACGACGGCGTGCGGTTCTGGTTCGACGCGGCCACCGTCGGGGTGACGCGGAAGCGGGCGGAGGAGCGCACGTTCTTCGCGTACGGCGGCGACTGGGGCGACCACCCGAACGACGGGGCGTTCGTCGCGGACGGCATCGTCACCGCCGACCGCGCACACACCGGCAAGGCCGCCGAGGTCAAACAGGTCTACCAGGCGATCAACGCCGCACCGGCGTCCGGCGACTCCCTCGCCGCCGGGGCCGCGGTCACCCTCACCAACGAGTACCTGTTCACGAACCTCCGCGAGTTCGACGGCAATTGGTCCCTGGTCGCCGACGGCAGGACCGTGCAGCGCGGCAGGCTGAGCCGCGCCCAGCTGGACGTGCCGCCGCTCAGCGGCAAGGACGTCACCGTGCCGTTCCGGCCGCCGGCCCGTCCGGCGCCCGGCACGGAGTACTTCCTGCAGCTGTCCTTCACCACCAGGGAACGCACCAGGTGGGCGGCGGCCGGCTTCGAGGTGGCCAAGCAGCAGCTCCCCGTCGACGCGGGCAGCCCCGCCGTACGGCCCGTCCCGCTGTCACGCGTACCCGCGCTGCGTCACCGGGACGACGGGCGGTCCGTGAAGGTCAGGGGCGAGGACTTCTCCGTGACCGTCGACCGGGGCACCGGCCTCCTCACGTCGTACGAGGTCCGCGGCGCCCGGCTGATCACCTCCGGGCCGGTGCCGAACTTCTGGCGGGCACCGACCGACAACGACCGGGGCAACGGCCAGCACGTCCGCAACCAGACCTGGCGCGACGCCGGGACCCGGCGCGAGGTGACGGACGTGGGCGTGCGGGCCCTGCGCGACCGGGCCGTCCGCATCGAGGTCGCCGGAACCCTGCCCACCACCACCGAATCGGCGTACACCACCACGTACACGGTCTTCGGCAACGGCGAGATCAGGGTCGACAACACCCTGCACCCGGGCGCGGCGGACCTGCCCTACATCCCGGAGGTCGGCACCCTGCTGTTCCTGCCGGGCCGCCTCGAGCACCTGCACCACCACGGCCGCGGCCCCGAGGAGAACCACTGGGACCGCAACACCGGAACCGACGTGGGGCTGTACTCCGGGACCGTGGCCGGGCAGTGGACGCCGTACATCCGGCCGCAGGAGAACGGGAACAGGACCGACGTCCGCTGGGCCGCCCTGACCGACCGCTCCGGCGCCGGGCTGCTGGTCTGCGGTGAACCGCTCATCGAGGTCAACGCCTCCCACTTCACGCCCGAGGACCTGTCCGTCGGTACGCGCCACGACTACCAGCTGACCCCGCGGGACGAGGTCGTGCTGCGGGTGAACCACCGGCAGATGGGTGTGGGCGGCGACAACAGCTGGGGCGCACACACGCACGACGAGTACAAGCTCCCCGCCGGCCGGGACTACTCCTACACGTACCGGCTGCGCCCCCTGACCGACGTCGGCCGGGCGACGGAGGCCTCGCGGCGGCCCACGGCCCAGGAGTAGCCCCACCGGTCCGTTCCGCGCGGTCCGTCCGGACCGACCAGATGTCGGTTTTCCGCCAGCCATCGCCCTGACCGAGGGCGATGCTGGTGGGCATGGAGAACGGGATGCACACCGAGACCGAGCGCTGTGTACGCGCCGTCCAGTCCAAGGACGCCCGCTTCGACGGCTGGTTCTTCACGGCGGTCCTGACCACGCGGATCTACTGCCGGCCCAGCTGCCCCGTCGTGCCGCCGAAGCCGCAGAACATGACGTTCTACCCGAGCGCCGCCGCCTGCCAGCAGGCCGGCTTCCGGGCGTGCAAGCGCTGCCGCCCCGACACCAGCCCGGGCTCGCCCGAGTGGAACCGGCGGGCCGACCTGGTGGCCCGCGCCATGCGGCTGATCGCCGACGGGACCGTGGACCGCGAGGGCGTACCGGGGCTCGCGACCCGCCTCGGCTACAGCACCCGGCAGATCGAGCGCCAGCTCCTCGCAGAACTGGGGGCGGGACCCCTCGCCCTGGCCCGCGCCCAGCGCGCCCAGACGGCACGGCTGCTCATCGAGACGACCGCGCTGCCGATGGCCGAGATCGCCTTCGCGGCGGGCTTCTCCTCGATCCGCACCTTCAACGACACGGTCCGCGAGGTCTTCGCCCTCGCCCCCGGCGAACTGCGCGCCAGGGCACCCAGGAGGGGCTCCCGCTCCACCGGCACACCCGGGGTGCTGACCCTGCGGCTCCCCTTCCGGGCCCCGCTCAACCCCGACAACCTCTTCGGCCACCTCGCCGCCACCGCCGTACCCGGGGTGGAGGAGTGGCGCGACGGCGCGTACCGGCGGACCCTGCGTCTGCCGTACGCCCCCGGTGTCGTCGCGCTCACCCCGGGGCCCGAGCACATCGGCTGCCGGCTCACGCTCGGCGACCTGCGCGACCTGACCGTCGCCATCAGCCGCTGCCGCCGCCTGCTCGACCTGGACGCGGACCCTGTCGCGGTCGACGACCGGCTGCGCAGGGATCCGGCGCTGGCGCCGCTCGTCGACAAGGCGCCGGGCCGCCGGGTGCCGCGCACGGTCGACGAGGCCGAGTTCGCGGTGCGGGCCGTGCTGGGCCAGCAGGTGTCCACGGCGGCGGCCCGTACGCACGCGGCCCGCCTGGTCACGGCCCACGGGGAGCCGGTCGACGACCCCGAGGGCGGTCTCACCCACCTCTTCCCGTCGGTCGAGGCGCTCGCGGCGCTGGACCCCGGGACTCTGGCGATGCCGGCCACCCGCCGGACCACCCTCACCACGCTGGTGGCCCGGCTGGCGGACGGCACGGTCAACCTGGGCGTCGAGCAGGACTGGACGGAGACCAGGGCGCGGCTGCTCGCCCTGCCCGGGTTCGGGCCCTGGACCGTCGAGGCCGTCGCGATGCGTGCCCTCGGCGACCCGGACGCGTTCCCGGTCACCGACCTCGGAGTCCGGTACGCCGCGCGGGACCTGGGCCTGCCGACCACCCCCGCCGCACTGACGGCGCGTGCCGAGGACTGGCGCCCCTGGCGCGCGTACGCCGTCCAGTACCTCTGGGCGACGAGCACCCACCCGGTCAACTTCCTCCCCGGACACGTGACCCACGCACCGAAGGACTCGAAGTGAAACAGCACACCGTCATCGACAGCCCGTACGGCCCGCTCACACTCGTCGCCACCGACGGCGTCCTCTCCGGGCTCTACATGACCGGCCAGCGCCACCGCCCGCCCGAGGAGACCTTCGGCGACCCGGACGACACGCCGTTCGCCGAGGCGACCGAAGAACTGGCGGCCTATTTCGCGGGCGAGTCGAAGGACTTCTCGGTCCGGCTCCACCTGCACGGCACCCCGTTCCAGCGCTCGGTCTGGGCGGAACTGCGCCGCATCCCGTACGGCGAGACCCGCACGTACGGCCAACTCGCGGACACCCTCGGCAACCCCGGCGCATCCCGGGCGGTGGGCCTCGCCAACGGCAGGAACCCGCTGGGCATCATCGTGCCCTGCCACCGGGTGGTGGGCGCGGACGGCAGCCTCACGGGCTACGGCGGCGGCCTGGCACGCAAGCAGCGGCTGCTGGACTTCGAGCGGGGGGAGGGAGCCGCGGCGCTGTTCTGACACCGGCCGCCGTCACGGGCCGGCCCGGTCCGCGCACCACCCGGTCAGGCGGCCAGCTCCCGCAGCAGCCGGGGCAGACTCGTGCCGATCGGTTCCCGGATCACCTCGTCGGCGCGGTCGTCGTACGGGGTCGGCTCGGCGTTGACCACGACGAGGCGGGCCCCGTAATCGGCCGCGACGCCGGCGAGGCCCGCGGCGGGTTCCACCTGGAGGCTGGTGCCGACGGCGACGAACACCTGGCACGCCTTGGCGACGGCGAGCGCGTCCCCCAGCACCACCGGGTCGAGCCGCTCACCGAACATGACGGTCGCCGGCTTGAGGATCCCGCCGCACTCCAGGCAGGGCGGATCCGCCTCCCCGGCGTCGACCCGGGCCAGGACGTCCTCCATCGGCCCGCGCACATGACATCGCGTACACACCACACCGTGCGCGCTGCCGTGCAGTTCGAGGACCTTGCGGGCGGACAGCCCGGCGAGCTGGTGCAGCCCGTCCACGTTCTGCGTGATCACCCGCACCGGCACCCCGGCCCGCTCCAGCTCGGCCACCGCCCGGTGCGCCGCGTTCGGCTCCGCCCGCAGGGTCCCGCTCTCGCGGCGCATCCGCCACGAGCGGCGCCGGATCTCCGGATCACCCATGTAGTACTCGTACGTGACGAGCTTCTGGGCTTTTGGATCGCGCCGCCACACACCGTTCGGGCCGTGGTAGTCGGGGATGCCGGAATCGGTGGAGACACCGGCGCCACTCAGGACGGCGACCAGGGGCTTGCTCATGGGCCGAGCGTAGGGCGCACGCCTCCGCGGGGCTAACGGATATCGGCCCGGTGGCCGTTCTCCAGCTCCACCGTCCCGGTGCCCTGCGCGAGCGCGTCCAGTGCGGCGGCCACGCGGCGGCCCAGGGAGCCGAAGAGGTACCGGGGGAGCTCCTCGCGCGGGACCAGTCGCCAGGACAGCAGTTCCGACTCCTGGAGGCGGATCGACGTGAACTGGTCCTCGGTCAGGACTCCGCCGTCGTACAGGTAGGCGACGCCCGGAGGGTGCCCGGTGCCCGGCACCCAGTCCACCGCGAGCAGCCGGCCGAGCGGGATGTCCAGGCCGATCTCCTCCAGGGTCTCCCGGTGGGCCCCCTGCCGCGGGGTCTCGCCCTCGTCCGATTCCACGGTCCCGCCCGGCAGCGCCCAGCCCTCGCGGTAGTTGGGCTCGACGAGCAGCACACGGCCCTCGGTGTCACGGAAGAGCGCGGCGGCGCCGAGGAGCACACGCGGGAGGCCCGCGATGTACGTGGCGAAGTCAAGGGTCGTCATCGGGCCAGCGTAACGAGATCGAGCGGCGGTTCCGCACGAGCGTCAACGCGCGACGTACTTACACCCGGTGTGCCGAATTCCTGCCGGTCCGGCCTGCTTTCCGTGCTTCCGGCCATACTTTCGGTACCGCGCCACATGAGAAGCTCGTCGGGTTTTACCCGCATTAATATTCATATGCATGTCCGTGTCGCGCGTCTGGAGTCCCATGAAGTCGTTGAGCCGTACGACCGTCCTCGCGGTCGGTGCCGCCGCGGTCGTCGCCGTCCTGTCCGCCACCGGGACCGGTGCCGCCGCGGCCCGGGCGGCGCGCGCCGAGCCGCTCGTCGAGACCGGGGACGTCGGTGTGCGGACGGGGGACCTCGACCTCCTGGAGGACGTGCTGGAGCACATCAGCGTGCCGTTCGGGCACAAGGGCACGCTGACGCACCAGCTCTACGACTCGCGCGCGATCGACGCGGGCTGAGCGGCCGTCCCGGGCAGCCGTCCCGGGCAGCCGTCCTGGAGGGCGGCCCTGGGCAGCGGCCCCTTCCTGCGGTTAGGGTCGCAGCGGCGCGACTGCCTTGACGTGTGCAAGGCCCGAACAGCAAGGGGAATGCAAGGTGGCGGACGCTGCAGTGAATCGGACCGGCAGCCGTACCCAGCGGGTGCTCATCGCCGCGGACAAGTTCAAGGGCACGCTCACGGCCGTGCAGGTAGCCGAGCGGGTGACGGCGGGACTGCGCCGGATCGCGCCGGACGTCGAAGTGGAGGCCCTCCCGGTCGCCGACGGCGGCGACGGCACCGTCGACGCGGTGGTCGCGGCCGGGTTCGAGCGGCACGAGGTACGGGTCGCCGGGCCGCTGGGCGACGAGGTCACCGCCGCGTTCGCGCTGCGCGACGGGACCGCGGTCGTGGAGATGGCCGAGGCGAGCGGGCTGCAGCGGCTGCCCGCCGGGGTCTTCGCGCCCCTCACGTCGTCCACCTACGGGTCCGGGGAACTGCTGCGGGCCGCGCTCGACGCCGGGGCGCGCACGATCGTGTTCGGCGTCGGCGGCAGTGCGACCACCGACGGCGGGGCCGGGATGCTGGCCGCGCTCGGGGCCCGGTTCCTCGACGAGGACGGCGAGCCCGTGCCGCCCGGGGGCGGTTCCCTCGGAGAACTCGCCACGGCGGACCTGACCGGTCTCGACCCCCGGCTCACCGCCGTCGACGTCGTCCTCGCCAGTGACGTGGACAACCCGCTGACCGGTCCGAAGGGCGCGGCGGCGGTGTACGGACCCCAGAAGGGGGCCTCTCCCGACGACGTGGCGGTCCTCGACGCGGGGCTCGCCCACTTCGCGGCGGTCCTGGAGAAGGCGATCGGGGGCCGGGCGGCGGAGTACGCCGTCGCGCCCGGCGCCGGGGCCGCCGGGGGCATCGGGTACGGGGCTCTCGTGGGTCTCGGTGCCGGATTCCGCCCCGGGATCGAGGTCATGCTCGACGTGCTGGGGTTCGCGTCCGCGCTGGAACGGGCGACGCTGGTCATCACGGGTGAGGGGTCGCTCGACGAGCAGACCCTGCACGGGAAGGCTCCCGCCGGGGTGGCCGCCGCCGCGCGGGCCGCCGGCAAGGAAGTCATCGCCGTGTGCGGGCGGTTGGCGCTGGCGCCCGAGGCGTTGGGACGGGCCGGGATCCGGCGGGTGTATCCGCTGACGGAGGTCGAGCCGGATGTCGGCCGGTGCCTCGCGGAGGCGGGCCCGATCCTGGAGCGGGTCGGGGAACGGATCGCCGCGGACTTCCTCCGCTGACCTGAGGATTTCGCCCCCGCCGCCCCTACCCGTTCCCGTCACCACTCGGGGGCTGCGCCCCGAACCCCCGGTCCTCGGACGCCGGACGGGCTGAGTTTTTCAGCCCGTCCGGCGTCCGAGGACGAAGGGGGCCCGGGGCGCAGCCCCCGGAGGCGAGGGAACCCTCAGCTCAACCGGTACGCGTCCAACGCCAACGTCATCTCGATCAGGTCCCGCGGCCGCGCGAGCGACCGCGATGTGAGCTGCTCCAGACGCCGCAGGCGGTTGAAGACCGTGTTGCGGTGGCAGTAGAGACGCCCGGCGGCCCGCCCGGCGGACCCCTCGCAGCACAGCCACGCGTCCAGCGTCTCCAGCAGCACCGCCCGGTCCGCCGGCTCCAGTTCCAGCAGCGCACCGAAGACGTCCGCCACCAGCCGCCCGGCCAGCTCCGGCTGGCTGACGACGAGCGCCGTCGGCATCCGCTGGTCGAGCCGTACGACGGCATTCGCGTCGGGCGGACACGTCCGCAGGGCCAGCTCGGCGAGCCGTCGCGCCCGCCCGAGTTCGGCGAGCCCGGCGACCACGGGACTGATCCCGCCGGGACCGGAGCAGCGCCCGTCGAGCGCCCGCGCGACCCCGTCCAGGCCCTGCCCGGCCGCGAGGGCCACCACCCCGACCTCGCAGTCCGCCCGCATCCGCCACACGAACCGCAGCCCGTCGCCCTCCACGGGCCGCCGTACGGGCTCGCGCCGTTCGGAGCGCAGCACGACGACGGCGTACGGGCCCCGCTCGGGAAGGTCGAGCCCCGCCGCGGCGCGCGCCGCCAGGCCGGGCGCCTCCTGCCCTTCAAGGAGCGCGTCGAGCAGTGCCTGCAGCCGCTCGTCGGTACGCCGCCGGAGCTCCGCCTCGGTGGTCAGGTACGCCTCGGTCGCCGCCGCGGCCTGCGCGTCCACGGCGGACCACACCATGGTCGCCGACCGCATCAGCGCGCCGAGCCGCTCCGGTTCCCTCCCGGCCGCGTCCTCCAGCAGCGCGTCCCACACCAGATAGCCCGCCGCGCGGTACGCGTGCACCAGCAGCTCCAGCGGCAGCCCCTGCTGGGCCCGGCGCCGCCCCGCGTCCTGCGCGTACTCCAGGTCGCGGCGCGGCGAGTCCCGCGGCGCGGAGATCGTCCCGATCCCGATCCGCATCGCCTCCTCCGCCTCCCGCCACTGCTGGTCGTACGGCAGGAACTCCCCGTAGACGGGGGAGTGTCCGGCCAGCTGTCGCATGTGCTCGTCGACGAGTTCCGGCAGCCGCTCCAGCAGCGCCGTGCAGGACTCGGCGAGCAGCTTCCAGTCGTCACCGGTACGCCTTCTGCGGGCTCCCATGACCGGAGGATGCCATCGGTCACCCGCCGCGCACAGGCCCCTGACACGCGGTGTTGTGCGCGCGCACAACGCGCACCCGCGCCCGCTGGTCACCCGCAGCGATTCGCCCGCGCCCCGTGGACGGGCGCCTTTGCCGGTGCTGTGGTGAGCGCCACACCGACCGTGAACACGCCGCCGGACCACGGCGGTCGAGAGCGCGACGACAGGGGGAATGCCATGGGTGGTCCAGGGCTGGCCGTACACGAACTGTCGGTCGGATACGGTCCCGTACGAGCACTGCGCCAGGTGTCCCTGGAGGTGCCGGAGGGAGCCGTGGTCACGGTCCTCGGCGGCAACGGCGCGGGCAAGTCGACCCTGCTCCGGGCGATCTGCCGGACCCTGTCCTTCCACGGCGGCGCGGTCACCGGCGGCACGGTGAGCCTGGACGGCCGCCGGATCGACGGCGTGCCGCCGGACCGGGTGGTCGCCGCCGGGATCTCCCAGATCCCGGAAGGACGGCGGGTGTTCGCCCGGATGACCGTCGCGGACAACCTGCGGGCCGGGTCGCTCGGCGCCACCGGGAGCCGCGCGGACCGGGCCGCCGCCCTGCGCCGCGTCCACGAACTGTTCCCCGTCCTCGCCGACCGCGCCCAGCAGCGCGCCGGCCTCCTGTCGGGCGGCGAGCAGCAGATGCTCGCGGTCGGCCGCGCCCTGATGGCCGCTCCGAGGATGCTGCTCCTCGACGAACCGTCGCTGGGGCTCGCCCCGTTGATGGCCGAGCGGATCGCCGAGACGGTCCGGGAGATCAGCACCCAGGGCACCTCGATCCTGCTCGTCGAGCAGAACGCCGCCCTCGCCCTGCGCCTCGCCTCCCACGCCTACGTCCTGGAGGTCGGCGAGGTCACCCTGTCCGGCCCGGCGGACGAACTCGCCGCCTCCGACGAGGTGCGCCGCCGCTATCTGGGCGTGGTCGACGAGGACGCGGCGGCCGACGCCGAGCGGGCCCGCGCCTCGCACCCGGCGCTGACCCGATGGAAGGGGTGAGCACACCACCATGACGAACGACGCGCCACCACAGCCCACTTCACCAGGCACAGGCACCGGAAACGGCACAGGCACCGGTTTCGGCTCCGGCACCGATACCGGCACCGGCCACGATGCGGGCGTACCGCCGCTGCACGTACGGGACCTGACCGTGCGCTTCGCCGGCCTGACCGCCCTGGACGCCATCGGTTTCACCGTGCGCCCGGGCACCGTCCACGCCCTCATCGGACCGAACGGCGCCGGGAAGTCCACCTGCTTCAACGTCCTGTCCGGCGTCTACCGCGCCACCGCCGGCAGCGTCCGCTTCGGCGAGCACGAACTGACCGGGATGCCTCCGCACCGCATCGCCGGCCTGGGCGTCGCCCGCATCTTCCAGAACCTCGCCCTGCCACCGCTCGCCACGGTCGAGGACAGCCTCCTGCTGGGCCGCCACCGGCTGACCCGCAGCGGCTTCCTCTCCGCCGGCCTGAGGCTCCCCGCAGCGGCCCGTGAGGAGCGCCGTCACCGTGAACGCGTCCGTGAGATCGCCGAGTTCGTCGGCATCTCGTCCTGCCTCGGCCGGCCGGCCGGCTCCCTCCCGTACGGGCAGCAGAAACTCGCCGAACTCGCCCGCGCCCTGTGCATGGAGCCCCGCCTGCTTCTCCTGGACGAACCGGTGGCCGGCATGACCGCCGACGAGCGGACCCGTACCGCGGCCGTGATCGCGGGCGTCCGCGACAGCCTCGGCATCTCGATCGTCCTGGTGGAACACGACATGGGGGTGGTGATGCGGCTCGCCGACGCGGTGACCGTACTCGACTTCGGGCGCCGCATCGCGGACGGCGCCCCCGCCGACGTGCAGAACGACCCGGCGGTCGTCCGCGCCTACCTCGGGGAACGCCCCGACGAGGAGGAGGCCACGTCATGAGCACCTTCGTCGAACTCCTCCTCAACGGCATCTCCATGGGGTCGGTCTACGCCCTCATCGCCCTCGGCTTCGTGGTCATCTTCCGGGCCACCGAGGTCGTCAACTTCGCCCACGCCTCGCTGCTCCTCGCGGGCGGGTACTTCACCGCGACGCTCCACGACGACATCGGCTTCTGGCCCGCCCTGCTGGTCGGGATCGCCGGGGCCGCGGTGGTCGGGGCGGCCGTCGAGTTCCTGGTGATGCGCCGCTACCGGGGCCACGACCACAGCGTCCTCGCCATCGTCACGATCGGCGTGGACATCCTGCTCACTACGGAACTGACCCGCCGGATCGGCACCGACGTCCTCCCGCTCGGTGATCCGTGGGGCGACTCGGTGCTCACCGTCGGCCCCATCTCGCTGGCGCACACGCGCATCGCCGCCTTCGTCACCGCGGGCCTGCTCATCACGGTCTTCCTGCTCGCGTTCCGCTACACCTCCTGGGGCGTCGCGATGCGGGCCGCCGCGGAGAGCCCCGAGACGGCCGCGCTGATGGGCGTACGGCTGGGCCGGGTGTCGCTCGGGGCCTGGGCCGTGGCGGGCGGACTCGCCGCCGTCGCCGCCCTGTTCCTGACGGTCTTCCCCACGCCGGGCCTGGAGAGGGCCACCTCGCTCGCCGCCCTCAAGGCCTTCCCCGCCGCGATCCTCGGCGGCCTGGACTCCACGACCGGAGCGCTCGTCGGCGGCCTGGTCGTCGGCGTCACGGAATCCCTGGCGACCGGCTACCAGAGCGAACTGAGCTTCCTGGGCCGGGGTCTGGGCGACGTCGCCCCCTACCTCGTGATGACCGTGATCCTGCTCATCCGGCCCGCCGGGCTGTTCGGCACGAAGGAGCTCGCCCGTGTCTGAAGCGTCGGTCTCCGAGGCGTCCGTGCCTGAAGCACCCGTGTCCGAAGCCCCCGCCCGCCGCCCCGCGCGGTTCGCCGTCCGCAGGCGTACGTACGGGTGGGCCGCCGGCGGCCTCCTGCTGCTCCTCCTGCCCTTCTACCTGGACCGGTTCTGGCTCCAGGCGGGCCTGTTCGCGATGGCCGCGGCGATCGGCGCGATCGGGCTCAACCTGCTCACCGGCTCCACCGGCCAGCTCTCCATGGGGCACGCCTTCTTCCTCGCGGTCGGCGCGTACGGCTACTGCGTGTTCGCCGCGGACAGCGGTGACGGGCTGACCGGCCTCGGCCTGCCGACCTGGCTCGCGGCCGTCCTCGCCGTCCTGGTCGCGGGCCTGGCGGGCGGCCTCTTCAGCCCCATCGCGGGACGTCTGCGCGGCGCCTACCTGGGTATCGCCACCCTCGCGCTGATCTTCATCGGGCAGCACGTGCTGTTCAACGCGCGGGACCTCACCGGCGGCTTCAACGGGCGCGACGTACCGCCCCTGAGCCTGTTCGGGCTGACCTTCGACGACACCGAGCTCCTCGTCGCCGACGTCCCCTTCGGCTCCGCGGAGAAGCTCTGGTACGCGGGACTCGTCCTGCTCTGCGGCTGCGGGCTCTTCGCCCGCGGGGTGCTGCGCGGGCGTCCCGGCCGCGCGATGAACGCGATCCGCGACCACCGCATCGCGGCCGGTGTCATCGGTGTCCCGGTGGCCCGCTACCGGGCCGCCGTCTTCGTCCTGTCCTCGATGTACGCGGGCCTCGCGGGCGTCCTGCTCGCCCTGGTCTTCCAGCGGACGGTGCCGGACTACTTCGGCATCACGCTGTCGCTCGAGTACCTCGCCATGATCGTCATCGGCGGGCTCGGCTCGGTCTCGGGGGCGGTGGTCGGGGCGGTCTTCGTCTCCCTGCTGCCGCAGCTGCTGACCCGCTACAGCGACGCGCTGCCCCTGGTCTCCGCCCCGGGTACGGGCGGGATCGCACCGGGCGAGGCATCCCGGTACCTCTATGGCGCCGCCGTTGTCGCGGTGGTGCTCTTCCTGCCCGGCGGCCTGGTCAGGGTGGCCGCCGGGCGACGCTTCAGGACCGATCCAGGGGAGGAACGATGAGCACGATGAACGCGACCCGTACGGCCAGGGTGACCGCGGGCGCCCTCGCAGCGCTGCTGCTGCTGTCCGGCTGCAGCTCGAAGGTCAAGGACGACGACAAGAAGGGCGACACGGCCGCGGGGGAGGTGAAGACCGGTGAGGGCATCTCCGGCAAGACCATCACGCTGGGCGCCCTCACCGACATGACGGGGGTGTACGCGACCCTCGGCAAGAGCGTCACACAGGCCCAGCAGCTCTATGTGAAGCAGCTGAACGCCGGCGGGGGAGTGTGCGGCTACAAGGTCGAGCTGACCGTCCGCGACCACGGCTACGACCCGCAGAAGGCCGTCTCCGGGTACACGGAGCTGGCGCCCAAGGTGCTGGGATTCGTCCAGTTCATCGGTTCGCCGTTCGTCGCCGCGGTCAAGCCGCGCATCGACGGCCAGGACAAGGGCCTGGTCCTGCCGCAGGCCTGGTCGTCCTCGCTGCTCGGCAGCTCCTACATCCGGGTCATCGGGTCCACGTACGACATCGAGACGATCAACGCCGTCGACTTCCTGATGAAGGAGAAGGGCCTCAAGAAGGGCGACAAGCTCGGGCACGTCTACTTCGAGGGCGACTACGGCGAGAGCGCGCTGACCGGCTCCGAGCACATCGCGAAGGAGGCGGGCCTGACCGTCGTCGAACAGAAGATCAAACCGACCGACAACGACATGACCGCGCAGGTCGCCGCCCTGAAGAAGGCCGGCGTCAAGGCGATCGTGATCAGCGCGGGTCCGCGCCAGGCGGCCTCCCTGGTCGGCGTCGCCGCGGCCGGTGGCTTCGACGTCCCGATCATCGGCAACAACTCGGCCTTCGCCCCGCAGCTCCTCGCCACCCAGGCGGGCCCGGCACTGGAGAAGAACTACTACGTGGCCTCGCCCTCGCTGCCCATCGGCGCGGACACCCCGCAGGCCCAGAAGGTGGTGGCCGACTACAAGAAGGCGTACCCGAAGGACTCCCTCGACAACGGCGTGGTGGCCGGCTGGACGGCCGCCGCCACGTTCGGCGAGGCGCTGAAGAAGGCCTGCGCGAGCAAGGACCTGACCCGCGAGGGCGTGGACAAGGCCGTGCTCACCATCGACGCCCTGGACGCGGGCTTCGGCACGGCGCAGAACTTCACCGATCCCAAGGCCGCCTCCTCCAAGGAGAGCGTCATCCTGCAGCCCGACAAGTCGGTGACGGGCGGCATGAAGGTGGTCCGGGAACCGGAGGTCTCCACGGTGGCGGAGGCGTACACAGTGACCCCGTAGGAGAGGGGGCGCCCCGTGAGGGACGCGGGGAGCTGCGCGAGCAACCCCCACGCACCCGCACGGTGAGCGGTGAGCGCTCAAGGGAAGGGCCCCGAACCGAACGGTTCGGGGCCCTTCCCACACCACACGACCACACGACGACTACGGCAGCTGCGCAGCCCGCGCTTCCCGCCGGTTGCCGCGAAAATTGTTGACCCTGCGAGCCGTGGCGAAGAGGGGGATGACGGCCCCCATCACCAGCTGAAGCGCACAGCCGGTCTGGAGCAGCAGCTGCCCGCCGGGCGCGTCGAACGCCCACGCGGCCAGCAGCGCCATGCTCAGCACGATCCAGGAGAGCATCGCCCCGGCGAGGCGCCCGCGCGGCTTCGGGTACTCGACCCGGCTGACCATGAGCCACGCCGTACCGATGATCGCCATGAGCGTGGCGACGAACGGCAGCTCGAGCAGCACGATCGACACGACCGTCAGCGCGCCGAACGGCGAGGGCATGCCCTGGAAGGTGCCGTCCTTGACGGTGACGCACGAGAATCTCGCGAGGCGCAGCACGACGGCCAGCAGGACCACGATGCCCCCGACCGCCGCCACCCGCTGGTGCGCGTCGTCGGCGACCATGCCGTACACGAGGACGAAGTACGCCGGTGCCAGACCGAAGCTGATCAGGTCGGAGAGGTTGTCCAGCTCCGCGCCCATGGGGGAGGAGCGCAGTTTGCGGGCGACCAGGCCGTCGAACAGGTCGAAGACCGCGGCGCACAGCATCAGGATCACGGCGGTCGCGGCGCTGTGCCGCGCCATGCCGGTCTCCTGGCTGCCCGTGAGGTGCGGGATGAGGATGCCGGTGGTGGTGAAGTACACCGCCATGAAGCCGCACGTGGCGTTACCGAGCGTGAGCGTGTCCGCTATCGAGAGGCGGAGGGAGAGGGGCATCTCCTCCTCGTCGTCCACGTCGTCGGCCTCCGGCACCCAGCCGGTCCGTGCCTCAGGATCAGTCACGGTCAATGCGAGTCACCCCAGCCACGGTCTTCTGACCGACCTCCACGTCGACCTCCACGCCCTCGGGCAGGTAGATGTCGACGCGCGACCCGAAACGGATCAACCCGATCCGCTCGCCCTGCTCGACCTTCGTGCCCCGTGGGACGTACGGCACGATGCGCCGCGCGACCGCACCGGCGATCTGGATCATCTCGATGTCACCGAGCTCGGTGTCGAAGTGCCAGACGACGCGCTCGTTGTTCTCGCTCTCCTTGTTGAACGCCGGAACGAACCCGCCGGGGATGTGCTCGACCGACGTCACCGTGCCGGAGAGGGGCGCGCGGTTGACGTGGACGTTCAGCGGGCTCATGAAGATCGCGACGCGGGTGCGCCCGTCCTTCCACGGCATGATGCTCTGCACCACGCCGTCGGCGGGCGAGATGACCCGGCCCTGGGTGATCTCGCGCTCGGGGTCGCGGAAGAACCACAGCATGCCTGCCGCCAGAGCGGTGGCGGGCACGGCCACTGCCTTGGCGGCGCCGGACTTGCGCGCGCGTACCAGGCTGAGGGCTGCGGTGGCGACGGTCGGGAAGAGCCACGGCGATGCTCCGCGCGCAAGACGTACGCCGGCCCGGCTGTCGCGTGGTGCAGAGGTTTGGCTGTGGGGCATGGATGACCTTCGTAGCGGATGATGCCGCACGGTGACTGGGGACGGCGGCTTTCCCGAATCGTACCGGTCGCAGGCCACAACTGGGTAAGCCAGGAAGCCGAGTCGGTGTCCGAGGACCGCTGGCGGGGTGTGATCTTCAACTCGATGAAAACACCCCGAATCGGTATATTCAGCCCTGCAGCCGATACTCCTCGAGCAGCCTGCGGCCGATGATCATTTTCTGGATCTCGGCGGTACCTTCGCCGATCAGCAGCATCGGGGCCTCCCGGTAGAGGCGCTCGATCTCGTACTCCTTCGAGAAGCCGTAGCCGCCGTGGATCCGGAAGGCGTCCTCCACGACCTCTTTGCAGTACTCGGAGGCGAGGTACTTCGCCATCCCTGCCTCGAGGTCGTTTCGCTCCCCGGAGTCCTTTTTGCGTGCCGCGTTGACCATCATCGCATGGGCGGCCTCGACCTTGGTAGCCATCTCGGCCAGCTTGAACTGGATCGCCTGGTGCTGGGCGATGGGCCTGCCGAAGGTGTGACGCTGCTGGGCATAGGAAACGCCCAGCTCAAAGGCGCGCTGGGCGACCCCGCAGCCGCGCGCGGCCACATTCACCCGGCCGACCTCGACGCCGTCCATCATCTGGTAAAAGCCCCGGCCGGTGGTGCCGCCGAGCACCCGGTCGGCCGGAACGCGCAGACCGTCCATGATCATCTCGGTGGTGTCGACGCCCTTGTAGCCCATCTTGTCGATCTTCCCCGGGATGGTCAGGCCGGGGCGGACCTCACCGAAGCCGGGCTCCTTCTCCACCAGGAAGGTCGTCATCGACCGGTGGGGCGCGGCGGCCACCTCTTCAGGGGTATGGCCTTCGTCACTCTTCACGAGAACGGCCACGAGCGTCGACGTACCGCCGTTCGTGAGCCACATCTTCTGCCCGTTCAGGACATATCCGTCGCCGTCCTTCACCGCCCTGGAGGTGATGGCCGACACGTCGGAGCCCAGCGCCGGCTCGGACATGGAGAACGCGCCGCGCACCTCGCCCGCCGCCATGCGCGGCAGGAAGTACTCCCGCTGCTCCTGCGTGCCGTGCTGCTTGAGCAGGTAGGCCACGATGAAGTGGGTGTTGATGATGCCGGACACCGACATCCAGCCGCGCGCGATCTCCTCCACGCACAGCGCGTAGGTGAGGAGCGACTCGCCGAGGCCCCCGTACTCCTCGGGGATCATCAGGCCGAAGAGGCCCAACTCCTTGAGTCCGTCGACGATCGCCTGCGGGTACTCGTCGCGGTGCTCCAGCTCGGTCGCGACCGGGAGGATCTCCTTGTCCACGAAGTCCCGTACGGTCGACAGGATCTCCCGCTGGATGTCGGTGAGACCGGCGGTCTGGGCGAGTCGCGCCATGGCTACTTCTCCTGCTCCTTGAGCTGGGGCCGGCCGGGCTGTTCGCCGCCGCGCTCCTTGATGTACGTCTCGGTCGGCACCATCACCTTGCGGCGGAACACGCAGACCAGCGTGCCGTCCTGCTTGTAACCCCTGGTCTCGACGTGCACGATCCCGCGGTCGTCCTTCGACCGGGAGGGCGTCTTGTCGAGGACCGTGGTCTCGCCGTAGAGCGTGTCGCCGTGGAAGGTCGGCGCGACGTGCCTGAGCGACTCGATCTCCAGGTTGGCGATCGCCTTGCCCGACACGTCGGGGACGGACATGCCGAGCAGCAGGGAGTAGATGTAGTTCCCGACCACCACGTTCTTGCCGAAGTCGGTGGTGTTCTCGGCGTAGTTGGCGTCCAGGTGGAGCGGGTGGTGGTTCATGGTCAGGAGACAGAAGAGGTGGTCGTCGTACTCCGTGACGGTCTTCCCGGGCCAGTGCTTGTAGACCGCGCCGACCTCGAACTCCTCGTAGGTGCGTCCGAACTGCATGGGATCAGGCCTCCGGGACTTCGAACTTCGAGGTGCGCCGCATGCCGGCGGCCCGGCCCTTGCCGGAGATCACCAGGGCCATCTTGCGGCTGGCCTCGTCGATCATCTCGTCGCCGAGCATCGCGGAACCCTTCCGGCCGCCCGCCTCCGACGTGCAGTACTCGTACGCGTCCAGGATCAGCTCGGCGTGGTCGAAGTCCTCCTGGGAGGGCGAGAAGATCTCGTTCGACGCCTCGACCTGACCGGGGTGCAGCACCCACTTGCCGTCGAAGCCGAGGGCGGCGGCCCGCCCGGCGACCTCGCGGTAGCCCTCGACGTTGCGGATCTGCAGGTAGGGGCCGTCGATCGCCTGGAGGTCGTTGGCGCGGGCGGCCATCAGGATCTTCATCAGGATGTAGTGGTAGGCGTCCGCCGGGTAGCCGGGCGGCTGCTCGCCCACGACCAGCGACTTCATGTTGATCGACGCCATGAAGTCGGCCGGGCCGAAGATGATCGTCTCGACGCGCCGGGAGGCCGCCGCGATCTCGTTGACGTTGTTCAGGCCCCTGGCGTTCTCGATCTGCGCCTCGATGCCGATCCTGCCGACCTCGAAACCCATCGTCTTCTCGATCTGCGTCAGCAGCAGGTCGAGGGCCACCACCTGCTGGGCGTCCTGGACCTTCGGCAGCATGATGCAGTCCAGGTTCGGCCCCGCGCCCTCGACGACCGTCACGACGTCGCGGTACGTCCACTCGGTCGTCCAGTCGTTCACCCGCACGACCCGCGTCTTGCCCGTCCAGTCGCCCTCGTTGAGGAACTTGACGATGGTGTGCCGCGCCTCCGGCTTGGCGAGCGGCGCGCACGCGTCCTCCAGGTCCAGGAAGACCTGGTCGGCGGGCAGGCCCTGGGCCTTCTCCAGGAAGCGGGGGTTCGAACCGGGCACGGCCAGGCAGGAACGCCGCGGACGCAGGCGGTCGACCTGGGGGGCGGGGCTGGTCATGCGGGGACCTCCAGAGGGTCGAGCTTGTTCGCTGTGCGGATCTCGTCGACGATACGGCCGATGATTCCGGTGATGTCGAAGTCCTTCGGGGTGAAGACCGCGGCCACTCCCGCGGCCCTGAGCCGCTCGGCGTCGGCGTTCGGGATGATCCCGCCGGCGATCACCGGGATGTCGTCGGCGCCGGCCTCGCGCAGCCGCTCCAGCACGTCGGGCACCAGCTGGGCGTGGGAGCCCGACAGGATGGACAGGCCGATGCCGTGGACGTCCTCGGCGACCGCCGCGGACACGATCTCCTGGGGCGTGAGCCGGATGCCCTGGTAGACCACCTCGAACCCGGCGTCCCGGGCCCGTACGGCGATCTGCTCGGCGCCGTTGGAGTGCCCGTCCAGGCCCGGCTTGCCCACCAGGAAGCGGAGCTTGCCGACGCCGAGGTCCTTCGCGGTCAGGTCCACCTTGCGGCGGATCGCGGCCATCGCGGTGCCCTCCTCGGCGGTCACCGCGACGGGCGCGGACGACACACCGGTGGGGGCGCGGAACTCGCCGAACACCTCGCGCAGGGCGCCCGCCCACTCGCCGGTCGTGACCCCGGCGCGGGCGCACTCCAGGGTGGCCTGCATCAGGTTGCCGGTGCCCTGCGCGGCCTCCTTCAGCCTCTCCAGCGCCTTGCAGGGGCGCGGGTGGTTGAAGGGCGGCTGGTACCGGGTGTCGCGCCACTCCCGGAGGGCCGCGGTCACCCGCGCCTCGACCGCGGGGTCGACCGTCTGGATCGCGGCGTCCAGGTCGGCGGTGAGCGGGTTCGGCTCGGTCGACTCGAAGATGTTGACGCCGACGATCTTCTCGTCGCCGGACTCGATACGGGCCCGGCGCTTCGCGTGCGACGAGACGAGCTGCGACTTCAGGTAGCCCGACTCGACGGCCGCCATCGCGCCGCCCATCTCCTCGATCCGGTCCATCTCGGCGAACGAGTCCTCGACCAGCTCGGCGACCTTCGCCTCGACGACGTGCGAGCCCTCGAAGATGTCCGCGTACTCCAGCAGGTCGCTCTCGTAGGCGAGGACCTGCTGCATCCGCAGCGACCACTGCTGGTCCCAGGGCCGGGGCAGCCCCAGCGCCTCGTTCCAGGCGGGCAGTTGCACGGCACGCGCGCGGGCGTCCTTGGAGAGGGTCACGGCCAGCATCTCCAGGACGATCCGCTGGATGTTGTTCTCCGGCTGGGCCTCGGTCAGCCCCAGGGAGTTGACCTGGACCCCGTACCGGAACCGGCGGTGCCTGGGGTTCTCGATCCCGTACCGCTCGCGTGTGACACGGTCCCAGATGCGGCCGAACGCCCGCATCTTGCACATCTCCTCGACGAAGCGGACGCCCGCGTTCACGAAGAAGGAGATGCGCGCGACCACGTCCCCCTTCTGGTCCTCGCGGATCTGCCCGGACGCGAACACCGCGTCGAGCACGGCGATCGCGGGTGGACATCGCGTACGCGATCTCCTGGACCGGGGTGGCCCCCGCCTCCTGCAGGTGGTAACTGCAGATGTTGATCGGATTCCACCTGGGGATGTTGTTGACCGTGTAGCAGATCATGTCCGTCGTCAGACGGAGGGAGGGGACCGGCGGGAACACGTGCGTGCCCCGCGACAGGTACTCCTTCACGATGTCGTTCTGGGTCGTCCCCTGGAGCCGGGTGATGTCGGCGCCCTGCTCCTCGGCGACGACCTGGTAGAGCGCCAGCAGCCACATGGCGGTGGCGTTGATGGTCATCGAGGTGTTCATCTGCTCCAGGGGGATGTCCTGGAACAGCCGGCGCATGTCACCGAGGTGCGACACCGGCACACCGACCCGGCCGACCTCGCCGCGGGCGAGGACGTGGTCGGGGTCGTAGCCGGTCTGGGTCGGCAGGTCGAACGCGACCGACAGACCCGTCTGCCCCTTGGCGAGGTTGCGCCGGTACAGCTCGTTGGACGCCTCGGCGGTGGAGTGACCGGCGTAGGTGCGCATGAGCCACGGCCGGTCCTTCTGGCGCTCAGTCATGGGGGGACCCTCAGACGTTCCGGAAGCGGTTGATGGCGTCGACGTGCCGGGCGCGCTTCTCCGGGTCGCGCACGCCGAGGCCCTCGGCGGGCGCCAGCGCCAGGACGCCGACCTTGCCCTGGTGGAGGTTGCGGTGCACGTCGAAGGCGGCCTGCCCGGTCTCCTCCAGCGAGTACACCTTGGAGAGCGTCGGGTGGATCTTGCCCTTCGCGATCAGCCGGTTGGCCTCCCAGGCCTCGCGGTAGTTGGCGAAGTGCGAGCCGATGATCCGCTTCAGGGACATCCACAGGTAGCGGTTGTCGTACTCGTGGTTGTAGCCCGAGGTGGAGGCGCAGGTGACGATCGTGCCGCCCTTGCGGGTGACGTAGACGGAGGCGCCGAAGGTCTCGCGGCCCGGGTGCTCGAAGACGATGTCGACGTCCTCGCCGCCGGTGAGCTCACGGATGCGCTTGCCGAAGCGCTTCCACTCCTTCGGGTCCTGGTGGTGCTCGTCCTTCCAGAACCGGTAGTCCTCGGCGGTGCGGTCGATGATCGCCTCGGCGCCCATCGCCCGGCAGATGTCCGCCTTCTGCGGGCTGCTCACCACGCAGATGGGGTTGGCGCCGCCGGCCAGCGCGAACTGGGTGGCGTACGAGCCGAGGCCGCCGCTCGCGCCCCAGATCAGGACGTTGTCGCCCTGCTTCATGCCGGCGCCGTTGCGCGAGACCAGCTGCCGGTAGGCCGTGGAGTTCACGAGCCCCGGTGCGGCGGCCTCCTCCCACGACAGGTGGTCCGGCTTCGGCATCAGCTGGTTGGACTTGACGAGCGCGATCTCGGCGAGCCCGCCGAAGTTGGTCTCGAAGCCCCAGATGCGCTGCTCGGGGTCGAGCATGGTGTCGTTGTGCCCGTCGCTGGACTCCAGCTCGACGGACAGGCAGTGCGCGACGACCTCGTCACCGGGATGCCAGGCGTTCACGCCAGGGCCGGTGCGCAGCACGACGCCCGCGAGGTCCGAACCGATGATGTGGTACGGCAGGTCGTGGCGCTTGGTCAGCTCGCTGAGCCTGCCGTAGCGCTCCAGGAAGCTGAAGGTGGACACCGGCTCGAAGATCGAGGTCCACACCGAGTTGTAGTTGACCGAGGAGGCCATCACGGCCACCAGGGCCTCGCCGGGGCCGAGCTCCGGCACCGGCACGTCGTCCAGGTGGATGGACTTGCGGGGGTCCTTGTCGCGGGTGGTGAGCCCGGCGAACATCTCCGTCTCGTCCTTGTGCACGGTGACCGCGCGGTAGGACTCGGGGAGCGGCAGGGCGGCGAAGTCGGCGGACGTGGCCGTCCGCGACTGGATCGCGTCCAGGATTTCCTTCACGGTGTCGCCTCCGGCGATGAGCGTCCGGGGAAGGACGCTGAGGGTTACGTCGGGGTGGGTAGCTGCTGGTGGGGTGTGCCGTCGGTCCGGCGGAGGGTGGTGGTGTCGGCAGCGCTTTGTGGCGCGGAAGGGTGCCTGTGACGCAGGCGTCCGGGCGCGCACACCGTGGTGTGCGGGGACAGCCGGCGTACGGAGGATCCCTGCACGCCGGCCGCCCGGACCTCTTCAACGTATGACACGCCGTGCCATCTAGCAAGGCACCGAGTGCCAAAAATTTCTCTCATCTGTCATCCGGTCGTCACGGATGAGCGATGATCGATCAGTCGGGGACGCAAAAAGGCGGAGGACGCAAAAAAGGGGCACCGCCCTTGTGGGCGTGCCCCTTCGACGGTGCTGGAGGTCGCTCTACGACCGTTCCTTGAGAGCCTGCTCGATCGTGCGCATGACCTGGTGGAGCGGTGCGTCGACGCGGGCGACGGTCACCAGCACCTCGCCCTCCACCGAGGCGGTGGACAGGGGCGCCGTGTGCGTGGAGGCGTCCCGCCCGGCGCCTATCCCGGTGCCGAAGGTCTTGCGGACGATCGAGAAGGCGTGGTCCAGCTGGGCCTCGACGTCCCCCTGCGCGCCGGCCCGCAGCCACCTGCGCAGGACGTGGTTGTGGGCGGTGACCACGGCCGACGCGGCGACCTCCGCGAGCAGCGGGTCGTCGTTGGCGTCGTCGTCGTGGGCGTGCTCGTCGAAGTGCCCCAGCAGATAGCGCGTGAACAGCCGCTCGTAGCGGGCCACCGAGGCGATCTCCGCCTCGCGCAGGGTCGGCACCTCACGGGTGAGCTTGTAGCGCGAGACCGAGATCTCCGGCCGGGCCGCGTACATCTGCATGACTTCCTTGATCCCGCGGCACACCGTGTCCAGTGGGTGCTCGTGGGCCGGGGCGGCGTTGAGCACGGCCTCGGCCCGGGTCAGGGTGTCGTCGTGGTCGGGGAAGATGGCCTCTTCCTTGGAGCGGAAGTGCCGGAAGAAGGTGCGCCGGGCGACCCCGGCCGCGGCCGCGATCTCGTCGACCGTCGTCGCCTCGTACCCCTTCGTCGCGAAGAGTTCCATCGCGGCGGCCGCCAGCTCGCGGCGCATCTTGAGCCGTTGCGCCGCCGCGCGGCCGCCCGCGGCGCTCTCCGGCGCGTCGGACGAGGCTGGTGTACGGGAGGACTTGGCGGACCGGGACATGCCCCGAACGTACTGCATGGACGCGCCGGAGCGCTCGTGACCGGGTCTTTCCCCGTCCGCGGGCGCCCCGGTGCCGGGGTCGAGCAGCCCGCCCCACCCGAGCCGTCCGCGGCCCGGCCCCGGGCCGCGCCGGCCGGGGCCGTCGTCGCGCGGCGGCTCAGCGCCGCGCATATTCGCGGAAGCCGCGGCCCGTCTTGCGGCCGAGGCAGCCCGCGGCCACCAGGTGCTCCAGGAGGGGCGCCGGGGCGAGTCCCGGGTCACGGAACTCGCGGTGCAGCACCTTCTCGATGGCGAGCGAGACGTCCAGACCGACCACGTCGAGGAGCTCGAAGGGGCCCATCGGGTAGCCGCCGCCGAGCTTCATCGCGGCGTCGATGTCGTCGAGCGTCGCGTAGTGCTGCTCGACCATCTTGATCGCGTTGTTCAGGTACGGGAACAGCAGCGCGTTCACGATGAAGCCCGCCCGGTCGCCGCAGTCCACCGGGTGCTTGCGGACCTTCGCGCACAGCTCGCGGACCGTGGCGTGCACGTCGTCCGCGGTCAGGACCGTACGCACGACCTCGACCAGCTTCATCGCGGGCGCCGGGTTGAAGAAGTGCATGCCGATCACGTCCTGCGGCCGCGAGGTGGCGCGGGCACAGGCGACGACGGGCAGCGAGGAGGTCGTGGTGGCCAGGATCGCCCCCGGCCTGCAGACCTTGTCGAACACCGCGAACAGCTGCCGCTTGACCTCCAGGTCCTCGGCGACGGCCTCCAGCGCCAGGTCGACGTCGGCGAAGGCGTCGTACGAGCCCGCCGCCGTGATGCGCCCCAGCGTCTCGGCCGCCCCCTCGGCCGTCATACGGCCCTTGTCGACGGAGCGTGAGAGCGACCTGCCGATCCGGGCCTTCGCCGTCGCCGCCTTCTCCTGGCTGCGTGCGGCGAGCACGACCTCGTACCCGGCCTTCGCGAACACCTCGGCGATGCCGGACGCCATCGTCCCGGACCCCGCGACACCCACCGAGCGGACCGGCCGGGCGGCGGACGGGGACCCCGCGGCGGAGGGGGTCAGCGCGTCGGGGACGACGGTCGCGCTGCCCGGCGCGTCGTACGTGTAGAAGCCGCGCCCCGACTTGCGCCCGGTCAGCCCCGCCTCGCTGAGCTGCTTCAGGACGGGCGCCGGCGCGTGCAGCCGGTCGTGCGACTCGGCGTACATGGCCTCCAGGACCGTACGCGCGGTGTCGACGCCGATCAGGTCGAGCAGGGCGAGCGGGCCCATCGGCAGGCCGCAGCCGAACCTCATCGCGGCGTCGATGTCCTCACGGCTGGCGTACTTCGCCTCGTACATCGCGGCGGCCTGGTTGAGGTAGCCGAAGAGCAGGCCGTCGGCGACGAAACCGGGGCGGTCGCCGACCGCGACGGGCTCCTTGCCGAGTTCGAGCGCGAGGTCGGTGACGGCCGCGACGGCGTCCGGCGCGGTCAGCACGGACGAGACGACCTCGACGAGCTTCATCGCCGGCGCCGGGTTGAAGAAGTGCAGCCCCAGCACCCGTTCGGGGTGCGCCGAGTCGGCGGCCAGCCGCGTGACCGACAGCGCGTTCGTACCGGTCGCCAGGATCGTCCCCGGCCGCACGACGTCGTCCAGTTCCCTGAAGATTTGGTGCTTGACCTCGTACGACTCGGGCGCCACCTCGATCACCAGGTCGGCGTCGGCCGCGGCCCGCAGGTCGGTGAAGGTGCGGAAGCGGGCGAGGGTGTCGTCGCGCTCCTGCTCGGTGAGACGCCCGCGCCGCACGGCACGGGCGGTCGCGGACTCGAGCGCGCCGACGGCCTGCGCCGCGGCCGCCTCGCTGACGTCGATGCCGACGACCTCGCGGCCGGCCCGGGCGAGGATCTCGGCGATACCGGTGCCCATCGTGCCGAGGCCGACGACGGCGACGGTCCTGAGGGCTGTCCCCGACGACGACGGGGAGGACGAGGAGGGTGCGGACAGGGGAGCGGCCATCGCGGGACTCCAGGAATGAGTGACGGCTGAGGGACGCACCGGGATACGCCGACGGGCGCACGGAGTGCGGAGGTCACGCATGCGGACGCGGATGCGGATACGCATGCGGGTGAGGATGCCGATGCCGCCGGGCTGCGCAGCGCACACGCCCGGTGCCGTTCGCGCGGTGCGGAGCACGGTCCGCGCGACGGTGAGGAGGATCCGACCGGCCCTGTCCCGGAGCCGTGCCGTACTGCGGTACCCGAAGTACCGAACCGACCAGCTCCCCCACGGCCCTGAGGTGTGGGGGTGATCCCGCGGCGGCTGCGTCACCAGGCCACCACGGGTGAGTCGACGAGTGGGTAACTCGCTCGATTGAGCTTAACCTGCGAGTAACGAGCGCACCAGACCGCATGCGGAACGGGTCTGTGTGACCTGCGTCGCCACCGCTACCCTCTGCGTCATGGACGAAGAGTTGCGAGCGCTCACGCAGCGCTTACGGCAGGAGGCGGGTACGACGGCGTCCTTCTCGTACGAACGGCTGGCTGCGACCCACGACCTGGACGCACTGGCCGGGGTGCTCGTCGCACCCGAACAGCCGCTGTGGGCACGGGAACTCGCCGCCTTCAGGCTCGGTGTCGCCGGTGACCGGCGGGCCTTCGAGGCGCTCGTCCTGCTGCTCAACCACCGGGACCCGCAGCGCTGCGCGTCCGCCGCGTACGCCCTGGCGCGGCTCGGTGACCCGCGCACCGCCCGCGCGGCGGCCGCCCTCGCCACCAACGAACTGCGCGTTGCCTACGCCCTGCACCCGGTCCGGCTCCTGGTCGAACTCCGTGCGCCGGAGTCCGTCCCCGCGCTCATCACCACCCTGGCCCGCAGGTTCCGGCCGCACGACCCGTACCGCCGGGTCGCCCTCGCGTGTGTGGAGGGGCTGGGCGCGCTCGGCGACGAGAAGGCGCGGCCCGTGCTGAACGAGGCCCTCGTCCATCCGGAACTGGCCCGCGCCGCGACCGACGCGCTGAAACGGCTCCCGGCCCAACGGGCGCGACGGAGGTAACGGACGGCGGCTTCCCCGTGCGCGCCGCGGGGGGAGGCCGACGGGTCGCCTCCCGCGGCGCCTCGTCGACCGTACCCACCGCGTCGCCGCGGCCCGGGTCGGCCTGCACGCGGGTTGTGGCGACGCGCTCCGAGCGTAGTGCCGCACGCCTGCGGCGGAGCCCGGACGTACCCGCAATTGTGCCGTCCGTCCCCACCCCGACGCCGGGCGCACGGTCAGGAGCCGGCGGCAGGCGCGGGGCACGGGCGGTCAGCGGCAGGCGGCAGGGGGCGCCGGGGACGGCGCCCCGTCCGGTTCCCGTGCCGCAGGTGTCCGGGACGGCGGGCCCGCGCCTGATGTGCGGGGCGTACCGCCTGTCCGACCGTTGCCGGACAGGGGGCGTCACCGGCGTGGACGGGCCGGTTCCGGCAGCCGACGCGGAGCGTCGGCACGGGCGCGCGAGATCCCGGGGAGGACCTCAGGCCAAAGGGGGATTCCCCGTGACGCCGTCCAGCGGACGGACGTAACGCACCTCGGGCACCTGTGCACCCGCCACCTCGAAGGGCTCCTCGACGCCGTCCGCGGCGAACCCCGCCTTCTCGTAGAAGCGGCGTGCGTCCGCGTTCTCCCGCACCACCCACAGCAGCATCCGCCCGTGGCCCGCCGCGGCGCAGCGCGTGACCGACTCCCGCAGCAGCGCGCGGCCCACACCGCGTCCGAGCCGGTCGGGAGCGACGTAGATCGCGTACAGCTCGGCGTCCGCGGTGCGGTGTTCGCCGTCGCGGTACGGGCCGTGGCAGGACCAGCCGACGACCTCCCCGGCCCACTCCGCGACGAGGTTCACCACCCCCTCGCCCGCCCGCTCGAAGTGGGCCCGGCGGCGCGGCAGTTCGGCCGCCACGTCGAGCCCGTCGAGGTACGACCGCGGCATCAGCCCCGCGTACGCGTGCTGCCAGCCGCGTACGCGGATCTCCGCCACGCGGGGACAGTCGGCGAGGGTCATCGCGCGGACGGCCGGTCCGTGACTCACCCGGACACCACCGCGAACGCCTCTATCTCCATCAGGAACTCCGGGCGCACCAGGGCGGCGACCTGCACGGCCGAGGCGGCCGGCAGGCGGTCCGGCGCGATGTGCTCGTCCCGGGCCGCGCGGACGGCCGGCAGGTGGGCCATGTCCGTGAGGAAGAAGGTCAGTTTGACCACGTCGTCGAAACCGGCGCCCGCCGCGGCCAGGCAGCGCCGCAGGTTCTCGAAGACCTGACGGGCCTGGGCCGCCGGGTCGCCCTCACCGACGAGTCGGCCGTCCTCGTCGAGCGCCAGCTGGCCCGAGACCGCCACGAAGCGGCCGGTGCCCATGACGACGTGGGAGTACGCGGCGGCGGGGGCGACACCGTCGGGCGCGGTGATGCGGATCGGTCCGGTCATGGATCAATCCTGCACCACCGCACCACCGCACCACCGCACCGGCGACGGGCACCGGCGGCAGGTCAGCCCCGGAAGCCGAGCAGTCCGTGCAGCGCGGTCCCCTTCGACGCCCCGCCGGCCGCACCGGAGGCCGGCGGTTCGGGCTCGGGCAGTCTGTCGCACACCGCGTCGGCCTCACCGTCGCCGCGCGGTACCCGGCCGTCCGCCAGGTAGGCGGCGAGGTGCCTGTCCAGGCAGGCGTTCCCGCTCAGCGTGATGCCGTGGTTGCCGCCGCCCTGTTCGACCACCAGGCCGGAGCCCGCCAGCAGGCGATGGGCCATGACGCCGCCCTCGTACGGGGTGGCCGCGTCGTCCGTCGCCTGGAACAGCAGGACCGGTGGTACCGAGTCGTTCGCGACGTCCACGGGCTCCTTCGCGTCCGTGGGCCAGAAGGCGCACGGGGCGTTGTACCAGGCGTTGTTCCAGGTCATGAACGGTGCCTTCTCGTACGCCGCCCAGTTGTCGTCGCGCCACTCGTCCCAGTCACGCGGCCAGTGCGCGTCACGGCACTGCACCGCGGTGTAGACGCTGTAGCCGTTGTCACCGGCCGCGTCGACGGCGCCGAAGTCCTCGTACGCCTCGGCCAGCAGGTCGTCGTTCCCGTCCTTCACGTAGGCCGCGAAGGCGGCGGCGAGGGACGGCCAGTAGCCGTCGTAGTAGGCGCCGGGGGAGAAGGTGTCCTCCAGCTCGGAGGCGCCGACCTTCCCGTTCGCGGGCTTCTTCGCGAGGGCCGCCCGCATCGCGTACCAGGCCGTCTCGATCTCTTCCGGGTCCCTGCCCAGCCCGTACTTTGCGTCGTGCCGGGCGACCCAGGCCATGAAGGCCCGGTGGCGGGAGTTGAAGGCGTGGTCCTGCGCCAGGTTGTCGTCGTACCAGACGCCGGTGGGATCGACGACGGAGTCCAGCACCATGCGCCGCACCCGCCCGGGATACAGCTTGGCGTAGACGACGCCGAGGTAGGTGCCGTAGGAGTACCCGAAGTAGGTGATCCGCCCGGCTCCGAGGGCGCGCCGGACCGCGTCCATGTCCCGGACCGCGCTCACCGTGTCGATGTACGGCAGCAGGTCCCCGTACCTGCTCGCGCAGTTCTTCGCGAAGGTTCGCACGCGGTCCAGGTTCGCCTTCTCCAGGGCGTCGCCCACCGGCAGCGAGTCGGGGCGCACCGGGGTGAAGTGACCGGGTCCGCAGTCCAGGGCGGGCTTGCTCCTCCCGACGCCGCGCGGGTCGAAGCCGATGACGTCGTACTGCGCCGCCACGCCCTTCGGCAGCGAGGCCGCGACGAACCCGGCGAGGGTGAGCCCGCTGCCGCCGGGCCCGCCCGGGTTCACCAGCAGGGGCCCCTGGTACGCCTTCTTCGAGGTGTGCGGGACCCGTGACAGCGCGAGCGTGATCTTCCGGCCGCGCGGGTCCGCATGGTCGAGCGGCACCTTCAGGGAGGCGCACTGCAGTGCCGGGTACTTCTTGGTGGCGCACTTCTTCCAGACGGGCTTCGCCACGCCGGCGGACGGGGCGCCGTACCGGCCGCCCGCGGGGCCCCGGTCCGCGCCGGCCGGGACCGCGCCGGCCGGGACCGCGGTGATCATTCCGGCAACCACGGCGGCGGCACCGCACAGAGCGGCTGCACGTCGGTTCACAATGAATCGCCTCACATCGACGGACCGGACAGGAGGCCGCGCACGGCACGGCCATGGCCGTATCGTTCCGGGGCGGATGTCCGCAAGGACCGTTTCCGCCGAGACGTGACCCCATCGGGCCGCGGGATGCGGCCGGATGCCGGGCAGGGCGTGCGGGACGTCGCGTGTGAGGACGCGGGTCACGGAAGGACGCGGGTCACAGCAGGGTGAGCTGGGTGGGTTCCGGCGCGGCCGGCTCCGGGAGGGGGATCCTGCGGGGCATTCCCGGGCGCGTGGGGCCTATGCCGTACTCCTCGGCCAGTTCGTGGACCTGCCGGGTGATCCGGCGCTGGTACCACTTCGGGGCGTACGCGCCCTCCGCGTACAGCCGCTCGTACCGGCGCACCAGATGCGGGTGGTGGTGTCCCAGCCAGGCCATGAACCATTCGCGCGCCCCCGGCCGCAGATGCAGCACCAGCGGGGTCACCGAGGTCGCGCCGGACGCGGCGACGGCCCGTACCGTCGCCCGCAGTTGGGACGGGTCGTCGCCCAGGAAGGGGATCACGGGGGCCATCAGGACCCCGCAGTCGACGCCGTGCGCGCTCAGGGTGCGGACGACGTCCAGGCGGCGCTCGGGGGCCGGGGTGCCCGGTTCCACGGTCCGCCACAGCTCGCGGTCGGTGAAGCCCACGGAGACGGAGATGCCGACCTCCGTGACGGCCGCCGCCTGCTTCAGGAGGTCGAGGTCGCGCAGGATCAGCGTGCCCTTCGTGAGGATCGAGAAGGGGTTCGCGTGGTCGCGCAGGGCCGCGATGATCCCCGGCATCAGCCGGTAGCGGCCCTCGGCGCGCTGGTAGCAGTCCACGTTCGTGCCCATCGCGATGTGCTCACCGGGCCAGCGGCGTGAGCCCAACTGCCGCCGCAGCAGCTCCGGGGCGTTCACCTTGACCACGATCTGGCTGTCGAAGCCGAGACCGGTGTCGAGGTCCAGATAGCTGTGCGACTTGCGGGCGAAACAGTAGACGCAGGCGTGTGAGCAGCCGCGGTAGGGATTGACCGTCCACTCGAACGGCATGCGCGAGGCCCCCGGCACGCGGTTGACGATCGACCGGGCCCGGATCTCGTGGAAGGTGATCCCGCGGAACTCCGGCGTGTCGAACGTACGGGTGGTCACCGTGTCCGCGCCGAAGAGGGCGGGGTCTTTGGGCGGGTTCCCGTCGGACTCCGCTGTGAGGTTCTCCCACCGCATGACGCCTCCTCGATAGCACTGACCACAGAATAGAACACATGTTCCCTTGATCGTGCGAACCCGTTTCTGATCGGTGAGCGGGGCCCCGATTTGGGCGGCTCGGGCGCGTGATGGTTGGCTGAGCGCTGACGCCCGAGATCCCGAGTGCTGGAGGAACGCAATGGCGCAGGTCGAGGCCACCACGGAGCGAGTCGTCACGGGTCAGCCGGACGACGTGTTCGATGCGCTGGCCGACTACAACGGCACGCGTTCGAAGATCTTGACCGAACACTTCAGCGAGTACGAGGTGCGGGAGGGCGGCGACGGCGAGGGCACCCTCGTCCACTGGAAGCTCCAGGCCACCAGCAAGCGGATCCGTGACTGCCTGCTCGAGGTGACCGAGCCCACCGACGGCGAGCTGGTGGAGAAGGACCGCAACTCCTCGATGGTCACCACCTGGCGGGTCACCCCGGCCGGTGAGGGGAAGTCCCGGGTCGTCGTCACCACCGTCTGGGACGGCGCCGGCGGCATCGGCGGCTTCTTCGAGAGGACCTTCGCGCCCAAGGGCCTCGGCCGCATCCACGACGGCGTGCTGGCGAACCTCGCCGCCGAGGTCGAGAAGTAGCCCGGCCCGGTAGTTGCTGCGGGCACTCACCGTTTCGAGTGGTTCTCGGTGCGGCCCGGCTGTGCGCCGTAGGGCTCCCACCGGCGCATACGTCCCCGCGACCCGCCTCAGGGTGACTCGTCGCGCTTGCTCCCAGATGTCGCGTAATGCGAGAAATGGGCCGCGCAGGCGCGACGAGGGGAGCAGCACGTGGGCGGGACGGCACTGGCGCGGAGCGGACGGGAGGTCTCGGCTCCGGACCCGGACACCCCCCGAGTGCCGTCACCGGAGCGGCGGTCGGGGGCGGAAGGGGCGGCGCAACGGCAGCCGGTGACGCTCAGCCCGCGCCGCGTGCGCACGGTGTTCTGCGCGCTCATGCTGGCCCTGCTGCTCGCCGCGCTGGAGCAGATGATCGTCGCCACCGCGCTCCCGAAGATCGTCGGAGAGCTGCACGGCCTGGACCGGATGTCCTGGGCGATCACCGCGTACCTGCTCACGTCCACCGTGGGACTGCCCGTCTACGGCAAGGCCGGTGACCTCTACGGCCGCAAGGGCGTCTTCCAGTTCGCGATCGTCGTCTTCGTGATCGGCTCCGCGCTGGCCGGTTGGTCGCGCACCATGGACCAGTTGATCGCCTTCCGCGCCCTCCAGGGCGTGGGTGCCGGCGGCCTCATGATCGGCGTGCAGGCGATCATCGCGGACATCGTGCCGCCCCGGGAACGGGCCCGCTTCATGGGGCTGATCGGCGCCGCGTTCGGGATCGCCTCCGTCGCGGGCCCGCTGCTCGGCGGCTACTTCACCGATCACCTCTCCTGGCGCTGGTGCTTCTACGTCAACGTGCCCTTCGGCCTCCTCACGCTGGTCGTCGTGGCCGTCGTCCTGGACCTGCCGAAGCCCGCCGCCCGGCCCCGTCTCGACGTCCTGGGCGCCCTGTTGCTCGCCGCCGCCTCGACCTGCCTGGTCCTGCTGACCAGTTGGGGCGGCACGCAGTACGCGTGGGGCTCGCGCGTCGTCCTCGCTCTCGCCGCGGGGGCCGTCGTGTCGACCGTGCTCTTCCTCGTCGCCGAGCACCGCGCGGCCGAACCCCTCATCCCGCTGCGGCTGTTCCGCGACGGCGTCTTCAACATCACCGGTGTGGTGGGCGTGATCGTCGGGGTCGCCCTCTTCGGGGCGGCCAGCTACCTGCCCACCTACCTGCAGATGGTCGACGGCGCCAGCGCCACCGAGTCCGGCCTGCTGATGCTCCCCATGATGGGCGGGATCGTCGGCGCCTCCGTCGTCTCGGGCCACCTCATCAGCCGCAGCGGCCGCTACAAGGTGTACCCGGTGCTCGGCGGCGCCCTGTCCGCCGTCGGCATGTGGCTGCTCTCGCGGCTCGATGCCGACACACCCCGGCTGCACTACAGCGTGTGGATGGCCCTGCTCGGCGCCGGGATCGGGCTGGTCATGCCGGTGCTGATCCTCGCCGTGCAGAACTCCGTGCACCCGCACGACCTCGGCACCGCGACCAGCGCCAACAACTACTTCCGGCAGATCGGCGGCAGCGTCGGCGCGGCGGTCTTCGGCACGCTCTTCGCGAACAGGCTCGCCGACGCCCTCGCCGACCGGCTGCCCGCCGGGTCCGGCGCCGGCCTGCCCGACGCCGAGTCCCTCACCCCGCAGCTCGTCCACGCGCTGCCCGCCGACCTGCGGGAGGACTACGTCGCGGCGTACACCGACGCGATGCCGCGGATCTTCCTCTACCTCGTGCCGGTGCTCGTCCTGGGCCTGCTCGTCGCCCTCTTCCTCAAGGAGAAACCACTGGTGTCCCACCACACCCCCACCACCACGGCCCCCGAGACGGCCACGCCGCTCGACCCCGCGCAGCACAGCACCCCGCGGCACAGCACCCCGCAGCACACCGGCACGCAGCACCACACCGCTCTTCCCGGCGCGCGTTCGTCGTACGCCGCCGGCATTCCCGTCTGCGGGACCGTGCAGCACCCCGACGGCACCGTCGTGCCCCGCGCCGCGCTGACCCTCATCGACGTCGGGGGGCAGCAGATCGGGCGGGGCGCGAGCGGCGAGGACGGACGGTACGCGCTGTCGACGCCCGGAGCGGGTGCGTACGTCCTGATCGCCGCGGCCGGCGGGCACCAGCCGCAGGCGGTCAGCGTCACCGTCGGGGAGCGGCCCGTGGAGCTGGACGTCGTGCTGGGCGGCGCGGGGCGGCTGGCCGGGAGCGTGGTCACGGCGGACGGGACCCCGGTGCGGGACGCGACCGTCACGCTCACCAACGTGCACGGGGAGGTGGTCGCCGCCACCCGCAGCGGACGGGAGGGCGGGTACGTCATCACCGAGCTGGTCGCGGGGGAGTACACCCTCGCCGGGAGCGCTCCGGCCTTCCGGCCCGCCGCGCTGCCCGTCAGCGTGCAGGCCGCGCGCGAGACCCGGCAGGACGTCGAGCTCGCGGGCGGGGCGGTACTGCGGGGGACCGTGCGGGCCAGCGGCGGGCGGCCCGTAGAGGACGCGCGGGTGACGTTGCTCGACGCGGCGGGGAACGTGGTGGACACGCTGACCACCGGGGGCGACGGGGCGTTCCGGTTCGTCGACCTGTCGTCCGGGGAGTACACGGTGATCGCGGCGGGGTACCCGCCGGTGGCCACGGTTCTGCAGGTGGCCGGGGGCGGGAGGACCGAGCGGGACCTCCAGTTGGGGCACGAGGACTGAGCGGGAGGGGGCCGCGGGTCGGTTGCCGGCCGCCGGCCGGTGGGGGCTGGTCGCGCAGTTCCCCGCGCCCCTCACGGGGTGCCGGTGTGCGCCGGGGCAATTCGGGGATTGGTGCACATCGTCGGTGCGGGCGGACGTACCGTGGTGGTGTGGCGGCGCAGATCTTGCGGACCGCGGGAGAGAGGGCCTGAGCCATGGACCGTGGCACCGAGAAAGGTGTCCCTCCGAGGGGGATCGCCGCGGCGGGACGGATTCCACTGGCCGTGGTCGTGGTGGACCGCGAGGGCCTGGTCACGCACTGGAGCCAGGGCGCACGGCGCCTCTTCGGCACCGCCAGGGAGGAGGCCGTCGGCCGCCTCGCCGTCGATCTGCTGCCCGTCTCCGGTGCCCTGCCCGAGGACGACGGGAACGCGCCCTACGGGGCCTACGCCGCCTACGACGGGTTCGGGCCCGACCTCGAATCCTCCCTCGACGGGCGGCTGTTCTACCCGGCGGCCGGTCGCGCCCGGCTGACCGCCGCGGGACCCGGCCGCATCGACGTCCTGTGGTGGGCCTACCCGCTGGTGGGACCCGGCCCGGAGCGGCTGCTGGTCCTCGCCGCCGATACGGACGCGCTGCGTCGCGACGACGGCATCGGCACGGCCGCGGCCGTCGAGCGCATCGCGCCCGGCTTCGCCCTGCACACCGACTTCCCCGGCGCCGAGGAGCTGGCCCGCGGACTGCCCGAGATCCTGCCGAGCATGAGCGTCGGCGAGAGCGCCCGCATCGTCGCCCAGGTCCTCGAACTGGGCTATCCGGTACTGGAGTTCAGCCAGAACGACCGCGTTCCCGTCACCCCCGACTGGGGCGTGCCGCGGCGCGCCGGGCGCAAGGCGCGCCAGGAGCGGGCCGCCGCGGCGGCCAGGTCGGGCGAACCCCTGCCCGAGGACGCCGAGGACGAGGTCCAGGACCTCGAGTACGCGGCCGTGCGGGAGCGCCTGGAGTTCCTGAACGAGGTCAGCGGACGCATCGGCACCTCGCTGGATCTGTCCCGCACCGTCGTCGAGGTCAGCCGGGCCGTCGTCCCGCGCTTCACCGACGTGGCCGGGACCTATCTGCGCGAACAGGTCGTCGCCGGCGAGGGCTTCTCCGAGGGCGTGCCCGACACCACCACCATGTGGCACCGGGTCGCGCTGGAGCACACGGACGAGCCGGGCCGCTGGGACGACGTCGTACCGGTCGGCGAGGCCATGCCGTTCCCGGCGCACACGCCGTTCTTCCAGTGCATGACCACCGGCGAACCCGTCCTCGTGCCCCGCATCAGCGAGCAGCTGGGCCACATGATCGCCGCGCAGTTCGAGAAGCGCGACATCCGGCCGCTCATCACGGGCCGCTCCATGCTGGTCGTGCCCCTCAAGGCCCGCAACGTCGTCCTCGGCTTCATGATCCTGCTGCGCCACCCGGAGCGCGTCGAGTTCAACGACATGGACCGGGTCACCGGCGCCGAACTCGCCGCCCGCGCCGGGCTCGTGCTCGACAACGCCCGTATGTACACGTACCAGGAGAGTGTCGCCGAGACCCTCCAGGACAGCATGCTGCCGCACATCGCCCCGCGGATGTCCGGCTGCGACATCGCGACCCGCTACCTGCCGGGCACGCTGCTCGGCCGGGTCGGCGGCGACTGGTTCGACTCGGTCAAACTGCCCGGCTCGCGGACGGCGCTCGTCGTCGGCGACGTGATGGGCCACGGCCTCAACTCGGCGGCGATGATGGGGCAGTTGCGCACCGCCGTCCAGACCATGGCGGCCCTCGACCTGCCGCCCGCCCAACTCCTGCGCAATCTCGACGACCTGGCGCAGCGGCTCGGCGAGCACTACCTGGCGACCTGTCTGTACGCGATCTACGACCCCATCGCGAGCGAGCTGGAGATCGCCAACGCGGGCCACATCCCGCCCGTGCTGGTCCGCGCCGAGAACGGCCGCAGTGATCTGCTCGACCTGCCGACCGGCGCGCCCGTCGGCGTCGGCGGGGTGCCCTTCGAGTCCGTACGGGTGCGGGTGGCGCCCGGCGACCGGCTCGTGATGTGCACCGACGGACTGGTCGAGGTGCGCGGCGAGGACATCGGTGTCGGACTGGCCACGCTGTGCGAGTCGGCGGCCCATCCGGCCGCGTCCATGGACGACGCCTGCGACACCATCATCCGAACCCTCAACACCCGCGGTGGCCGCAAGGACGACGTCGCGCTCCTGATGGCGCGGCTCAACGGCATCGAGCCCGAGGACGTCGCCGAGTGGCGGATCGGGCACGACCCCCGGGAGGCCGGCAGGGCGCGTGCGGCGGTCCGTGAACAGCTCCACGCGTGGGGTCTCGGCTCCCTCGCCGACACCGCCGAACTGCTGGTCGGCGAGCTCGTCACCAATGCCGTACGGCACTCCCACAGCAGGCCCGTCGACCTGCGGCTCGTCCGCGGCGACACCCTGCTGTGCGAGGTGGGCGACGACGACCACACCCTGCCCACGCTGCTCAGCGCCGGCCCGCTCGACGACGCCGGCCGGGGCCTGCGGGTGGTGAGCACGCTGGCGCGTGAGTGGGGGACCAGCCGGACCGACTCCGGCAAGACGGTGTGGTTCGAGCTGACCGTGCCGCGGCGCTCGCGCTGACCGTGCCGCGTCGCACGCCGGGTCCGGGGGGCGCACGGCTGCGGACGGCGGCGGACGGCCGCCGGATGCGCCGTGAACGTGCGCGCCGTGTCCTTGTCGCCTCGCCCCGGGCGCGGTAGACCGGACTGCCCGTCAGTTCAGGGCGGTCCGCGGTCGCATCCTGGGGAGCCGGCATGAGCGTGACTACTCGGTACAGAGAGGCCTGGGAGGGCTTCTGGCGCGAGGCCCCCGACGAGCGGGGGGCCGTCTTCTGGGACGCCGAACCCGCGCTCACCGCACGTGTCCACCTCGCGCTGTTCGAACCGCATCTGGCCGCTCCCGGGCTGCCGTTCGTGGACCTCGGCTGCGGCAACGGCACGCAGACGCGGTTCTTCGCCGACCGGTACCCGCGGGTCGTCGGTGCCGATCTGTCGGCCGCCGCCCTCGACCACGCCCGGCTCGCGGATCCGGCGGGGCAGGCGTCCTACCGGCTGTTCGACGCGGCGGAGGCGGTGGAGGCCGAGGTGCTGCACGCCGAACTGGGCGACGCCAACGTGTACATGCGGGGCGTGCTGCACCAGTGCGAGGAGGGGGACCGGCAGGCGCTCGTCGACGGGATCGCCACGCTCGTCGGTGACCGGGGGCGGGCGTTCGCCGTGGAGCTCGCCGAGGCGGCGGGGGCGGTACTGCGAGGGCTCGCCGGCGGGCCCGGGGGACCACCGGCGAAGCTCGCGCCCGTTCTCCGGCACGGGCTCACGCCGGGGGAGGTGGCCGACGCCGCCGTTCCCGGGTTTCTGCGGGCCGCGGGTCTCGTGGTGCTGGCGGAGGGGGAGTTGCCGCTGGTCACCACGGAGTGCCGTGCCGACGGCTCGCGGATCGAGCTGCCGTCACGGTGGACGGTGCTGCGGCGCGCCTGAGGGCCGAGGCGCCCGCACCCCTGTGCCAATCCTGGGGTATGTGACATAGTACTGGCGTGAACGAGGCGCTGACCTGCGATGTCGTCGTGGTGGGGGCCGGGATGGTGGGGGCGGCCGCCGCTCTGTACGCCGCTCGGGCGGGGCTGCGTGTCGTGCTGGTGGACCGCGGGCCCGTGGGCGGCGGCACCACCGGGGCGGGGGAGGGCAACCTGCTGGTCTCCGACAAGGAGCCCGGGGCCGAGCTCGACCTCGCGCTGCTCTCCGGGCGGCTGTGGGCCGGCCTCGCCGCCGAACCCGGTGTGGCGCGGTCCGTGGAGTACGAGGCCAAGGGAGGGCTGGTCGTCGCCTCCGGGGAACAGGGGCTGGCCGCGCTCGACGTGCTGGCCGCCGCCCAGCGGGCGGCCGGGGTCGAGGCCGTGTCCGTGGCCCCGGACCGGCTCCACGACCACGAGCCGTACCTGGCGCAGGGCCTCGCCGGTGGCGTGCTCTATCCGCAGGACGCCCAGGTGATGCCGGCTCTCGCGGCGGCCCGTCTGGTCCGCCTCGCCCGCACGGCCGGGGCCTCGCTGCGGACCGGACGGACGGTCACCCGGGTACTGCGTACGGCGTCGGGGGCGGTGCGCGGGGTCCGTACCCCGCAGGGGGACATCCACGCGCCCGCCGTCGTCAACGCGGCCGGGACCTGGGGCGGGGAACTGGCCGCCCTGGCCGGGGTGTCCCTGCCCGTGCTGCCACGGCGCGGCTTCGTCCTCGTCACCGAGCCGCTGCCGCGCCGGGTGCACCACAAGGTGTACGCGGCGGACTACGTGGCCGACGTGGCCAGCGACTCGGCGGCGCTCCAGACCTCGCCCGTGGTCGAGGGCACGGCGGCGGGACCGGTGCTGATCGGCGCCAGCCGGGAACGGGTCGGCTTCGACCGCTCCTTCTCGCTGCCCGTCACCCGGCGGCTCGCGGCAGGGGCGACCCTGCTGTTCCCGTTCCTGGCACAGGTGCGGGCCGTGCGCGCCTACCTCGGCTTCCGGCCGTACATGCCGGACCACCTCCCCGCCATCGGGCCCGACGCGCGCGTCCCGGGCCTCTTCCACGCGTGCGGGCACGAGGGCGCGGGGATCGGGCTCTCCACGGGGACGGGCCACCTGATCGCCCAGGTGCTCACGGGCAGGACGCCCGACCTGGACCTCGCCCCGTTCCGCCCCGACCGCTTCGCCGGGCGCACCGCCGACCCGCCGTCCGAGGAGGCCCTGTGAGACCGCGTACGCCCCTGAAGCTGGTCCGGGCCAGGCCGGAACCGTCCTTCACCGTCACGTTCGACGGCCGGGAGATCACCGTCCTGCCCGGCCGGACGATCGCGGCCGCGCTGTGGTCGGCGGGAGTCGTGTCCTGGCGCACGACCCGGGCGACGGGCGAACCCCGCGGTGTCTTCTGCGGCATCGGGGTGTGCTTCGACTGCCTGGTGACCGTCAACGGGCGGCCCGACCAGCGGGCCTGCCTGGTGCGGGCCGAGCCCGGTGACGTGATCCGCACCCAGGAAGGGACCGGGCACCATGACTGAACCGCCCCGCCTCGCCGTGGTCGGCGCGGGACCCGCCGGGCTCGCCGCCGCCCTCGCCGCCGCCGCGCGCGGCGTGCGGGTCACCCTCGTGGACGCCGCGGCGGACGCCGGCGGACAGTTCTACCGGCAGCCCGCCGCCGGGCTCGGTGCCCGCCGCCCCCATGTCCTGCACCACCAGTGGCGTACCTGGGAGGCGCTGCGCGACGGACTCGCGGCGCACACCGCGGCGGGGCGCGTCACACACCTGGCCGACCACCACGTGTGGTGCGTGGAGGGGGAGTCCGGCGCCTTCCGGGTGCACGCCCTGCGCGGGCCCGGGCAGGAGGAGTCCGTCACGGTCCGTGCCGACGCCGTGCTCCTGGCGACCGGCGGGTACGAGAGGGTACTGCCCTTCCCCGGCTGGACCCTCCCGGGAGTCGTCACCGCGGGCGGGGCGCAGGCCATGCTCAAGGACGGGCTCGTGCTGCCGGGGCGTACCGCCGTGGTCGCCGGGACCGGGCCGCTGCTGATGCCCGTGGCCGCCGGACTGGCCGCCGCCGGGGCCCGGGTGGCGGCCCTCGTGGAATCCGCCGACCCCAAGGACCTCGTACGGCACGCCCGGGTCCTCGCCGCCCGCCCGGACAAGCTCGCCGAAGGCGCGTGGTACGCGGCCGCACTGGCGCGGCACCGGGTCCGGGTCCATGTCCGCCACACCGTCGTCGCGGCGCACGGCACCGGCCGGCTCGAAGCCGTGACCGTGGCGGCGCTCGGCAGCGACGGGCGGATCAGGGACGGCAGCGAGCGGCACATCCCCTGCGACAGCCTCGCCGTCGGCCACGGCATGCTCCCGCACACCGACCTCGCCGAGACGCTCGGCTGCCGCCTCGACGGGGTGGACGTCGCCGTGGACGACGAGCAGCGCACCGACGTACCGGGCGTCTGGGCGGCCGGCGAGACCACCGGCATCGGCGGCGCGGCCCTCGCGCTGGCCGAGGGCCGGATCGCGGGACTGTCCGCCGCGGCGCGGCTCGACGCGCGTGCACCGGAGCCCGGTTCGTACGCCCGGGCCGCCGGGGCGCGGGCCGGGCTGCGGAAGTTCTTCGCGGCCGTCGACCGCGTCTGTACCCCACCCGTCGGCTGGACCGGGCGGATCGGGGACGACACCCTCGTGTGCCGCTGCGAGGAAGTGCCCGCCTCCGCGATCCGGGAGGCCGTCGACGAACTCGGCGCAGGGGACGAGCGCACCGTGAAACTGCTGACCCGCGCAGGGATGGGCTGGTGCCAGGGCCGGATGTGCGGTCCGGCCGTGGCGGGGCTCGCGGGATGCCCGCCGACGCCCTCGCGACGGCCGTTCGCCCGGCCCGTACCCCTGGGCGTACTCGCGCGCGAACCCGACGAGGCACCCTGACCCGCACGCCCGACCCGCATGCCCGACCTGTACCCCCGACCCGCACGCCTGACCTGTACGCCTGACCTGTACGCCCTACGGACCGGACGGGAATCCTCATGACCGACGCCATCGACAAGACCCGGACCCAGACCCAGACCCAGATCAAGACCGACACCGACGCCGGGACCGGGAACCGCCCCTGGCGCGGTGTCCTCGTCGCCACCGCGCTTCCGCTCAGGGCCGACCTCTCCGTCGACCACGACGCCTACGCCGACCACTGCGCGTGGCTCGTCGGGAACGGCTGCGACGGCGTCGTTCCGAACGGCTCGCTCGGCGAGTACCAGGTGCTGACCCCCGAGGAGCGCGCCAGGGTCGTGGAGACGGCCGTGGCGGCGATCGGCGGTTCGCGCGTGATGCCCGGCGTCGCCGCGTACGGCTCCGCCGAGGCCCGGCGCTGGGCCGAGCAGGCACGCGACGCGGGCTGCGCCTCCGTGATGCTGCTGCCCCCGAACGCCTACCGGGCCGACGAGCGCTCGGTCCTGGCCCACTACGCCGAGGTCGCGAAGGCCGGCCTGCCGATCGTCGCGTACAACAACCCGATCGACACCAAGGTCGACCTGGTGCCGGAGCTGCTGGCCCAGCTGCACGGCGAAGGGTACGTCCAGGGCGTCAAGGAGTTCTCCGGCGACGTGCGCCGCGCCTACCGCATCGCCGAACTCGCTCCCGAACTGGATCTGTTGGTCGGCGCCGACGACGTCCTGCTGGAGCTGGCGGTGGCCGGCGCCAAGGGCTGGGTCGCCGGCTACCCGAACGCGCTGCCCGCGGCGTCCGTCGAGCTGTACCGCGCCGCCGTGCGCGGCGACCTCGACACCGCGCTGCCCCTGTACCGGCAGCTGCACCCGCTGCTGCGCTGGGACTCCCGGGTCGAGTTCGTCCAGGCGATCAAACTGTCGATGGACGTCGTCGGCCGGTACGGCGGTCCGGTGCGCCCGCCGCGGGTGCCGCTGCGGGCCGACCAGGAGGCCGCCGTCCGGGCCGCCACCGAGAAGGCCGTGGCGGCCGGGCTCGTCTGAGCCGGAGACCGGGTTCGAGGGAGACAGAGTCATGCGCAGCACACTGGTCCTGCACGCCGTCGACTCGCACACCGAGGGCATGCCGACCCGCGTGATCACCGGCGGTATCGGCACGGTCCCCGGCGCGACCATGAACGAGCGGCGACTGTATTTCCGTGAACACCGCGACGACATCAAACAGTTGCTGATGAACGAGCCGCGCGGCCACTCGGCGATGAGCGGCGCGGTCCTGCAGCCGTCCACCCGGCCCGACTGCGACTACGGCGTCATCTACATCGAGGTGTCGGGCTACCTGCCGATGTGCGGGCACGGGACCATCGGGGTCGCGACCGTCCTCGTGGAGACCGGCATGGTCGAGGTCGTCGAACCGGTGACGACCATCCGGCTCGACACCCCGGCCGGACCCGTCGTCGCCGAGGTCGAGGTCAGGGACGGGGCCGCCCGGTCGGTCACGCTCAGGAACGTGCCGTCCTTCGTCGTTGCCCTCGACCGGAAGATCCGGCTCGCCGACGGGCGGACGGTGACCTACGACCTCGCGTACGGCGGGAACTTCTACGCCATCCTGCCGCTGGAGCAGTTCGACCTGCCCTTCGACCGGGCCCGCAAGGACGACATCCTCGCCGCCGGTCTCTCCCTGATGGACGCCGTCAACGCCGAGGGGGAGCCCGTCCATCCGGAGGACCCCTCCATCCGCGGGTGCCACCACGTGCACCTGGTCGCACCCGGTTCGACGGCCCGGCACTCGCGGCACGCGATGGCCATCCACCCGGGGTGGTTCGACCGCTCGCCCTGCGGCACGGGCACCAGTGCGCGCATGGCGCAGTTGCACGCGCGTGGTGAGCTTCCGCTGGAGACCGAGTTCTTGAACGAGTCGTTCATCGGCACGCACTTCACCGGGCGTCTGCACGGCACCACCGAGGTGGCCGGGATCCCGGCCGTCCTGCCCAGCTTCACCGGGCGGGCGTGGGTGACGGGGACCGCCCAGTACCTGCTCGATCCGAGTGACCCGTTCCCGGCGGGGTTCGTCCTGTAGCCCCCCGTGCGTGTTCCGCGCGCCTCGGCGATCGCGCGGTTCCCCGCGCCCCTGAACGGTTCCCCGGGCCCCCAAGGGGCCCTGCGCGCCTGGAAGACTGCGCAGTCGCCCGTACCGCCCCCTTCGAGGAGATCGTCCGATGGCCGCCCAGCGCACCCGTGCCCCCGCCCTGCCCCCGCTGGGCGGCAAGAAGCCCAGCTACCGTGAGCGCGTGGCGGACGCCCTGCGGGCCGCCCTCGTCGCGGGGGAGCTGCGGCCGGGCGAGGTGCACTCCGCGCCGGCCCTCGCCGCCCGCTTCGGCGTCTCCGCCACCCCCGTCCGCGAGGCCCTGCTCGACCTCGCCAAGGAGGGCCTGCTCGACACCGTGCCCAACAAGGGCTTCCGGGTCACCGCCGTCTCCGAGCAGCAGCTCGACGAGTACACCCACATCCGCTCGCTCGTCGAGATCCCCACCACCGCGGGGCTCGCCCGCTCCGCCGACCCCGCCGCGCTGGAGGCGCTGCGCCCCGTCGCGCGGGAGATCGTCACGGCCGCCGCGGCCGGTGACCTCATCGCGTACGTCGAGGCGGACGTCCGCTTCCACCTCGGCCTGCTCGCCCTCGCGGGCAACGCGCACCTGGTCGAGGTCGTCGGTGACCTCCGCAAGCGCTCCCGGCTCTACGGGCTGCAGGCCCTCGTCGAGGCGGGCCGCCTGGAGTCCTCCGCCGAGGAGCACCTGGAGATCCTCGACGCGCTGGTGGCCCGCGACGAGGAGGCGGTACGCGCCGTCATGACCCGCCACCTCGGGCACGTACGGGGACTGTGGGCGGCCGGGTGACCCCGGCGGCGACACGCTGCCCGGCAACCGGCCCCGCCCACGCCCCCGTGCTCTCCTGAGGGCGCCCCAGAAGCCCCGCAGCCCCAGGAGCCCGCACGGTGAGCATGCGCATCCGCGGGGCGGTGGCCGCCGTCGCCGTCGCCCTCGCCGTACCCGCCCCGGACGCCTTTGCTGCGGCGGCACACACTCAGGGGCGCGGTTCCCCGCGCGATCTTCCAGGGGCGCGGGGAACCGCGCCACCAGCAACGGCGGACCCGCGCCCGACCAGGAACCCCGAGGACAAGGTCTTCGTGCTGCCGGTGGAGTTCGCCGACCACACCCACAACCGGATCCCCGCGCCCGACCGCCGCACCGACAACTCCACGGTGTGGACCGCGGACTACAGCCGGGCCTACTACCAGCGGCAGATCTTCGGCACGGCCGGCGCCCCGGGCGGTGGCCCGGCCGACACCCTCGCGTCGTACCTGCGCAGACAGTCCGGCGGCGCCTACACGATCACCGGCACCGTCCACGACTGGACCCGCGTGGACCGGCCCCTCGCGTACTACGGCACCGACGCCTGCAGGAAGGACGGCAAACCGGTCCCGACGTACCACTGCAACCGGCGGCTCGTCACCGACGGGCTGAACCAGTGGTACGAGGACCAGCGCGCCACCGGCCGGACCGCCGCCTCCCTGGCCACGTACCTGTCCACGTACGACAAGTGGGACCGCCACGACCACGACCGGGACGGCGTCTTCGGCGAACCCGACGGCTACCTGGACCGCGTGATGCTGATGTTCGCGGGGGAGTCGCAGGTCAACGGCGGGGGAGTCAACGGCTCCGACGCGATCGGCTCCCACCGCGGCACCGTCGGCGACCTGCAGGCCGGGGCCGGCACACGGGGGCCGGCCGACGGCGACCGCGACGGCGGCAGCGAGGTGGGCGACTCGGGTGTCCGGGTGAACGACTACACCATGACCAACGAGAACCGGGGCCTGGGCACCCTCGCCCACGAGTACGGCCACGACCTGGGTCTGCCCGACCTGTACGACACCTCGGGCGCCGAGAACTCCACCGGCTTCTGGTCCCTCATGGCACAGGGCTCGCTCCTGTCGTCGGAGAGCGAACTGGCGGCGTACCCCGGTGACCTGGGCGCCTGGGCCAAACTGCGGCTCGGCTGGCTCGACCACGCGACCGTGGAGGCGGGGGCCGCCGCCACGGTCACCCTCAATCCGCTGTCGGCCGGCTCCGCCACCCCGGGCCCGGAAGCGCTCCTGGTGAACCTCCCGCCCGACAAGGACCGGAACGCGCGCCACTACATCGTCGAGAACAGGCAGTACACCGGCGAGGACGCGTACCTCCGGTCCGCCCCCTTCCACCTGGGCGGGACCCCCGGCAGGCCCAGGCTCAAGGAGCGGCTGCACTACGAGAGCGGCGTCCTGATCTGGTACTGGGACACCGCATACCGGGACAACAGGACCCAGGCACACGGGGGTCACGGTCTGATCCTGCCGGTCGACGCCCACGCCGAACCCGCGCGGACCGCCTCCGGAGCGGTGCTCCGCAACCGCCTGCAGTCCTACGACGCCCCCTTCGGGCTGCGCCGCACCGCCCCGCTCGTCCTCCGCCTCGGCGGGGTGCGCACGACGGTCCCGTCCCGTCCCGCGGTTCCGGTCTTCGACGACCTCATGGGCACCTACCGCCACGGCGCCGCGCCCCACGGATCGAGCCACGACGCCGACTCCGGGACCACGATCAGGGTCGACGAGGAGTACGCCGACGGCCGGGTGCGGGTCTCGGTGGGCCGCGCCCGCTGACCCCTGGCCCTGTGGACCGCCACGCGACTGCGATACAACTGGAGCATGGTAAAGATCCTCATCAGCGCCGACATGGAGGGCGCCACCGGGGTGACCTGGCCGGCCGACGTGCTGCCGGGCACACCGCAGTGGGAGCGGTGCCGCTCGATGTTCACCTCGGACGTGAACGCCGCGGTCCGCGGTTTCCTCGACGGCGGCGCCGACGAGGTCCTCGTCAACGAGGCCCACTGGACCATGCGCAACCTCCTCCTGGAGCAACTGGACGAACGGGCCCAGATGCTGACCGGGCGGCACAAATCACTCTCCATGGTGGAGGGGGTGCAGCACGGGGACGTCGACGGCATCGCCTTCGTCGGCTACCACGCCGGAGCGGGCATGGAGGGCGTCCTCGCCCACACCTACCTCGCCAACTCGATCACCGGCGTGTGGGTGGACGGCGTGCGGGCCAGCGAGGGACTGCTCAACGCACGCGTCGTCGCCGAGTACGGGGTCCCCGTCGTCCTGGTCACCGGGGACGACGTGGCCTGCGAGGACGCGCTCGGCTACGCGCCCGGGGCGCTGAAGGTCGCCGTCAAGGACCACGTCTCGCGGTACGCGGCCGTGTGCCGCACCCCGGCCCGTACCGCCGCGGACATCCGCTCGGCGGCCGAGGAGGCGGCGCGGCTCGCGGTGCGGCACGAGCCCGCCCGGGAGGGCCCCCACACCGTGGAGCTGGAGTTCGACGCCGAGCACCTCTCGGCGGCGGTCACGGTCGTCCCGGGCGTCGGGCGCACCGGGGAACGGAAGGTGGCGTACACCAGCGCCACGATGTACGAGGGCATCCGGACCTTCAAGGCGGTCACCACGATCGCCTCGGCTGCCGTGGAGGAGACCTATGGCTGACATGAGTGCGGCCGGCCCGAGCACGGCCGGCCTGAGCCCGACCGAGGAGCGGTCCGTCGACGAACGGGCCCTGGACGAGGTCGTCCGGTTCACCTCCGACCTCATCCGGATCGACACGACCAACCGGGGCGGCGGCGACTGCCGGGAACGTCCGGCCGCCGAGTACGCGGCCGCGCGGCTCGCCGAGGCGGGGCTGGAGCCGACCCTCCTGGAGCGCACCGAGGGGCGTACGAACGTCGTTGCGCGCCTGGAGGGCACCGACCCGTCCGCCGACGCGCTCCTCGTCCACGGTCACCTGGACGTCGTACCGGCGCAGGCGCAGGACTGGAGCGTCCACCCGTTCTCCGGCGAGGTCCGCGACGGGGTCGTCTGGGGGCGCGGCGCGGTCGACATGAAGAACATGGACGCGATGATCCTCGCGGTCGTCCGGCAGTGGGCACGCGCAGGCGTACGCCCCCGCCGTGACCTGGTGATCGCGTTCACCGCGGACGAGGAGGCGAGCGCCGCCGACGGTTCGGGCTTCCTCGCGGACCGGCACCCGGGGCTCTTCGAGGGCTGTACCGAGGGCATCAGCGAGTCCGGGGCGTTCACCTTCCACGACGGCGCGGGCCGCCAGCTGTACCCGCTCGCGGCCGGCGAACGCGGCACCGGCTGGCTGAAGCTGACCGCCCGGGGCCGGGCCGGCCACGGCTCCAAGGTGAACCGGTCCAACGCGGTGACCCGCCTCGCCGCCGCGGTCGCACGCATCGGCGCCCACGAGTGGCCCGTCCGGCTCACCCCGACGGTCCGCGCCGCGCTCACCGAACTCGCCGCGCTGTACGGCGTCGAGGCCGACCTCGACACCCCCGACGGCGTCGACGGGCTGCTGCGCGGGCTCGGGCCCGCCGCCTCCCTCGTCGAGGCCACGGTCCGCAACAGCGCCAACCCGACCATGCTGGACGCCGGGTACAAGGTCAACGTGATCCCCGGGGAGGCCGTCGCGCAGGTCGACGGACGCTTCCTGGCCGGTACCGAGGACGAGTTCCGGGCCACCCTCGACGAGCTGACCGGGCCGGACGTGGACTGGGAGTTCGTCCACCGCGAGGTCGCCCTGCAGGCGCCGCTGGACTCGACGACGTACGCCCGGATGCGGGCCGCCGTGGAGGAGTTCGCGCCCGAGGGGAACGTCGTGCCGTACTGCATGTCGGGCGGCACGGACGCCAAGCAGTTCTCGCGCCTGGGGATCACGGGCTACGGGTTCGCACCGCTGAAGCTCCCGCCGGGCTTCGACTACCAGGCACTCTTCCACGGCGTCGACGAGCGGGTGCCCGTGGAGGCACTGCACTTCGGCGTCCGGGTACTCGACCGCTTCCTGCGCACGGCCTAGGGGATGAAGATGGGGGACACAGTGCAGACGCTGGCCTACGGTTCCTGGCCCTCGCCCATCGACGCGGCGCTCGCCGCCGCGCACGACGGGCACCCGGACCACGTCGGTTTCGTCGGCGACGAGGCGTGGTGGACCGAGCCACGGCCCGCCGAGGACGGCCGCCGCACGCTGGTGCGCCGCCGGCCCGACGGGGCGGAGGAGCAGGTGCTGCCCGCCCCGTGGAACGTCCGCAGCCGCGTCATCGAGTACGGCGGACAGCCCTGGGCCGGCGCGGTCGGCGACGGGGGCCCGGTGGTGGTGTTCGTGAACTTCGCCGACCAGCGGCTGTACGCGTTCGACCCCGCCGACCCCGCCGGCGGACCGCGCCCCCTCACCCCCGTGTCGTCCGTGGGCGGCGGACTGCGCTGGGCCGACCCGCAGGTGCGGCTGGACCGGGACGAGGTCTGGTGCGTCCTGGAGGAGTTCACCGGCGAGGGCCCCGGCGACGTGCGGCGGCTCGTCGCCGCGGTGCCGCTGGACGGCTCGGCCGCCGGGGACCGGTCCGCGGTGCGCGAACTCACCGACGACCGGAACCGGTTCGTCACCGGGCCGCGGGTCTCGCCCGACGGACGGCGGGCGGCCTGGCTGGCCTGGGACCACCCGCGGATGCCGTGGGACGGCACCGAGCTGCTGGTGGCCGACGTGGCCGACGACGGAACGCTGGGGGAGCCCCGGAGGGCCGCGGGCGGACCGGACGAGTCCGTCGCCCAGGCCGAGTGGGGCCGGGACGGGTCCCTGCTCTATTCCAGCGACCGCACCGGCTGGTGGAACCTCTACCGCGACGGTGCGGCGCTGTGCCCGCGTGAGGAGGAGTTCGGCGGGCCGCTGTGGACGATCGGCCGGCGCTGGTTCGCGCCGCTCGACAGCGGCCTGATCGCCGTCGTGCACGGCCGGGGCGCCACCGCGCTCGGCATCCTCGACCCGGAGAGCGGCGAGGTCGTCGACGCGGCCGGTCCCTGGAGCGAGTACGAGGCGACCCTCGCCGTCGACGGCAGCCGCGTCGTCACCGTCGCCGCCAGCCCGCGCAGCGCGTACGAGGTGGTGGAACTGGACGCCCGCACCGGACGGGCCCGCGTCGTGGGGGCCGCGCACAACGACCCGGTGGACCCCAGCCACTACCCGGAACCGCAGATCCGTACGTTCACCGGGCCCGCCGGACGCGAGGTCCACGCGCACGTCTACCCGCCCCACCACCCCGGCCACGTGGCCCCCGGCGGCGCGCTCCCGCCGTACGTCGTGTGGGCGCACGGCGGCCCCACCAGCCGGTCCCCGCTCGTCCTCGACCTGGAGATCGCGTACTTCACCTCGCGCGGCATCGGGGTCGCCGAGGTCAACTACGGCGGGTCCACCGGGTACGGGCGGGAGTACCGCAACCGGCTGCGCGAGCAGTGGGGTGTGGTGGACGTGGAGGACTGCGCGGCCGTCGCCCTCGCCCTCGCCGAGGAGGGCACCGCCGACCGCGACCGGCTGGCCGTGCGGGGCGGCAGCGCCGGCGGCTGGACCTCGGCCGCCTCGCTCGTGAGCACGGACGTGTACGCGTGCGGGACGATCCTCTACCCCGTACTCGACCTGCTGGGCTGGGGCGAGGGCGAGACCCACGACTTCGAGTCCCAGTACCTGGAGAGCCTGGTCGGACCGCTCGCCGAGGTGCCCGGCCGGTACGCGGAGCGGTCGCCCACCGAGCACGCCGACCAGGTCTCCGTGCCCTTCCTGCTGCTCCAGGGCCTCGACGACGTCATCTGCCCGCCGGCCCAGTGCGAGCGCTTCCTGGCGAGGCTGGAGGAGCGGGCGCGGCCCGTGCCGCACGCGTACATCGCCTTCGAGGGCGAGGGGCACGGCTTCCGCCGGGCCGACACGACGGTACGGGTCCTGGAGGCCGAACTCGGCCTGTACGCCCAGGTGTTCGGCCTGAACCCGCCCGGCATCCCGGCACTGGAGCTGAGCAAGTGAGGCAGTGGTGAGGGAACGGTGAGGCAACGGTGAGAGAGCTCACCAGGCCCCGGCGCCTCGTCGCCGGGGCCCGGGTCGCCGTCGTCGCGCCCAGCGGGCCGGTGCCCGAGGAACGGCTGCAGGCGGGCCTGGACATCCTGCGCGGCTGGGACCTGGACCCCGTGGTGGCGCCCCATGTCCTGGACCGGCACGGGCGGTTCGCGTACCTGGCCGGCACGGACGCGGACCGGGCGGCGGACCTCGGGGCGGCCTGGTGCGACCCGTCCGTGGACGCGGTGTTCTGCGCCCGCGGCGGCTACGGCGCGCAGCGCATGGCGGACCTGCTCGACTGGGACGCCCTGCGGGCCGCGGGACCCAAGGTGTTCCTCGGCTTCAGCGACATCACGGCCCTGCACGAGGCCTTCGCGACCCGGCTCGGACTCGTGACGCTGCACGGGCCGATGGCCGCGGGCATCGACTTCATCAAGAACGCCCGCGCGCAGGACCACCTGCGGGCGACCCTCTTCGCGCCGGAGTCGGTGCGGACCGTCACGTCGGCCACCGGACGGGCCCTGGTCCCGGGCCGGGCCACGGGCGTCCTCCTCGGCGGCTGCCTGAGCCTGCTCGCCGCCGAGCTCGGCACCCCGCACGCCCGGCTCTGCGCGCGCGGCGGCCTGCTCTGCCTGGAGGACGTGGGCGAGGAGCCGTACCGCCTGGACCGCCACCTCACCCAGCTCCTGCGCGCCGGCTGGTTCGACGGCGTCGCCGGGATCCTGCTCGGCTCCTGGGAGCGGTGCGGTCCCTACGAACGGGTGCGGGACCTGGTCCTCGACCGGCTCGGCGGACTCGGCGTACCGATCGCCGAGGAATTCGGCTTCGGGCACGCCGAGGGGGCACCGACCATCCCGTTCGGGGTGGCGGCGGAGCTGGACGCGGGGGCGGGGACGCTGACGCTGGAGGCGCCGGCACTGGCCTGACACGCGGGGTTCCGGACGGGCCGCTCCCCGCGGGACCCCCGTCCCCGGGCTCGTCCTGGACGCATGGGTCCGAGGAGTCCGCGCAGCGGTGGCGACGGCACGGGGGCCGGCGGCGGGCGGCCGCTGACGCCCGGCCCGGTGGCCGTCGCCGCGCCGGCCCTGCTCGCCACCGCGGCGACCGGCGCGCTGTGCGGGGCCTGCCCCGGACGGCTCCGGCCCTGGGAGCGCCCGGGGCGTCCCGGAGACCCGAGGACGTCGCGGTGACCGCGTTCCTCGCCCCCGGCCGCGCCCCATGGCTCCTGCGCGGTGCCGGGCCGGGCTCCGCCGGGCGGAAGCGGCAGGACAGCGTCCCGGCGGGCCGCGTACCGTGGCGGGATGTCCGGTACCACCTCGTATCTCGCCGAGGGCCCCCGCGTGGGCCTGCGCCACTTCACCCGGGAGGACGGCGCCGAGTTCACCGCGCGGGCACGGGAGAGCACGGCGCTGCACCGGCCGTGGCTCTTCCCGCCCACCACCCCGGCCGCCTACGCCTCGTACGCGGGGCAACTGATCGACGATCCGGCGAAGGCCGGGTTCCTCGTCTGCGAGAAGGACGGGGACGGGGCGGAGGGCGCCGGGCGGATCGCCGGGTTCATCAACATCAACAACATCGTCGGGGGCGCCTTCCTGTGCGGGGCGCTCGGATACGGCGCCTTCGCGCACGCGGCCGGCCGCGGGCTCATGAGCGAGGGGCTCGGCCTGGTCGTGGGGTACGCGTTCGGCCCGCTCGGCCTGCACCGGCTGGAGATCAACGTCCAGCCGGACAACGCCGCCTCGATCGCGCTGGCCCGCCGCCGCGGCTTCCGGCTGGAGGGCTTCTCGCCCGCGTTCCTGCACATCGACGGAGCCTGGCGGGACCACGAACGCTGGGCGCTCACCGCCGATATGGTGCGCACATGAGTGCTCCGCGCCACCTCGTCGTCCTGGACGCACCCTCCAACCTCGGGCTGCGCCCGCCCGCCCCGGGCACGGTGCCCGGCTGCTACAAGCTCGCCGGCGCCCTGCGCGAGCAGCGGATCGTGCGGCGGCTCGGCGCACTGGAGGGCGGGGTGGTGGTCCCGCCGCGCTACGACCGGGGCGACTGGCAGGAGGGCGACGGCGTCTTCAACGCGACCGCGCTCGCCGCCTACACCCGCACGCTCGCCGACCGCGTCGAGGGGCACGTACGGGCCGGGGAACTGCCCGTCGTCCTCGGCGGCGACTGCTCCATCCAGCTCGGCGCGTGTCTCGCCCTGCGCCGCATCGGACGCTACGGGCTCGTGGCCGTCGACGCCTCGCACGACTTCCGTCACCCGGGCAACTCCGACCGGATCGGCGCGGCGGGCGGCGAGGAGGTGGCCCTGGCCACCGGACGCGGCCAGGACGACCTGACCGACCTGGAGGGGCTGAAGCCCTATCTGCGGGACGAGGACGTACGGTTCTTCGGGATCCGCGACGCCTTCGAGGACGACCGGGCCGAGCTGACCGCCCTGAAGATCCCCACGGTGACCGTCGGCGACCTCCGCGAGTGGGGCGCCGACGCCCTCGCGCGGGCCACCGCCCAGGCCTTCGACGTACCGGACCTGGACGGTTTCTGGGTGCACCTGGACGCCGACGTGCTCGACCCGTCCGTGATGCCCGCCGTCGACAGCCCCGACCCCCACGGACTGCTGCCCGACGAACTGATTGCGCTGCTGCGGCCGTTGGTGCGCTCGCCGCACTGCGCCGGCTTCAACGTCACCATCTACGACCCCGACCTGGACCCCGACGGCACCGCCGGCGCCCTGCTGGCCGACGTCGTCGTCGCCGCCTTTGCGTGATCCTGACCGGAAGAGCCCCTGGTCGACTCGTCGTTCACCCTGTTCCATGGTCGGCGTGACGACCATCCGACGTGACGTACTGACGCTTCCGGTCGCGGAACCCGGTCCCGCCAACCCCCTGCCCCCGCTGCGCCCCCTCGCCCGGACCCACCACGTGGACGAGCGGGACCGCGAGGGCCTGCCCCGCGACATGGCCCGCCAGATCGCGTACGAGCCGCTGCACAGCCTCCTGCCCGAACGTGTCCGGGACGGATACGGCAGGGACCGCGCACCCCGCGAGGTCGAGACGATCGTCCTGGAGAACGACCGGCTGCGCGCGACCGTGCTGCCCGGCTTCGGCGGCCGGGTCGTCTCCCTGTTCCACAAGCCGTCCGACCGTGAACTCCTCTACCGCAACCCGGTGCTGCAGCCCGCCGACTTCGCGCTCAACGGCGCCTGGTTCTCCGGCGGCATCGAGTGGAACATCGGCGCCACCGGCCACTCGGCCCTCGCCTGCGCGCCCCTGCACGCCGCCCGTGTCACCGCGCCCGACGGTACGCGGATGCTGCGCCTGTGGGAGTGGGAACGGCTGCGCGACCTGCCCTTCCAGGTCGACCTGTGGCTGCCGGAGGACTCCGACTTCCTGTACGCCGGCGTACGCGTCCGCAATCCGCACGAGAGGGCCGCGCCGCTGTACTGGTGGTCCAACACCGCCGTCCCGCAGGAGTGCAGGGTCCTCGCGCCCGCCGAGGAGGCCTGGCACTTCGGGTACGAGCGGCGGCTGCGCCGGGTGCCCGTCCCGGTGCACGAGGGCGTCGACCGCACGTATCCGCCGCGCGGCGAGCACCCGGCCGACTACTTCTACGAGGTGCCCGACGGGCAGCGGCGCTGGATCGCCGCCCTGGACGGGAGCGGGCGGGGCCTGGTGCAGACGTCCACCGACGTGCTGCGCGGACGCAAACTCTTCGTGTGGGGCTCCGGTACCGGCGGACGCCGCTGGCAGGAGTGGCTCACCGAGCCCGGCACCGGCGGCTACTGCGAGATCCAGGCGGGCCTCGCCCGCACCCAGCTGGAGCACGTACGCCTCGACGCGGGGAGCGAGGTGGCGTGGCTGGAGGCGTACGGTCCGCTGGACGCCGACGCCCCGCTGGTGCACGGGGACGACTGGGCCGCCGCGCGCACCGCGGTCGGGGACCGGCTGGAACGGGCGCTGCCGCGAGCGGAGTTCGGGACGGCGTACGAGCGCTGGCGGGCCGCCGCCGACACCGAACCCGGTGAGGTGCTGGCCACCGGCTCCGGCTGGGGCGCGCTCGAAGTGCTCCGGGCCGCCCACAAGCTGCCCGGCACGCCCTTCGACGCGTCCACGCTCGGCGACGCCCAGCAGCCCTGGCTGCGGCTGCTCGAATCCGGCTGCTTCCCCGAGTCGCGCCGGGCCGGTCCGCCCGGCGGGACGCTGGTCGCCCCGCACTGGCGGGACATGCTGGAGACCGCGCCCGCGCAGCCGCTCACCGAGTACCACCTCGGCGTCGCCCAGTGGCACGCGGGCGACCTGGCCCAGGCCGTGCGCAGCTGGGAACGCGGTCTGGAACTGGCGCCCTCGCGCTGGCCGCTGCTGCGCTGCCTGGCCGTCGCCGACCAGGAGTCGGGCCACCACGAACGGGCCGCCGACCGGTACCTGGACGCCTTCGACGACCTGTGCCAGGAGCGGCGCGACGACGGCGAGAGCTGGACGGCGGCCACCGCGGCACTGGGGCGCGAGGCGATCGGCGCGCTGCTCGCGGCGCGCCGCACCGCCGACGCGCGGTCCGTGTGGGAGCGGCTGCGCCCGGCGACCCGCGAACGCGGCCGGTTCCGGCTGATCGAGGCGCGGCTGCTGCTCGCCGAGGGCGACCGGGCCGCGGCGCGTGCCGTCTTCGACGCCGGCTTCGAGGTGGCCGACCTGCGCGAGGGGGCCGAGGCGATCGGGGAGCTGTGGTCCCGGATCACCGACGACCCCCTGCCCGGACGCTACGACTTCCGGATGCGGCCGCCCGGCGCCGGTGCCGCCGGCTGACCCGTGCGGCCGGCCCGCTACCTCGTGCGGCGGTCCACGTACTCGTACACGTAACCGTCCGGGTGCATCGCGATCAGGTTGCGTCCGGCGGGCGTCGCGACCGGGCCCGCCAGGACGTGGGCGCCCGATTCGGTGAGGACCCGGTCGACCTCGTCGACATCCTTCACCGCGATGGTCGCCGACACCTTGCGCAGCACCTCCAGTTCGGCCTCCGGGCCGCTCATCAGCAGGAAGCAGCCGACGGCGGCGACGGACACCCCGCCGCGCTCGAAGCGCTGTGCCGGACCGCCGGCGAGTCTCTCGTAGAAGGGGACCGCAGTCTCCAGGTCGTCGACGCAGACGCGCAGCGTGGCTCCCAGAATATCCATGCGCAAGAGCCTAGTTGGGGTGGCGCGGGAAGGAGATCGTTTCGGACGGATCGCGGGTCCCGGCGGGCATGGACCGCATCGATCACCTGGAACATCCGGACAGGCACCTGGCCGACGAGCCGGCGCAGGTGGCCCGGGACGCCGTACGCGAGGAACTGCGGGAGCAGACCCGCAAGCAGCGCCGTACGGCGGCGCTCTACGCCGCGTCCGGCGCCGTCGCCCTGTACGCGGGCGCGGCCCTCGCGCTCGCCGTCGGCCTCGCCCTCGCGCTCGGTCTGCCCGGCTGGGCCGCCGCGCTGATCACCGCCGCGGTGCTGGGCGCGGTGGCGTACGCGCTGCGGAGTGCGGCGCGGCCGTCGGGGGGCCGGGAGGCGACGGCCGCCGCCCGCGGAGCCGGTCGTGCCGCCCGTGCCGCCGTCCGTGCCGTCCGTGCCGGCGCCGCGTCCGCGGGAGCGGTGACGCGCGGCGGGTGCCGACCATGTGCCGACCAGGGTCACGACGGCGTGGCCCCGGTCTTCGCCGTCCGGACGGCCGCTGCGCGGCATGCGCCGGACGTTTGGGGACCCGGGTGAGGGGGACGCGGAAAGCCCCGTACGTCCGGCTTGGCCGCGTAACCGACGGTACGGGTCCGAATCCCTTGCGGAAGGAACACCATGGACTCCCCCCGGCTCGTCGAACTGGGTCAGCAGTTGCGTGTCGACAGCGTGCGTGCCGCCGCCGCCGCGGGCTCCGGGCACCCCACCTCGTCGATGTCCGCCGCCGACCTGCTGGCGGTCCTGTTCGCCCGGCGGTTCCGTTACGACTTCGAGCGACCCGCCCATCCGGGCAACGACCGCTTCGTGCTCTCCAAGGGACACGCCTCGCCGCTGCTGTACGCCGCGTACAAGGCGGCCGGGGCGATCGACGACGAGGAACTGCTGACCTACCGCATGCTCGGCAGCCGCCTCGAAGGGCACCCGACACCGCGCCGGCTGCCGTGGGTGGAGACCGCCACCGGATCGCTCGGCCAGGGCCTGCCCGTCGGCGTGGGCATCGCCCTGTCCGGCAAGCGGCTGGACCGGGCCGGTTACCGCGTGTGGGTGCTGTGCGGCGACAGCGAGCTGGCCGAGGGGTCCGTCTGGGAGGCGGCCGAGCACGCCGGGTACGAGGAGCTCGACAACCTCACCGTGATCGTGGACGTCAACCGGCTCGGCCAGCGCGGCCCGACCCGGCACGGCCACGACCTGGACGCGTACGCCCGCCGCTTCCGGGCCTTCGGCTGGCACACGGTCGAGGTCGACGGCCACGACGTCGAGGACATCGGGCGCGCGTACGGCGAGGCCGTGTCCACGGCCGGACAGCCGACCGCGATCCTGGCCCGCACCCTCAAGGGCAAGGGCGTCCAGGACGTCCAGGACCGTGAGGGCCTGCACGGCAAACCGCTGCCCGACGCCGATGAGGCGATCGCGGAACTCGGCGGGCAGCGCGACCTGCGGGTCCGGGTCCAGGAGCCGCCCGCCGCGCGGGCGCCGCATCCCGTGCGCTCCGGGGACCTGCGGCTGCCGCGCTGGGAGACCGGTGACGAGGTCGCCACCCGTGACGCCTACGGCAAGGCGCTCGCCGCGCTCGGCACCGCCCGCGGCGACGTGGTCGCCCTCGACGGCGAAGTGAGCGACTCGACGCGCGCCGAGTTCTTCGCCAAGGAGCACCCCGACCGGTTCTTCGAGTGCTACATCGCCGAGCAGCAGCTCGTCGCGTCCGCCGTGGGACTCGCCACGCGCGGCTGGGTGCCGTACGCCTCCAGCTTCGCCGCGTTCCTCACCCGCGCGCACGACTTCGTCCGCATGGCGGCGGTCGGCGGCGCGGGCATCAACGTCGTCGGCTCGCACGCGGGCGTCGCGATCGGCGAGGACGGGCCCTCGCAGATGGGCGTCGAGGACCTGGCCATGTTCCGCGCGGTGCACGGCTCGACCGTGCTGTACCCGTGCGACGCCCACCAGACGGCCGCGCTGGTCGCCGCGATGGCGGACCTCGACGGCATCCGCTACCTGCGGACCTCACGCGGCAAGACCCCCGTCCTGTACGGGCCGGACGAGGAGTTCCCCGTCGGCGGCAGCAAGGTGCTGCGCAGCTCCGCGGACGACCGGCTGACCGTGGTCGCCGCCGGGGTGACCGTGCACGAGGCCCTGAAGGCCGCGGACGCCCTCGCCGCCGACGGCGTCCCGGTACGGGTGATCGACCTCTACTCCGTCAAGCCCGTGGACCGGGAGACCCTGCGCACCGCCGCCGGGCAGACCGGCTGTCTGCTGACCGTCGAGGACCACCATCCCGAGGGCGGCCTCGGTGACGCGGTCGTCGAGGCCTTCCTGGACGGCCGCCCCACGCCCCGCCTGGTCCGCCTCGCCGTGCGTGACATGCCCGGCTCGGCCACCCCCGCCGAGCAGCTGCGCACGGCCGGCATCGACGCCGAGTCCATCGCGGCGGCGGCCCAGCTCCTCGTGGAGAGCGCGGTGCTGCGATGACCGCCGTACGGGCCGGCCGGCGCACGGTCGAGGTGCACCGGCCGGACAAGGTGCTGTTCCCCGGCGGCGGCGGGGCGAAGGAGTACACGAAGGCGGACCTCGTCGCGTACCACCAGGAGATCGCCCCGTTCATGCTGCCGCACCTGAAGGGCCGGCCCCTGATGCTGGAGCGGCACCCGGACGGGCTCGGCGGACCCATGTTCATGCAGAAGAACGTCCAGGACCACTACCCGGACTGGATCCACCGCGTCGAGGTGGCCAAGGAGGGCGGCACGGTCCTGCACCCCGTCTGCGACGACACCGCGACCCTCGTCTACCTCGTCGACCAGGCCTGCCTGACCCTGCACCGGTGGCTCGCCCGGGTCACGCCCGACGGCTCGCTCGGCCACCCGGACCGGATGGTCTTCGACCTCGACCCGGCCACCGACGACTTCGGGCCGGTACGCGACGCCGCCCGGCTCCTGCGCGAACTCCTCGACGAACTGCGGCTGCCCGCCGCCCTGATGACCACCGGCTCACGCGGACTGCACGTCGTCGTGCCGCTCGACGGACACCACGACTTCGACGAGGTGCACACCTTCGCCGGGGACGTGGCCGACACGCTCGCCGCGGCCCACCCCGACCGGCTGACCACCCGGGCGCGCAAGAAGGACCGCGGCGACCGGCTCTACCTGGACATCCAGCGCAACGCCTACGCCCAGACCGTGGTCGCCCCCTTCACGGTCCGCGCCGCACCGGGCGCCCCGGTCGCCGTACCCGTCAGCTGGGAACAGCTCGACGATCCCCAACTCGGCGCACGCCGCTGGACGATCGCCGACGCGGCCGACCAGGCGCGCACGAAGCCCTGGTCAGGCATGTCGCACGGCGGTCGCGCCCTCGGGCCGGCCAGGGGCCGGCTGGACGCCCTGCGGGGCTGAGCGCCGACACTCGCAGGTTTGGCCAACGATCGGCCGGTCACCCGTATGTGCGAGGTGGCCCATGTCGAACACATCCAACACATCAGGTTCACAGAGTTCATCGAACGCATCCAAGGGCAAGCGGAAAGACGTGACGGAAGACGAAGAGCTGCGCCCCATGGACGTGCTGCGCGAGGCACGCGCACAACTCGCCGAACTGACCGGCATGGAGGCCGAGTCGGTGTCCTCGTTCGAGCGCACCGAGGACGGCTGGACGCTCGAGGTCGAGGTACTCGAACTCGTTCGGGTCCCCGACACGATGAGCCTGCTCGCGACGTACGAGGTGAGCCTCGACCCGCGTGGTGACATCACCGGGTACCGGCGTGTGCGCAGATACGAGCGGGGGCGGGCCGACTCCCGCACATCCGGCGGCCGTTAGGCCGTCCGTCCCGCAACACACCCCAACAGACAAGGAGGGCCGATCGGTATGACCGTGGTTCCCGCACAGCAGTCAGGTGGCGGAGGCGGCTCCAGCGGCCTCTACGACGTTCTCGAGCTCGTACTCGATCGGGGGCTCGTCATCGACGCCTTCATCCGGGTCTCCCTCGTCGGCATCGAGATCCTCAAGATCGACGTCCGCGTGGTCATAGCCAGCGTCGACACGTACCTGCGCTTCGCCGAGGCGTGCAACCGGCTCGACCTGGAGGCCGGGCCCAAGCGCAGCCCCGGACTTCCCGACCTGGTGGGTTCGATCACCGAGTCCGGTGCGAAGGGCAAGTCCAAGGGGGCGCTGTCCGGCGCCGCCGAGACCATCTCCGACGCGTTCAAGCAGTCCCGCGAGGAGAGCCAGAGCGAGTCCCGCCCGCGCGCCCGCAAGACCGCAGCCTCGCGCCGTAAGGAGGAGCAGGAGTGAGCACGTACGTCTACGGCATCACGGCCGGTTCGCACCCCTCGCTCCCCGACGGCATGGACGGCGTCGGTGACCCGGCACGCGAGGTCCGCATCATCAAGGAGGGCGAGCTCGCCGCCGTCGTCAGTGACGCGCCCGAAGGCCTGCGCCCCAAGCGCAAGGACCTGCTCGCCCACCAGAACGTACTGGCCGAGACCGGCGCGGGCGGCCCGGTGCTGCCCATGCGGTTCGGCAGTGTCTCGCCGGACGACGCGGCCGTGACCCATGTCCTGGCCGAGCGCGCCGACCACTTCAAGGAGCGCCTCGACGTCCTGGCGGGCAAGGTCGAGTACAACGTCAAGGCCACGCACGACGAAGAGGCCGTACTGCACCGCGTGATGTCCGAGAACCCGGAGGTCCGGGCGCTCACCGAGGCCAACCGCGGTGCGGGCGGCGGCAGTTACGACGACAAGCTGCGACTCGGCGAGATGGTGGTCGCCGCGGTGAAGAACCGCGAGGTGGAGGACGCCGCCGAGATCCAGCAGGCCCTGGAGCCGGTCGCCGCCGCCGTCAGCGTGGGCCCCGAGTCCACCGGGTGGCTGGCCAACCTGTCGTTCCTCGTGGACCGCGAGTCGGCCGAGGCGTTCATCGCCGCCGTCGAGGAGGTCCGCAAGGCGCACCCGCACCTCGACCTGCGCGTGCACGGGCCGCTGCCCCCCTACAGCTTCGTCGAGCCGGGCCCTTCCGAGCCCGCCGAGGCGCACAACTGACGTACGAAGCAGAGGAGTTGCCGCTATGGGGCTGATCGGAGAGGTCCTGATGCTGCCGTTCGCCCCCGTGCGCGGCAGCCTCTGGGCGATGAAGCAGGTGGTGAACGAGGCCGAGCGCCAGTACTACGACCCGGCGGCGGTCCGTGCCGAACTCGGCATCCTCGAGGAGCGCCTCGAGGCCGGCGAGATCGACGAGGCGGAGTTCGACCGCAGGGAGGACGAGCTCCTCGACAGGCTGGAGATAGCCATGACCAGGGGCACCCAAGCAGGCGACGGGACGCAACGATGAATCGAGTAGGGCTGGGCCTCGCCGTAGGGGCCGGGTACGTCCTCGGACGTACGAAGAAGATGAAACTGGCGTTCGCCGTCGGGACGATGGTGGCGGGCAAGCGGATGCACCTGAGCCCGCGGGCGCTCGCGGACCTGGTCTCGACGCAGCTGCAGAACAACCCGCAGTTCAAGGAGATCGGTGACCAGCTGCGCGGCGACCTGCGCGGAGTGGGCAAGGCCGCTTCCGGAGCGCTCGTCGAGCGGCAGATCACGGGTCTCGCCGACCGGCTGCACGGCCGCACCAGCCAGGTGAAGGACCAGCTCGCGGGCGTGGTCCCCGTCGACGTCCCGGACGTACCCGGGACCGGCGGCAAGAAGCGCCGCAGCCGGGACGACGAGGCGGACGACGAGTACGACGACGAGGACGAGCAGGACCACGACGCGGACGGCTCCGACGACTCGGGCCGCGACGCACGTGACGCGGACGACGCGGACGAGGACGACGACGAGGAGGAGCCGCGGTCACGCAAGCGGGCTCCCGCGAAGAAGGCCCCCGCGAAGAAGAGCGCGCAGAAGCGGAGCCCCGGCAAGGAGGCTCCGGAGAAGAAGACGGCGGCGAGGACCGCGAAGAAGGCCCCGGCCAAGAAGACGGCCGCGGCGAAGTCCGCCACGCGTCGCGTGCCGCGGGCCCGTACGACGAGGGGAGGCGGCGACGATGAGTGACACCCTCGGGTCCGCGACCAAGCAGGCCAAGAGCAACCCGCTGACCTCCGTGGCCCAGAGCGCGGCGGTCGACCGGCTCAAGGAGGAGGCCCAGGCCTACCTGGCCGCCCAGACCCAGCGTCTGCTGGTCGGAGTCGGCACCAAGCTCGGCCAGACGACGGGCAAGCTCAACGACATCGCCTCCGGCGACAGCCCCGGCTTCGCCAAGCTCGCCCTCGACGGCGGCCGCAAGCTGGCCGACGGCAAGGGGCCGATGAGGACCGCGCTGGAACTGGGCGCGGGCAAGGCCAAGGACAGCGTGGTGGGCGCCTTCAAGAACCTGACCGGCGGCAAGGGCAAGCGCAAGGGCGGCGCCGGCAAGAAGCCGACCGTCATCATCGAGTTCATCGACGTCGGTGTGCCGCTGCGCACGGCCTACGACCAGTGGACCCAGTACCAGGACTTCAGCACCTTCGCCAAGGGCGTCAAGAGCGCGAACCGCGCCGACGACACGACGTCCGACTGGCAGATGAAGATCTTCTGGTCCAACCGCAGCTGGAAGGCCCACACCACCGAGCAGGTGGCGGACCAGCGGATCAGCTGGACCTCCGAGGGCGCCAAGGGCACCACGAAGGGCGTCGTCACCTTCCACTCGCTCGCCGAGAACCTCACCCGCGTGCTGCTGGTCATCGAGTACTACCCCAAGGGGCTGTTCGAGAAGACCGGCAACATCTGGCGCGCCCAGGGCCGCCGGGCACGTCTCGACCTCAAGAACTACGTCCGGTTCATCACGATCAAGGGCGAGGCCGACGACGGCTGGCGCGGTGAGATCCGTGACGGCGAGGTCGTCACGAGCCACGAGGACGCGGTCGCCGAGGAGGAGGAGTCCGAGCAGAACTCCGAGAACGCGGAGAACGCGCAGGACGAGGACGCGGACGCGGAGGACGCTGAGGACGCGGAAGCCTCCGCGGAGGACGAGGAGCTTCCCGAGGGCGAAGAGGCGTACGAGGACGAGGACGCCCCCGAGGCCGAGTACGAGGACGAAGAGGTCCCCGAGGACGAAGAGGTCCCCGAGGACGAGGAGGCGTACGAGGACGAGGACGCCCCCGAGGCCGAGTACGAGGACGAGGACGTGCCCGAGGAAGAGGCGGACGAGCGTGAGCCCGCCGGTGCGCGGAGCCGTCGATGACCACGGCTCAGCGCCTCCCCGACCCCTACGGGAGCGGTGGCGGCGCCAACCTCGCGGACATCCTCGAACGGGTCCTGGACAAGGGCATCGTCATCGCGGGCGACATCCGCATCAATCTGCTCGACATCGAGCTGCTCACCATCAAGCTGCGGCTCATTGTCGCCTCCGTCGACAAGGCGAAGGAGATGGGCATCGACTGGTGGGAGACGGATCCACAGCTGTCCTCCCGCGCCGGCCGTGACGAACTCGCCCGTGAGAACGCCGAGTTGCGCGCGCACGTCGCCGAGCTGGAGGAGGCGCGGGGCGCGCTGCCCGCGCGTGAGCGTGAGCGTGAACCCGCACAGGAGGAAGCCCGAGAATGAGTGGTCTGCGTTACGTGTACGCCGTCTGCCGCCCGTTCGGTACGCCCCTGCCGGCCCAGCTGACGGGGGTGGCAGGGGCGCCGCCCAGGCAGTTGGTCCACGGTGACCTGGTCGCGGTTGTCGGCCACGTCGCCGAGGAGGACTTCGCGGAGGAACCGCTGCGGGCCCACCTGGAGGACCTGGACTGGCTCGGCGCGACCGCCAGGGCCCACCAGAACGTGATCGACGCCCTCACCGTCGTCACCTCGCCGCTGCCGCTCCGGCTCGCCACGGTGTTCCGGGACGACAGCGGCGTCCGGCAGATGCTGCAGGAGCGGGAGGAGACCTTCCGGCGGACCCTCGACCGGCTCGACGGCCGGGTCGAGTGGGGCGTCAAGGTGTACTCGGAGCCCACCGGGACGGCCGAGGACCCGCAGACCCCGGGCGGTACGGGTACGCGGCCGGTCCCCTCTTCCGGCGGGGCCGGGTCGGGGCGCGATTACCTGCGCCGGCGGCGCGACCAGCGCAAGGAGGGCGAGGAGAAGTGGGAGCGGGCCGAGCGGTTCGCGAGCCGGCTCCACGAGTCCCTCTCCGGGTACGCGGAGGACACCCGGATGCACGCCCCGCAGAACGCGGCGCTCTCCCGCGCGCCCGGCCGCAACATCCTGAACGCGGCCTATCTGGTGCCGCGCACGGAGTCCGAGGCGTTCGTGGAACTGGTGGACCGCACGAAGGACGACGACCCCGGGCTGCGCGTGGAGCTCACCGGTCCGTGGGCGGCCTACTCCTTCAGCGGGGAGGACACGTGACTGTCGTCGAACGCCGGGAGGTCGCGCTCGTCGACCTGCTCGACCGGCTGCTCGCGGGCGGGGTCGTCATCTCCGGCGACCTCACGCTGCGCATCGCGGACGTCGATCTCGTACGCATCGATCTGAAGGCACTCATCAGCTCGGTGAACGAGAACGTTCCCGCGCCCTGGGAGGAGATGCTGTGAGCGGCGGGGAAGCCCTCCGGAGGGTTGTCGACGACGCGGTCCTGGGGACCGGGGGGAAGGCCGGGCGCAACCGTCTCGACTTCGAACCGGACACCGTGGAGCGGGACCTCATCAAGCTGGTGCTGACCGTCGTCGAGCTGCTGCGGCAGCTGATGGAGCGGCAGGCCGTGCGGCGGTTCGACACCGGGGACCTGTCGGAGGACCAGGAGGAGCGGATCGGGCTCACGCTGATGCTCCTGGACGACCGGATGGCCGAACTCCGGGACCGGTACGGGTTGCGGCCCGAGGACCTGAACCTGGACCTCGGGCCGCTGGGCCCGCTGCTTCCCCGGGAGTAGCCTCCGGCCGGATTGCGGGTCGGCTGCGGGCCGTTCGCGCAGTTCCCCGCGCCCCTGAAGGACGAAAAGCCGGGGCGCAGCCCCGCTTTTCAGGGGCGCGGGGAACTGCGCGACAAGCCCCCACCGGCCCGCAGCGGCATCAGACCGGCTTCCTGCACAGGATCTCCCCGTGCAGGACGGAGAACCAGGCATCCTCCCGCCGCCCCCACTCCCGCCACGCGGCGGCCACCGCGTCGAGCTGTTCCCCGGTGGCATGGCCCCCCTCCGTGGCGCGGTCCGCGTACGCCGAGGCGACCGTACGGTCCGCCCACAGCCCGCTCCACCACGCGCGCTCCCCGGCGGAGGAGTAGCACCAGGTGCTCGACGAGGCGTCGACGTCGGGGAAGCCGGCCGCCAGCGCCCAGGACTTGAGACGCCGCCCGGCATCCGGCTCACCCCCGTTGGCGCGGGCCACCCGCCGGTACAGGTCGAGCCAGTCGTCCATGCCCGCGACCTGCGGGAACCAGGTCATCGCCGCGTAGTCCGAGTCCCGGACGGCGACGAGCCCGCCGGGCCTGGTGACCCGGTACATCTCCCGCAGCGCCTGCACGGGGTCGCCCACGTGCTGCAGCACCTGGTGGGCGTGGACGACGCAGAAGGTGTCGTCCGGATACTCCAGCGCGTGGACGTCCGCGACGGCGAAGTCGACGTTCTCCACGCCGCGTCCGGCGGCGGTGGCACGTGCCTGGTCCAGGATGCCCGGCGCGTGGTCGACACCGGTGACGTGTCCCTGCGGGACCAGCGCGGCCAGGTCGGCGGTGATGGTGCCGGGACCGCAGCCGATGTCCAGGATCCGCATGTGCGGCTTCAGCGAGCCCAGGAGGTAGGCCGCCGAGTTGGCGGCCGTGCGCCAGGTGTGCGAGCGCAGCACGGACTCGTGGTGGCCGTGCGTGTAGACGGCGGTCTCCTTCGGCATGGCGGCATCCGTTCACTCGTACCGGGCCCCGCGGAGCGCCTCCGCCGGGGTACGTGTCAACCTACGCCGCCATGTCGGATATTGAGATACGCGTCTTGCCATATGGACCGACGGAACGGCCGGCGGTCGATCGGCAGCCGGCCGGCGGACGGTCAGCGGGGGCCGCTCGGGCGGTAGACCGTGAGTGCCTCCGGAAGCTTCTGGATCGTCACATCGCCCTCCACCGGCGCCACCTCGCCGTCGAAGGCCAGCCAGGTGCCCGGCTCGACCCCCTGGACGCGCAGGCCGCCGACCCGGAGCGCCGCGTGCACGGGGGAGCGGGTCAGCGGTCCGGCCACGGCCGCGGCCAGCAGGCGTACGGCCGGGAAGCGGCCGCCGTGCACGACCCGCACGTCGAGGCGGCCGTCCGCGAGGTCGTAACGGCGGGCGGGGATCGGCCCCATCCGGTGGTAGGTGCCGTTCCCGGCGAACAGGAGCCACAGCGGCCGCTCCTTGCCGTCGAAGTGGGCGCGCAACGGGTGCCGGCCCGCGCGCACGACACGCAGGGTCGACACGACCCCGGCCGGCCAGCCGCCGATCCGCCCGGACCAGCGGTCCCGCTCGCGCACCAGCTCCGGATAGACGCCCAGGCTGCAGTTGTTGAGGAAGTAGCCCTCCTGGTCACCGGCGGAGAACCGGCCCACGTCGACCCGTACGGCGTCGCCCTCCGTCAGGGCCCGGCTCAGGCCGCGTACGTCCTCCACGCCCAGGTCCTGCGCGAAGTGGTTGAGCGTGCCGCCGGGCAGCACGGCGAGCGGGAGGCCGTGGCGCAGCGCCACCGTGGCGCCCGTGTTGATCGTGCCGTCGCCGCCGCACACCCCCAGCACCTCGGCGCGGGCCGCCGCCTTCTCCAACTCGGGGAGCAGACGGTCCGGTTCGCACTCCACCACCTCGGCGAGCGGCAGGAGGTCCGCGACGGCGCGCATCCGGTCCGCGGTGCCCGCCGCCTTGTTGACCACGAGCACCAGCCCCTCGCCGTCCCGCAGCGCGGGCACGTCCGCGCGCGGACGCCCCGGGGGCGGCAGCTGGTCGCGCGTCGGCACCAGCGCGCGTACGGCGAAGGCGGTGCCCGCGCCGAACGCCGCCCCGGCGAGCACGTCGCTCGGGAAGTGCGCACCCGTGTAGATACGGGACAGCGCCACCCCCGCGGCCACCGGGACCACCACCGCACCGAGCGAGCGCGACTCCAGGGCGACGCCCGCCGCGAAGGCCGCCGCCGACGCCGAGTGCCCCGACGGGAAGGAGGTGGTGATCGGCTGGCGCTTCAGCTGCCGCATCACCGGCACGGAGTCCAGCCGGGGGCGCGGGCGGCGCACCGAGCGCTTGCCCACCGTGTTGATCGTGGCCGAGGCCACGGCGAGCGAGGCGATGCCGCGGACGGCCGCGCGGCGCGCCCGCGGCGAGCGGGTCGCCGCCAGGGCCGCCGCCGCGCCGAACCACAGCACCCCGTGGTTCGCGCTGCGGCTCAGCCTCGGCAGCAGTGGGTCGGCGCCCGGCCAGTGCCGGGTCGCGACCGCCTCGAAGAGGCGGTGGTCGAGGGCCATCAGCCGGTCGAGCAGGCCGTGGGCGGCCCTGGCGGCGGTGAGGTCTACGTCTGCGGTCATGCTCCATCGTCTACCCTGGCGGGCCCCCGCCGCGCATATCGGTTTGCCCCGCCGCCTGTCCGACCCGGACAATGCGCGACCATGGGACATCTCGAAGCCGCGCACCTGGAGTACTACCTCCCCGACGGGAGGGCGCTGCTCGGCGACGTCTCCTTCCGGGTGGGCGAAGGGGCCGCGGTCGCGCTCGTGGGACCCAACGGCGCGGGCAAGACGACCTTGCTGCGGCTCATCTCCGGTGAGCTGAAACCGCACGGCGGCACCGTCACGGTGAGCGGCGGGCTCGGCGTGATGCGCCAGTTCGTGGGATCCGTACGGGACGAGACGACCGTGCGCGACCTGCTCGTGTCCGTGGCCCAGCCGCGGATCCGCGAGGCGGCGCAGGCCGTGGACCACGCCGAGCACGCCCTCCTGACGGTCGACGACGAGGCCGCCCAGCTCCAGTACGCGCAGGCCCTGTCCGACTGGGCGGAGGTCCGCGGGTACGAGGCCGAGACGCTCTGGGACATCTGCACCACGGCCGCGCTCGGCGTGCCCTACGACAAGGCGCAGTTCCGCGAGGTACGGACCCTGTCGGGCGGCGAGCAGAAACGGCTCGTGCTGGAGGCGCTGCTGCGCGGCACCGACGAGGTGCTGCTCCTCGACGAACCGGACAACTACCTCGACGTCCCCGGCAAGCGCTGGCTGGAGGAGAAGCTGCGGGAGACCCGCAAGACGGTCCTGTTCGTCTCCCACGACCGGGAACTGCTCGCCCGTTCCGCCGAGAAGATCGTCAGCGTGGAGCCCGGCCCGGCCGGCGCCGACGCCTGGGTGCACGGCGGCGGCTTCGCCACCTACCACGAGGCCCGCCGTGAGCGCTTCGCGCGCTTCGAGGAGCTGCGGCGGCGCTGGGACGAGAAGCACGCCCAGCTCAAGAAGCTGGTGCTCAACCTGCGCCAGGCGGCCTCCATCAGCCATGAACTGGCCTCGCGCTACCAGGCCGCGCAGACCAGGCTGCGCAAGTTCGAGGAGGCCGGGCCGCCGCCGGAGCCGCCGCGCGAGCAGGACATCACGATGCGCCTGCACGGCGGACGCACCGGGGTACGGGCCGTGACGTGCAAGGGGCTGGAGCTCACCGGCCTGATGCACCCCTTCGACCTGGAGGTCTTCTACGGCGAGCGGGTCGCCGTGCTCGGCTCGAACGGCTCCGGCAAGTCGCACTTCCTGCGGTTGCTGGCGGGTGGCGAGGTCGCGCACACGGGGGAGTGGAAACTCGGCGCGCGTGTCGTGCCCGGGCACTTCGCGCAGACCCACGCCCACCCCGAGCTGGAGGGACGCCCGCTGCTCGACATCCTGTGGACCGAGCACTCCCAGGACCGGGGCGCCGCGATGTCGCGGCTGCGGCGGTACGAGCTGACGGCGCAGGCGGAACAGCGGTTCGACCGGCTGTCGGGCGGGCAGCAGGCGCGCTTCCAGATCCTGCTGCTGGAGCTGGAGGGGTCCACGGCGCTGCTCCTCGACGAGCCGACGGACAACCTCGACCTGGAGTCGGCGGAGGCGCTGCAGGAAGGGCTGGAGGCGTACCGGGGGACCGTGCTGGCGGTCACCCACGACCGGTGGTTCGCGCGGGCGTTCGACCGGTATCTGGTGTTCGGGAGCGACGGACGGGTGCGGGAGACGACGGAGCCGGTGTGGGACGAGCGGCGGGTCGACCGTCGGCGCTGACGTCGACGATCGACCCGGCGCTCGGGGCCGGGGACCGGGGTCGTTCATCGGCTGCCGGGCCGGTGGGGGCCGGTCGCGCAGTTCCCCGCGCCCCTGACGGGGCGCGCCCCTCACCGGTCCGGGTGGGCCAGGCCCGTCCGGTAGGCGATCACCACCAGCTGGGCGCGGTCGCGGGCCTCCAGTTTGGTCATGGCGCGCTGCACATGGGCGCGTACGGTGAACGGACTGAGGAACATCCGCTCGGCGATCTCCTGGTTGGACAGGCCGGTCGCGACCAGCGCCACCATCTCGCGTTCGCGCGGGGTGAGCACGGCCAGCCGTTCGGGGCGGTGCGGCGGGACGTCGTCCGGTGTGGCCAGGAAACGGGCGACCAGGGAGCGGGTCGCGGCCGGGGAGAGCAGGGTGTCGCCCTCGGCGACCGTCCGTACGGCGTCCAGCAGGTCCTCGGCCCCGATGCCCTTGCCGATGAAGCCGCCGGCCCCCGCGCGCAGCGCCTGGGCCACGTACTCGTCGGTCTCGTACGTGGTGAGGACCAGGATGCGGCTGCCGCGCAGTTCCGGGTCCGCGCAGATCTCCGACGTGGCGGTGAGACCGTCCATCCCGGGCATCCGGATGTCCATGATCACCACGTCCGGGCGCAGCTCCCGCGTGAGGTGTACCGCTTCCCGGCCGTCGGCGGCCTCGCCGACCACGGTGATGTCGTCGGCGGTGTCGAGCAGCATCCGGAAGGCGCCCCGCAGCAGGGCCTGATCGTCGGCGAGGAGCACCCGCAGCACCGGCGGCGTCACGGCGTCTCCCCGGCCTCCGCGCCGCCCGTCCGCGCGGGCGGGACGGGCAGTCGGGCGGACACGAGGAAGCCGCCCTCCGGGCGGCTGCCGGTGGAGAGGTGTCCGCCGACCGCGGTGGCGCGTTCACGCATCCCGATCAGACCGTAGCCCGGTGGACGCTCCAGTTCCGCGGCCGTATCCGCCGGTCCCGCGGCCGTACCCGGTCCCGTGGAGGCGGCCGGCGCCGTACGGGCGCCCTCTCCGTCGTCGGCGACGGTGATGGTCATGCGATCACGGGTCCAGGCGAGGCGTACCCGGGCGCTGCCGGTACCGGCGTGCTTGGTCACGTTGGTCAGGGCCTCCTGGACGATGCGGTAGGCGGTGAGGTCCACCCCCGGGGGCAGCGGCCTGGCCGTGCCCTCCTCGTGCACCGACACCTCCAGACCCGCGCGGCGGAAGGACTCGACGAGCGTGGGGAGCCGCGACAGCCCGGGCGCCGGTTCGGCGGGCGCGGCCGCGTCCCCGGACTGGCGCAGCAGACCGACCGTGGCCCGCAGGCCGTCGAGCGCGTCGGCGGTGGTCCCGATGAGCTCCTTGAGGCTCTTGCGGGTCTGCTCCGGGCGGACGTCGAAGAGATGGGCGGCGACCGTGGCCTGCGCGTTGGCCAGGGTGATCTGATGGGCCACCAGGTCGTGCAGTTCCCGGGCGATGCGCACCCGTTCCTCGGCCACCCTGCGGCGCGCCTCGCTCTCCCGGCTCTTCTCGGCCCGCCGGGCCCGCTCCTCCACGGCCGCCAGGTAGGCCCGCCGGTTGCGCACCGAGTGACCGAGCACGCCGGCCATCAGCGGGAACGCCGACACCGCCCCCACCCTGCTCGCGTCCCTCCACGACAGGGTCCCGAACAACGGGGCCGAGGCGACCAGCAGCGCCACGGAGACGAGTGCCACCGCGCTCACCGCGCGCCGTTCGGTGCGCGCGGTGAGCGAGTAGGAGTAAGCGGTGATCACGGCGGGGGCCGCGATGAGCGGGCTCAGCAGGAGGCCCAGGAACGGTGCCAGCACGCCGCTCGCGGTCGTGGCGACCACCGCGGTCAGGGGCACCCGGTGCCGCACCGGCAGCACGGCACAGGACACCACGGCGACGAACCAGGCGGTGGCGGACGGCGGTGAGAACGTGCTGCCGTCGTCCTTCACCACGCCGCCGAACAGGCAGAGCGCGAACGCCGTCGCCGTGATCGCGGTCTCCCGCCACCACCTGCCGCGCGGCCTCGGGCCGCCGCCACCCGTGTGCGTCATCGCCGGCTCAGTGCGGGTACCGGCCGACGGGGAGCGGCGGCACCGTCGCGTCCGGCACGGTCGCGGGGGCCGGGACATGCCTGCTCAGTTTCTCCCCCTCGACGTCCACGTTCGGCAGCACACGGTTCAGGGTACGGGGCAGCCACCAGGCGCGGTGGCCGAGCAGTGCCAGGACCGCGGGTGCGATCGCCATCCGGACCACGAAGGCGTCGAAGGCGACGGCGGAGGCGAGGCCGACACCCATCGTCTGGATGGTCGGGCTGTTCATCCCGATGAATCCGGCGAACACGCTGATCATGATGATCGCCGCGGCGGCCACCACGCGTCCGCTGTGCCGGAAACCGCTGACGACCGCCTCGCCGGGGGACGCGCCGTGGACGTGGGCCTCCCGCATCCGGGTGAGGAGGAAGACCTCGTAGTCCATGGCGAGGCCGAACACGATGCCGATGATGAGGATCGGCATGAGCGACATGACCGGTCCGGTCTGCTCGATGCCGATCAGGTCCGCCGCCCAGCCCCACTGGAAGACGGCGACGACGACGCCGAAGGCGGCACCCACCGACAGCAGGAAACCGAGCGCGGCCTTGACCGGGACCAGCACCGAGCGGAAGACCACCGTCAGCAGGAGCACCGCCAGGCCGATGACCACGGTCAGATAGGGGACGAGGGCGTCGGACATGGCCTCGGAGATGTCGATGTTCAGCGCGGTGGTGCCGGTCACCGCGATGCCGGCGCCCGTGTCGGCCTCGACGTCGGAGAGCGCGTCCCGGATCGCGTGCACCAGGTCCTTGGTCTCGCCGCTGTTCGGCGCGGTCCGCGGGACGGCGGTGAGGACGGCCGTGTCCTCGGCCCGGCTGAGAACCGGATCACCGACCGACGCGACCCCGTCCACTTCCCGTACAGTTTTGACGACCAGGTCCGCGGTGGCCCGGGTGTCCTTGGACCGCGACGTGTCCACGACGACGGTCAACGGGCCGTTGAAGCCAGGACCGAAGCCCTCCGACAGCAGGTCGTAGGCACGCCGCTGGGTGGTCTCCACGGACTTGGACTCGTCCCCGGGCAGCCCGAGTTCGAGGCTCAGCGCCGGTAGGGCGACGGCGCCGAGACCGAGCCCGGCGATCATCAGCACGGGCACCGGTCGGCGCAGCACGAACCGCGCCCAGCGGACGCCGAGCCCGTCCCGGCCGGCCGCGGCCGGCGCCGGGTGCGGGTGCTCGCTTCCCGGCCGGGTGGCCCTGCGGACGGACCGGGACAGCGTCCGCCGGCCGGAGAAGCCGAACAGCGCGGGGACCAGGGTCAGCGCGACGAGTACGGCAAGGGCCACGGCGCCCGCGCCGCCCAGGCCCATTTTCGTGAGCTCGGGGATGCCGACGACCCCCAGCCCGGCCAGGGCGATGAAGACGGTCGCGCCGGCGAAGACGACGGCGGATCCGGCCGTGCCCACCGCCCGGCCGGCGGCCTCCTCCGGCCCGCTGCCCCGGGCGCGCTCGTCGCGGAAGCGGGAGGTGATGAAGAGCGCGTAGTCGATGCCGACCGCCAGTCCCAGCATCAGCGCCAGGATGGCGACGGTGGACGTCAGGCCCAGCGGAACGGCCAGCGCGGAGACCAGGCCGAAGGCGACGGCCACGCCCACGAACGCGGTCAGCAGCGACAGTCCGGCCGCGACCAGCGACCCGAGGGCGAGGACAAGGACCACCGCCGCCACCGCCACGCCGACGATCTCCGTCGTACCGCCCAGTTCCTCCTCCGCGTCCAGGGCGGAGCCGCCGATCTCCACGGTCAGTCCCGCGTCCCGGGCCCGGCTCGCGGCCTTCTCGAGAGCGGTCTTCGTCGGCCCGGTCAGGTCGACGGCGTCCGCGGTGTAGGTGACCGTGGAGTAGGCGACGGTGCCGTCCTCGCTGACCGCGCCGGTCCCGTAGGGGTCGGTGGTCGATGCGACCTGATCACCGCCGTCCAGCGCGCCGAGCGTCTTCTCGACGGCCGTCCTGTTCCCTTGGGCCGTCACCCGCTGCCCGTCCGGGGCCCGGAAGACCAGACGGGCCTCGGCGCCCTGGGAGTTGCTCTCGGGGAACCGCTCGTCCAGCAGGTCGAACGCCTTCTGCGACTCGGTGCCGGGCATGGACAGGTCCTCCTCCTGACCGGCCGGCGCCACCGCGGCGGCGACCCCGGCCAGCACCAGGACACCCAGCCACAGCGCGCTCACGAGCCGGCGCCGGCGGAAGGCCCACCGTCCGATCCGGTAAAGAAAGATCGCCACCTGTTGATCACTCCAGACACCGTCGGGAAGGGGAAACGCGTGGGGTTCACGCGCCTCCCAGACTTCCTTCCGGCGCCCCGCGGGACATCGTCCCCAGCCGCCGTCCTCGTCTGGTGCGCCCGGACCAGCCGCCGCCCGTCCTGGTGCGTACGCACCAGGCCCCCGCTCGTCCTGAGCGGGGGCCTGGGGGCGCGGACCCGACGGTGCCGGGTCCGGCAGCGATGTACCCGGTGGTGAGGGAACCGGGAGCGCTAGGAGGGGCGGGACTGCTTCTGGAACTCCGCGACGAATGTCTCGCAGAAGGCCTTCAGGTCGTCCGGCTTGCGGCTGGTGACGAGGGTCGAGGGCTGCGCGTCGCAGACCGACACCTGCTCGTCGACCCAGGTGGCACCCGCGTTGCGCAGGTCCGTCCGCAGGCTCGGCCACGAGGTGAGGGTGCGGCCGCGGACCACGTCGGCCTCGATGAGGGTCCACGGGGCGTGACAGATCGCGGCGACCGGACGCCCCTGGTCGAAGAAGTCACGGGCGAAGGCCACCGCCTTCTCGTCCGTGCGCAGCGCGTCCGGATTGGCCACGCCGCCGGGCAGCACCAGGCCGTCGAACGAATCGGCCGAGGCCTCGCCCACGACCTGCTGCACGGGGAACGTGTCCGCCTTGTCGAGATGGTTGAACGCCTGGATCTCGCCCGGGTCCGTCGACACCAGCACGGGCTCGCCGCCCGCGTCGACGACGGCCTGCCAGGGATCGGTGAGCTCGATCTGCTCGACACCCTCCGGCGCCACCAGAAACGCAATACGCATGAGGTTCTCCAGTTCTTCCGTTCGCTTCGGCGTTGTGCCCGTGTGTGCCCGTGTGTGCCCGTGTGTTTCCGTGCCGGGGGCGGGTCAGGTACGGGTGCCGCCCGCGCCGGTGTCCGGTGCGGCACGGCTGATCCGCGCGAGCGCCGAGTCCGGGTTCTCCGCGATCGCGAGGTCACCCAGGCTGACCACACCGATCGCGCGGCCGTCCTCGACGACCGGCAGCCGGCGTACGGCGTGTTCGCGCATCACCGCGACGGCGGCCGCCACCGGGTCGTCGGGGCCGATCACCACCGGGTCCGGCGTGCAGACCGTCCCGGCGCGGACCGTCAGCGGATCGGCTCCGTCCGCCACGGCCCGCAGGGCGATGTCACGGTCGGTCAGGACGCCGGTGATCCCGTCGTCACCGGCCACCAGGACACCGCCGACGTCCTGGGTCCGCATCAGCAGGGCCACTTCGACGAGCGAGGCGTCCGGCCGCACCGGGACGACGACCGGTGTCATGACCTCCCTGACGAAAAAAGCCATGCCGTGGACCTTTCCTGCGCTCTCCGGCCGGTACGGGCGGGGTGGGGGTCCGCCGACCGTGCCGGGCCGACGTCGACGTCAGCCCGGAGTACCCCGGTGACGTCGGGCTAAGCGTCCGGTACCGGCTCCCGGTGTCCGGGGCGGCCCGGCGGTCGCGGACGCACGACTCCCACGGGCCCGTGCCATCACCCGTGTTTGCTCTGCCCGACCAGGGGCAGGCGAATGCCCAGTGCTTCGGACAGGAGGCACGTTCGTGGGAGTGGAACTGCCCGTCCCACGGGTGTGCCCGTCCGCAGCAGGGCGCGCTCCCACGGTTGACCGTCCAACCGAGCACTCCCCGGAGGGAGTTGCATTCATCATGCAAACTCACGCCCACGCACGGCAGCACCCGCACGACGACGCCCCCGACACCGCGGAAGACTTTCGCACGCTCGCCTCCCTGCCCCCGGGCCCCTCGCGCGAGGCCCTCCGCGACCGGATCATCGAGGCCTGGCTGCCCATGGCCGAGCGGCTGGCCGGCCGGTTCCGCAGCCGCGGCGAGAGCTTCGACGACCTGCGGCAGGTCGCCGCGCTGGGCCTGGTGAAGGCCGTCGACCGCTACGACCCGGAGCGCGGCAACGCCTTCGAGAGCTATGCCGTGCCGACCGTCACCGGTGAGATCAAGCGCCACTTCCGCGACCACATGTGGACCCTGCACGTGCCGCGCCGGGTCCAGGACCTGCGCAACCGTGTCCGCTTCGCCCGCCAGGACCTGGCCCAGACGATCCCTGGCCGGCAGCCCACCGTCGCCGAGATCGCCGCGCAGGCGCAGATGAGCGAGGACGACGTACGCACCGGTATGGGGGCCCTGGAGAGCTTCACGGCGCTCTCGCTCGACGCCGAACTGCCGGGCAGCGAGGACGGCTACTCCCTGAGCGACGCGATGGGCTCCGCCGACCCGGCCCTGGACGTCGTCATCGACCGCGAGGCGGTCAAGCCCCGGCTGGAGGCCCTGCCCGAACGCGAACGGACCATCCTCTACATGCGCTTCTTCGGCGACATGACGCAGAGCCGCATCGCCGAGGAACTCGGCATCTCGCAGATGCACGTCTCCCGGCTGATCAGCCGCTGCTGCGACCGGCTGCGGAACCAGGTCATGCACGACGTCGCGCCCCCTCCGACGGCCTGACCGCGGGGGCGGGGCCGGGCGGAACCGGGCGGGACCCGTGACCGGTGCGCACGTGCCGTGTCACCCGCTCGGGCGTCCGTGTGGCACGAATGGTGTCCGGCCGCGCGCGCCCCGGCCGGGGGCGGGCTCTGATGGGCTGCGGGGCATGCCGGTCGTGCCCCGCCTCCGCCGCCGTACCCGGGCGTGGGGGTCCGCAGCCCCGGCCGAAGGAGACCGAGCCCCATGCCGCTGCGCCGTACCGCTCGCGCACTGTCCGCCACCGCCCTCACCGCCCTCGCGCTCGGCACCGCCGCGGGAGCCGCGACCGCGAACCCGGATGCCGAGGTCAGCCCGCGCACCGTGGCCCCCGGCGACACCGTCACCGTCTCCGTCACCTGCGAACGGCCGGGGCCGGGCGGACACCCGCCCGCGACCGTCGAGGCCACCTCGCAGGCCTTCGAGCACGGCACCGTGCGCCTGCACGAGGACGGGCACGGGGGAGGCGGGAGCAGGCAGGACCCGGGGGGCGGAGAGGGCCCGGTGGGCGGAGGGGATCCGCTCCTGGACGAGGGTTCGTCCGGCGAGGACCCGCTGGGCGAGGAGGACCCCGCGGCCGAGAAGGGCGCACCGGTCGAAGAGGATCCGGCGGGCCTGGAGGACCCGATGGGCCTGGAGGACCCGGTGGATCCGGCGGGTTCCACGGGCGCGGACGGTCCGGCGGGCACGGACGACCCGAAGGGGGACGTGGGGCCGGAGGGCGGCGTCACCTACAGCGGCACGGCCCGTATCGCGCCCGCCGCGGACTTCGAGCGGGACGCACCCGGCGGCGGGACCTCCGAATGGAGCGCCGACGGGGTCTGCCCGGCCGCGCACGGCGGCGGGGGCAAGAAGTGGAGCGCCCCCTTCACGGTGTCCCTCGACCCCTCCCGCGGCACCGGCGTCCGGCACGGGGTGCACGCCGGCACGGGCGGCACCTTCGACGACTCCATGATCGCCCTCGTGTCCGGCGGCGTCCTGATCGCGGGCGCGCTCGGCGCGGCCGTCCACAGGCTGCGCCGCCGGGAGCCGTCCTCGAACCGCTGAGTCGGTGGAGCGGCTGTGCCGGGCAGCACGGCGGCTCCGGTGGGTACGGCGGCTCCTGTGGGTACTGGGACCCCAGAGGCACGACCGACGTCCTGGGAAGCACGACGGCCCGCGGGGCGGCAGGTCCAGGGACCACTGCGTGGAGGTGCACGGATGCGGCGGACCGATCCGGCGGGGCACGGGCCCGTCCGTTACGGACCACCCCTCCCGGACCACGGCCTGCCCCCGCCGCCCGGGCTGGCCGCCGCCGCGAGGGGCGCGCACACCGAGCCGGCCGGCGGCGGCCCCGCGCTCCTGGACGCCGCCCGCGGCTACTGGGCCCGGCGCGGCCTGCCCGCCGGCCGCGACCGGACCGTCGCGGCCCCCGGCGCCCCGGCCCTGCTCCTCGCGCTGACCGCCGCGCTCGGCGGTGACGTGCTGGTGCCCCGCCCCTGTGCGGCCTGGTGGGCCCCGCAGGCACGCCTGCTCGGCAGCTCCGTCTTCCCCGTCGCGACCCCCGTCGAGTGCGGCGGGCTGCCGGATCCGTACGCCCTTCTGGAGACCGTGCGCCGGGTGCGTGCCGAGGGCGGCGACCCGCGGCTGGTTGTGCTGTCCGTGGCCGACGACCCCGCCGCCACCGTCGCGCCGCCCGAGGTGGTGCACGAGACGATGGAGGCCGCCGCGGGCGAGGGCCTGCACGTGGTCAGCGACGAGACCTGGCGCGACACCCTGCACGAGCCGCGGGACACCGTGCTGCTCAGCCCCGCCGAGATGCTCCCGGAGCGGGTCACGGTCCTGGCCGACCTCTCCGGCCCCTTCCTCCCGGTGGGCTGGCCCGCGGCGGTCGCCCGCTTCCCGGACGGCGACACCGGCGGCCGGCTGCGCGAGCGGGTGCTCGACGTCCTCACCGCGCTCGGCGCCCGGGTCGCCGCACCGGTCGCCGCGGCCGCCGCGTACGCGCTCGGCGAGCCCGACGAGATCACCCACCGCCTCGCCGGGTCCGTACGGCTGCACGCGCAGGTGGCCGCCGCCGCCCACCGGACCCTCGTCGCGGCGGGGGCCCTCGTCCGGCCCCCGCGGGCGGGGCGTCACCTGTACGCCGACCTGGACCCGCTGCGGCCCGCGCTCGGCGCGCTCGGGGTGGGCGACGCGCAGGATCTGGAGGACCTCCTGACCGTCCGGCTGGGCATGCCGGCGCCCGGTGGCCACCGCTTCGGCGACGACCTCGGCGCCCTGCGCGTACGCCTGGCCACCGGACCGTTCCTCGGCACGACCGACGACGAGCGCATGACGTCCCTCCTGTCACCGGAACCGCTGGAACTGCCGCAGGTGGCGGGCGCCCTGGGCCTGCTGCGGTCGGTCTTCGACGATCTCCGCGACGGCCACGACGACGGCCACGACGACGGCCACGACGGTCACGGCCATGACGACGGCGACGCACACGGCGACGCACACGGCGACGCACACGGCGACGCACACGGCGACGCACACGGCGACGCACATGACGACGCGTGCGGCGACGCGCACGAAGACGCGTATGACGCTCGGCGACGGGAGTCCCCTCGATGACGCAGCAGTCCGAGTCGGCCACGGCCACGACGGTTACGACGGCCACCTCCACCTCGACGACGGACCCCGTGCCGCTCGCCGAGCCCCGCCCGCCGGGTGAACGGCGTGTCTGGCCGCGGTCCTTCGCCGGCCGGCTCACCGCACCGCTGCCGGGCCTCAGGGGCTTCGCGCGGTTCGCCCGCGAGGGGGCGCTCCGGCCGGGGCCCGGGGGCCTGGCCGACGTTCCCCGACTGCCGTACGAGCCGAGCCCGTTGCCCCACGCCGACACGGACACCGTCGCCGTCTCCTGGGCTGGACACGCCAGTTGGGTGATCCGGATCGGCGGACTCACGGTCCTCACCGACCCGGTCTGGTCCCGCAGGATCCTCGGGACGCCCGCCCGGATCACGCCCGTCGGGGTGCCCTGGAGCGCGCTGCCACGCGTCGACGCGGTCGTCATCAGCCACAACCACTACGACCACCTGGACGCCCCGACCCTGCGCCGGCTGCCGCGCGACACCCCGGTGTTCGTGCCGGCCGGGCTCGGCCGCTGGTTCCGGCGCCGGCGCTTCACGCACGTCACCGAGCTGGACTGGTGGGAGGCGGCGCAACTCGGTGGTGTGCGGCTGGACTTCGTGCCGGCCCACCACTGGTCCAAACGCAGTCTGCACGACACCTGCCATACGCTGTGGGGCGGTTGGGTGCTGACCGCGCCCGACGGGCGGCGTGTGTACTTCGCGGGCGACACGGGGTACGGGCACTGGTTCTCGCGGATCGGGGAGCGGTATGCCGGGATCGACCTGGCGCTGCTGCCGATCGGGGCGTACGAGCCCCGCTGGTGGCTGCGTGATGTGCACTGCGATCCCGAGGACGCGGTGCGGGCGTTCCAGGATCTCGGGGCCCGGCGGATGGCTCCGATGCACTGGGGGACGTTCGTGCTGTCGGCCGAGCCGGTGATGGAGCCGCTCGTGCGGGTGCGGGCGGCCTGGGAGGGGGCGGGGCTGGCGCCGGAGCGCTTGTGGGATCTGCCGGTGGGGGGATCGCGGGTGCTGCCGTGACGTGGCTTGCGGGCCTGTGGGCCTGAGGGCCTGCCGTGGGCGGGGGCCGGGTGTTGTCCGTCGGCTGCGGGCCGGTGGGGGCCGCTCGCGCAGTTCTCCGCGCCCCTGAAGGATTGCGCCGTCTCCCGCGCCCCCCGGGAGACGGACCGCGCCGTTTCCCGGGTTCCGGAAGCAGAAGGACAGGGAGAACCCGGGTCAGCTGGCGGTGCTTCTGATCCTGCGCCACAGGCCCGGGGTCACGCCTATCACGATCGTCAGGAGGATCGCCGCGGCCACGCCCTCCCAGGGCTCCTCGAAGAGGGAGCCGCCCAGCACTCCGATGAGCTGGTAGGTCGCCGCCCAGGCGAGGCAGGCCGGGCCGTTGCCGTGGGCGAAGCGCCGTACCGGCCACTTCGCCATCAGGCAGGCCAGCATCACCGGGATCCGGCCCGCGGGGACCAGCCGGGACAGCACGAGTACCGCGACCCCGTGGTCGGCGAGCTTCCCCTGGGCCTGGGCGAGCCGGTCCTCGGGCGCGCGGTCCCGGATCGCGGCGAGCCAGCGCGAGCCGTTCTTCGACCGCATGCCGCGCCGGCCGAGCCAGTACAGCGCGATGTCCCCGAGGAACGCGGCCAGCGCCGCCACCACGAAGACCATCGCCATCGAGAAGGGCGTCGACCGGTGGAGGGCCACCACCGCCGCCGAACTGACCAGCGCACCGGTCGGGACCACCGGCACCAGCGCACCGATCAGCACCAGCAGGAACAACGACGGATAGCCCAGCGCCTGCTGGGTGGCGACCGTCGGCACGCTCGTGACCGCGGCGGCGAACACATGTGTCACCGCGCTTCGCCCTCCCCCTCGTCGTCCGTCCGGCCGCCCGGCGCGTCCCCGGATGAAGAGCGGTACCCCGCGACCTTCGGTCGCACACTTTCGCCCTGGTCGAGGAGGTGTACCCGCACGTCCGGCGCCCGCCGGGCGGACAGGCGCACGAACTCGGTACCGGGGGTGTGGAATTCATGGGGGCGCACGGCATCCATCCCGATCGGCCAGAACGTGCCGTAGTGCACCGGCACCGCGCTCCCCGGCCGCAGCCGGGCCAGCGCCTCGGCGGCCCGCCCCGCGTCCAGGTGCTCCTCACCCAGGTGCGGCCCCCAGCCGCCGACCGGCAGCAGCGCCACGTCGACCGGCCCGACCTCGTCGGCCATCTCGTCGAACAGCCCCGTGTCCCCGGCGAAGTACGTCCGGGACTCGCCCTCGATCACATAGCCGAGAGCGGGGGCGCGGTGCGGTCCGATGGGCAGCCGCCGCCCGTCGTGCCGGGCGTGCACGACCCGTACGACCAGGTCACCGATCTCCACCCGGTCGCCCGGCGCGACCTCGGTGAGCCGCAGACGGTCGAGCCTGCGCAGCCCCGGCACCGCGCGCCGCGCGCCGCGCGGGACCAGCAGGCGGGTGCCCGGAGCGAGCCGCGCCAGGGACGGGAGGTGCAGGTGGTCGGCGTGCAGGTGTGAGACGAGTGTCACATCGGCGGCCGCTGCCTCGGCGGGCGGCGGCGCCCCCCGGCGCCTGCGCAGGTGTGCGAGCCGGCGCGCGAAGAGAGGATCCGTGAGCAGGCGTACGCCCGAGTCCTCGACCGTACAGGTGGCGTGACCCCACCAGGTGATCTCCACCGGCACTCCTTTGCCTCCTTCGCGCGACTCCCCCCGAGCCTACGGGCAGGAGTAGGGTCGGCGACGAAACCCGGAGGTGAGGGGGGACGCCATGGGAGACACACGCCGTGCCTCCGGAATGCTTCGCGTGACGACGATCGCCAGCCTGACTCCGTTGGAGGAGCTGGACGACGACCCCTTCCTGGTGGACTCGCGCAGCCAGCACGCCATGTGCGCGCGCTGGGCGGCCGAGCAGGGGTACGTGGTCACCCGGGAACTGCTCCTGCGCGGGCTGCGACCCGACCACTGCGCGCTCTGGGAGGACGCCGAGGCCGGTCTGGTGGACCTGTTCGTCGCGCCCAGCCGGCGGGTCCTGGAGCGGGCGATCGCCTCGGTCGACGCGTTCACCGCCGAGTGCGCCCGGCGCGGGGTCCGCGTCGAGACGGTCGGCCACGCGGAGCCCGCGTACGACGCCCAGATGAAGGCCCACGTCCACCGCCGCCTGTCGATGCCGACGGCCGGCTACGACGGCCGCTGAAACACTCCGCGCGACCCGCGGCCCACACTCCGCGCGACCCGCGGCCCACCGCGGAGCGGGCCGCTCACCGGCCGTGGGCGGGTGCCGGTCCGGTGAGGGCCGGTCGCGCGGTTCCCCGCGTCCCCGAAGGGCGCCCCCACGCGTGTGGCAGGGTGGGCCCGGGTCCGCCGGCAAGAGGGCGGAGGCGGATGTGAGGCGGGTGTGACGTGGGCAAAGAACGCTGGCGGAGGGTGGGCAGCGCGGTCTGGCGGAGCGTCGCCGTATGGGCGGTCTCCACGGTCACGATGCTGGTGCTCGCCGGGATCCTGCCCGACTTCAGGCTCCAGTCCGCCGACGGGGACAGCGCCACCAGCATCGCCGTCACCGCCGCGCTCGGCGCCGGGGCCTTCGGCGTGCTCTCCTCCGTCGTGTGGCCCCTCCTCGTGCGGGCCCTGCTCCTCGTCCCCGCCCTCGTCCTCGGTGCGCTCGTCTTCTTCCTGAACGGCTCGCTCCTGCTGCTGGCCCTGCGCCTGGACCCCTCGGGCCAGAGCGAGGCGGCCCCGGAGACCGCCGTGGTCGTCGCCGCGGTGATGTCGGCGGTCGCCTCGGCCACCGGCGGCGCCCTGGCCGTGCGCGACGACGACGCGTACCGGCGCAGGCTGTACCGGCTGTCCGACCGTCGCCGTGAGGGGACAGCGCCGGCCGGCGCCCCCTCGACCCCCGGCACGGTCTTCCTCCAGTTCGACGGCGTCGGCCACGACGTGCTGGTGGACGCCGTCGCCCGCGGGCTCATGCCCACCGTGGCCGCCTGGCTCGGAGACGGCCCGGGGGGCCGCGCCACCCACCGGCTCATCCCCTGGCGCACCGACTGGTCCAGCCAGACCGGCGCCAGCCAGCTGGGCATCCTGCACGGCTCCAACCACGACGTCCCCGCCTTCCGCTGGTACGAGAAGGACAGCCAGGAGATCGTGGTCTGCAACCGGCCCACCAGCGCCGCCGAACTGCAGCGCCGGGCCGTCGAGCACACCGGCGACGGCGGCCTGCTCACCCTGGACGGCGCGAGCCGCGGCAACCTCTTCAGCGGCGGCGCCGACCAGCTCGCCCTGGTGCTCTCCGTGGCCGCCAGGCGAGGACGGGACAACCGCTCCCGGGCCGGCTACTTCGCGTACTTCTCCGACCCGGCCAACGCGGTCCGCACCGCCCTGTCGTTCGTCGCGGACGTCTGCCGGGAGATCGGCGAATCCACCGGGGCGCGCCTGAAGAAGCAGCGCCCCCGCGTCGGCCGCGGCGGTCTCTACCCGTTCATCCGCGCCTTCGCGACCGTCGTCGAGCGGGACGTCGTCGTCGCGGCGGTCATCGGGGACATGCTGGTCGGACGCGCCGCGGTCTACGCGGACCTGGTCGCCTACGACGAGGTGGCCCACCACTCCGGACCCCGCAGCCGGGACGCGGACAAGGTCCTGCAGCGCCTGGACCGCTCGCTGGCCCTGATCGCGAAGGTCGCCGAGCACGCCCCGCGCGCCTACCGCGTCGTCCTGCTCTCCGACCACGGGCAGAGCCCCGGCGAAACGTTCCGCGCCCGCTACGGACTCGGTCTCGGCGAGCTGGTCCGGGCCGGCTGCGGGCTGCCCGTGCCGCGCAAGGTGCGGCGTACGCACAGCGGTGCCGAGGCCAGGGTCGCCGTACGGGCCGCCCTGCGCAGGCCGGTCAAGGAGAGCGACGAACCGTACCGGCCGGCCGGTCCCGCGTCGGAGCCCCTCGTGCTGGCCTCCGGCAACCTGGGCCTGGTGTCCTTCCCCGACGTCGCGCACCGGATGAGCCGCGAGGAGATCGACGCCCGGCATCCGGCGCTGCTGACCACGCTCGCCAACCATCCCGGCATCGGGTTCGTGCTGGTGCGCAGCGAGGAGCACGGCGGGCTCGTACTGGGCGCGCACGGCGCCGCGATCCCGCTGGACGAACTGGACGGGAACCCGGGCCCGCTCGCGGAGTTCGGCCCGGGCGCCGCCGACGCCGTACGGCGCACGCACTCGTTCCCGCACGCCGCGGACATCATGGTGAACTCCTGGTACGACCCCGAGGAGGGCGAGGTCCTGGCGTTCGAGGAGCAGATCGGCTCGCACGGCGGTCTCGGCGGGGCGCAGGGAAGGCCCTTCCTGATGTCGCCGCTCTCGTTCTCGGCGCCGGTCGGGGACGGGGAGGAACTGGTCGGCGCGGAGCGGGTGCACGGGGTGCTGCGCAGATGGCTGCGGGAGTGCGACGGGCCGCAGGTCCCCCTGGCGGCTGTGGACGACGAACGGGTGGCTTGAGCGGGGCGTTCGGCTGCGGCCCGGTGGGGGCGGGCCCGCGCAGTTCCCCGCGCCCCTGAAAGACGGGGCTGCGCCCCTGCCTTTCAGGGGCGGTAGCCCTTGCTTTTCAAAGGGCGCGGGGAACTGCGCGACCGGCCCCCGTGCGCCCGCGGACACAGAACCGGCCGTCACCGCCCGCCGGTACGCAAAGGCGACCGGGCACCAGAAAATGGGCTGCGGCCGGGGCACCGGCCGCCCACACTGTCCGCATCGGACACCGCGCACCGGCGCGCGTCACTCCACACCCTCCAGGAGCCACTGCGTGCAGGCAGCCGTCACCGTCACTCCCGCCCGCATACCGGAACTGCTGCTCGGTCTCGCGACCGTGCGGCCGGTGTTCCTCTGGGGCGCCCCCGGCATCGGGAAGTCCTCGCTGGTACGGGAGTTCGCCGAGTCACTCGGACTGGAGTGCGTGAGCCTGCTGGGTACGCAGCTGGCGCCGGAGGACCTGATCGGCGTACCGCAGATCAGGGACGGCCGCTCGGTGTTCTGCCCGCCGGAGGCGATCGCCCGCGACGAGCCCTACTGCCTGTTCCTGGACGAGCTCAACGCCGCGACGCCGGACGTCCAGAAGGCCTTCTACTCGCTGATCCTGGACCGCCGCATCGGCAGCTACGAGCTGCCGGCCGGCTCCATCGTGATCGGCGCGGGCAACCGCTCGACGGACAACGCGCTGGCCCGCCCGATCGCGTCGGCCCTGGTCAACCGCCTGACCCACGTGCACCTGGAGGCCTCGGCGAAGGACTGGCTGAGGTGGGCGGCGGTCAACGACATCCACCCGTGGGTGCTCGACCACCTCACCGACCGGCCCGACCACCTCTGGTCGAAGCCGCCGAAGACCGAGGAGCCGTTCTCCACGCCGCGCTCCTGGCACATGCTCTCCGACGCCCTGCGCTCCTTCGGGCCGACGCTCGACGAGCCGACGCTCAAGGTGATCGCGCACGGCACGCTGACCCCCGCGCACGCGGTCGCCTTCTGCGGCTACGTGAAGATCGTCCGCAGCCGCTTCGGCATCGAGACGATCATCAAGGGCGAGGCCCGCTGGCCGCACCGCGTCGAGGACCGCGACCTGCTGTACTACCTCGCCGAGTCGTTCCGGGGCCGCCTCGTCAAGGAGCTGCCCGCCGTCAAGGAGCACGCCTCGGCGAACGGCCGGCAGACCGCGTACCGCGCCAAGTCGCTGCTCGTGCAGCTCGCCGAGATCTCGGTGGAGGTCGCGCAGAGCGTCATCGCTGCGGACGAGGACGGCAACCCCGTCCTGCCCGCCTGGTTCCTGGTGGAGGCGGCCCGCGACATGCCCCGGCTGGTGGAGGCCCGCCGGTGACCCGTACGGGCAGGCGGCCGCAGCCCAGGAAGGACCTGGCCGGCGAGGCGTTCGCCGAGGGGATGCGGCTGGTGCGGGCCAACCGCGCGCTGGCCGCCATCGGGTTCAGCGTCTGCCGGCAGGAGGAGTGCGGGGCCTCGCCCCGCGACGGACTCGTACGCGCCGACTCCGACGGCGTGCTCCACGTGCACCCGAAGCGCCACGCGGAGCCCGCCGAGTGGGCCTGGGCGGTCGCGCACGCCGCCCTCCACCTCGGCTTCGGGCACGTCCCGGCCCACGACACCACGCGGGAGCAGCCCGACCGCTTCGACCTGGCCGCCCGCTGCGTCGTCGTCAACCGCTTCCTGCTCGGCTTCCCCATCGGCCTGACGCCCGCGGACCTGCCGATGGCGTACCCCGACGGCGACGAGGAGCAGCTCGCCGCCCGCTGGCGCCGGGCCGGCGCCGGCATCCCCGCCGTGTACGAACGCTGCGGCACGGCGGGCGGCGAGCCGGACCAGCTGCTGGTCCCCTGGGACAGCCGGTTCGGCGGCCCCGCGCCGGACTGGCAGCTCGCCTTCGCACACGCGCTGACCCGCACCGTCGCCACCGCGATGGACCTGGCGGGCGGCCGCCGCGACTCGATGCGCGGAGGCGTCACCCGCCTCCAGCCGTGGGAGAGGGCACTGAGCTGGTTCGTGTCCTCCTACCCGCTGCTCGGCGGCATCGCGGCCGGCGTCACGGTCGTCGCGGACGCCGAACTCGCCCGTGCGCACGGCATCTCCGTCGCCGCGGTCGACCCGGAGGCCGCCGAGATCTACATCAACCCGCTGCGGCGGTTCGACGACGAGGAGTGGCGGTTCGTCCTCGCCCACGAGATGCTGCACGCCGCACTGCGCCACGGCGACCGCTGCGGTGGCCGCGACCCGTACCTCTTCAACGTCGCCTGCGACTACGTCATCAACGCCTGGCTGGTCGAGATGCAGGTCGGCGTGATGCCCGAAGGGCTGCTGTACGAAGAGGAGTTGAAGGACCTGTCCGCCGAGGAGGTCTACGACCGGCTCGTCACCGACCTGCGCCGCCACCGCCGGCTCGCCACGCTGCGCGGCAAGGGCGTGGGCGACATCCTCGGTGGCCCCCTCGGCCCGCCGCGCGACCACGTCGACCTCGACGAGTTCTACCGCCGCGGCCTCGCCCAGGGCCTGGACCTGCACCAGCGGCAGGAGCGGGGCTTCCTGCCCGGCGGGCTCGTCGAGGACATCCGCGCGCTCAGCCACCCGCCCCTGCCGTGGGACGCTCGACTGGCGCGCTGGTTCGACGAGTTCGTACCGCGCCCCGAACCGCTGCGGACCTATGCGCGCCCCTCCCGCCGGCAGGCCGCGACCCCCGGCATCCCGCGCGCCGGACGGTACTTCCCGCCCGAGGAGATCGCCCGCTGCACGTTCGGCGTGGTCCTCGACACGTCCGGCTCCATGGACCGCACCCTGCTCGGCAAGGCGCTGGGCGCGATCGCCTCGTACGCACAGGCCCGGGACGTACCGGCCGCGCGGGTCGTCTTCTGCGACGCGGCCCCGCACGACGCCGGGTTCCTCCCGGTCACCGAGATCGCCGGCCGGGTACGGGTCCACGGCCGCGGCGGCACGGTCCTGCAGCCCGGTGTCGACGTCCTGCACCGGGCGGAGGACTTCCCGCCGGGCGCCCCGGTCCTGATCATCACCGACGGGTGGTGCGACGTCCTGCGGGTCCGCCGCGAGCACGCCTACCTGATCCCGCAGGGCTCGTCCCTGCCGTTCACCGCACGGGGGCCGGTCTTTCGCGTGCGGTGAGCCCGCGTGCGACCCGAGTGTGATCGGATGGTGCCACGGACCCCGGAACCGGGACCTCGTCGAAAGGGAATCATCGTGGCAACAACGCGCTCCGCACACACCGTCTGGGAAGGCAACCTGCTCGAGGGCAACGGCGTCGTCACCTTCGACTCGTCGGGCATCGGCGAGCAGCCGGTGTCGTGGCCGTCGCGCGCCGAGCAGGCGAACGGCAAGACCAGCCCCGAGGAGCTGATCGCCGCCGCCCACTCCAGCTGCTTCTCCATGGCGCTCTCGCACGGCCTCGCCGGCGCCGGCACCCCGCCCACCAAGCTCACCACCTCCGCGGACGTCACGTTCCAGCCGGGCGAGGGCATCACGGGCATCCACCTCACGGTGGAGGGCACGGTGCCGGGCCTCGACGGCGACGCGTTCGCCGCGGCCGCCGAGGACGCCAAGAAGAACTGCCCGGTCAGCCAGGCGCTGTCGGGCACGACGATCACGCTGACGGCGAAGCTCGCCTGACGTATCGTCAGGTCAAGTTCACCTGACGCCCCGTCACCCCGTCGATGCCGCGCCCTCCGGGAGGGCGCGGCATCGTCATGTCCGGAGCGAACCGGGCAGTCCGGGGGCACGTGCCCCATTGACAGCATCGCACTCAAGTTTTGTGATGGAACACGTTGATGGAGCACGTCGATGGAACGCGGTGACGGAACGCGGGAAGACCCGGGTGGAAGGGGACGGACATGGCACGTGCGGTCGGGATCGACCTCGGTACCACGAACTCGGTGGTGGCCGTACTGGAAGGGGGTGAGCCCACGGTGGTGGCGAACGCCGAGGGCGCGCGCACCACCCCCTCGGTGGTGGCCTTCGCCAAGAACGGCGAGGTGCTCGTCGGGGAGGTCGCCAAACGGCAGGCCGTGACGAACATCGAACGCACCGCGCGCTCCGTGAAGCGCCACATGGGAGACCCCGCCTGGCGGTTCCCCGGCAGTGACGGCGGCACGATCGACGGCACCCGCTACCGCGCGCAGGAACTCTCCGCGAGGGTGCTGCAGAAGCTGAAGCGGGACGCCGAGTCGTACCTCGGCGAGGACGTCACGGACGCCGTGATCACCGTGCCCGCCTACTTCGACGACACCCAGCGCCAGGCCACCAAGGAGGCCGGTGGGATCGCGGGCCTCAACGTCCTGCGGATCGTCAACGAGCCGACCGCCGCGGCCCTCGCCTACGGCCTGGACCGCGGTGAGGAGCAGACCGTCCTCGTCTTCGACCTGGGCGGCGGCACCTTCGACGTCTCCCTCCTGGAGATCGGCGACGGCGTCATCGAGGTCAAGGCCACCAACGGCGACACCCGGCTGGGAGGCGACGACTGGGACCAGCGGATCGTCGAACACCTCGTCAAACGCTTCAAGGGCCAGTACGGCATCGACCTCGGCCAGGACAAGATGGCGCTCCAGCGGCTGCGGGAGGGCGCGGAGAGGGCCAAGATCGAGCTCTCCTCGTCCACCGAGACGACCGTCAACCTGCCCTACATCACCGCCACCGGTGACGGCCCGCTGCACCTGGACGAGAAGCTGACGCGCGCCCAGTTCCAGGAGCTGACGGCCGACCTGCTGGAGCGCTGCAAGGCCCCCTTCCACCAGGCGGTCGCGGACGCCGGGGTGAAACTCTCCGCGGTCGACCACGTCATCCTGGTCGGCGGCTCCACCCGGATGCCGGCGGTGACCGAGGTGGTCAGGGAACTCACCGGCAAGGACCCGCACAAGGGCGTCAACCCGGACGAGGTGGTGGCCCTCGGCGCGGCGCTCCAGGCGGGTGTCATCCGCGGCGACGTGAAGGACGTCCTGCTCCTCGACGTCACCCCGCTGTCCCTGGGCATCGAGACCAAGGGCGGCATCATGACCACGCTCATCGAGCGCAACACGACCATTCCCACCCGTCGTTCGGAGATCTTCACGACCGCGACGGACAACCAGCCGTCGGTCGGCATCCAGGTCTTCCAGGGCGAGCGGGACATCGCCGAGTACAACAAGAAGCTGGGCGTCTTCGACCTCACCGGTCTGCCGCCCGCGCCGCGCGGGGTGCCGCAGATCGAGGTCGCCTTCGACATCGACGCCGACGGCATCATGCACGTCTCGGCGAAGGACCTCGCCACGGGCCGCGAGCAGAAGATGACCGTCACGGGCGGCTCCGCGCTCGCCAAGGACGACATCGACCGCATGATGCGCGAGGCCGAGCAGTACGCCGACGAGGACCGCAAACGGCGCGAGGGGGCGGAGACCCGCAACCAGGCCGAGCAACTCGTCCACCAGACGGAGAAGTTCGTCCGCGAGAACGAGGAACGGATCCCGGGCGACACGAAGACGCAGGTGGAGGCCGCGATCACCGAGCTCAAGGCCCTCCTGGAGGACCGCGAAGGCACCGACACGAACACCCTGCGCACCGGTGTCGAGAAGCTCGCCACCGTCAGTCAGCAGGTGGGCCAGGCCATGTACGCCCAGGCCGGGCAGCCGCCCCCGCAGGACGAACGGGACGGCGGGCAGGCTCCGCCGGCCGACGAGGAGGGTGTGGTCGACGCGGAGATCGTCGACGAGGAGAGGGAGAGGGAGAACGAGAACGAGAACGAGAAGGGGAAGGGGACGGGCGGGGGCGCCGAAGGCACCCGGGGCGGGGACACCCGGGGCGGGGACGCCGGGAACGGCTCCGCCTGACGCGGGCACGCCCCGGTCCGGTCCCGCTCAGAAGTCCGCCCGGCGCTCCAGGATCAGTTCCCTGGTGCGCCGGGCGGAGGCCGCGCCGGTCGTCATGTGGTCCAGCACCTCGAGGTGCGCGGCCACTTCCCTGCGGGAGTCCAGATAGAGCGCCCCGGTCAGGTACTCGGTGTAGACCATGTCCGGCAGCTCGGGTTCCGCGAACCGGAACAGCACGAAGGGCGCGTACGTCCCCGGGTGCGGGCCGGACGCGAACTCGGCGATCTGCAGCGTGACGCGGTCGTTGTCGACGATGTCCAGGAGGTGGTCCAGCTGATCCGCCATCACCTCGGAGCGCATGCTGACCGGCCGCTGGAGGACCGTCTCCTCCATGATCACCCAGAGGTGCGGCGGGCGGTCCCCGGTGAGGAGCTTCTGCCGGGCCATCCGCAGGGACACATGGCGGTCGATCTCCCCGGGCCCCGTCTGGCCGACGGTGCCCGCCTCCAGGACGGCCCGGGCGTACTCCTCGGTCTGCAGCAGCCCGGGCACGAAGTGCGGCTCGTACGACCGGATGATCGAGGCCGCGCCCTCCAGGCTGACGTAGAGGCTGAACCAGTCCGGCAGGACGTCGTGGTAGCGCTGCCACCAGCCGGGCTGGTTCGCCTCCTCGACGAGCCGGACGAACGCCGAGATCTCGTCCTCGGGGACGCCGTACGTCGACAGCAGCACCTGGACGTACGGGATCTTCAGCGTGACCTCGGCCATCTCCATCCGCCGTACGGTCGCGCCGGCGACCCGCAGGATCCGCGCGGCCTCGTCGCGCCGCAGCCCGGACCTCTCCCGCAGCTCCTGGAGCCGTCTGCCGAGTACCACCTGCCCCACCGTGGGCGCAGGACGTCGTTCACTCACCCCACGCCTCCCCTAGCGCCAAGCAACGGCCAGCAGTGTGCCACGTCCGAGGGGCTGGCACAGAGGGTGCCCCGTCGGCAACACGGCGAACCGTGTGCTCAACCCCCACCGAACCTGCACAAGAGCACCACCGGAGGCTCTCCTCAGGAGGCCGACGACTGCAGGTATCCGGCTGTCGCCGGGTCCGCCGGCAGCAGTGTCTCGACGGCCAGCTCGGCGACCGTCACGTCCATCGGGGTGTTGAACGTGGAGATGGACGAGATGAAGGACAGCACCCGGCCGTCGTGCTCGATCCGCATCGGCAGCGCGAAGTGCGCCACCGCCACCGGTTCCGGCTCCGGCTCCGGTCCTGGGACCGGTTCCGGGACCGGATAGGCCGCCACCTCCTCGTACAGCGCGCGCAGTGGGGCCGAGCGCCGCAGGGCGATGTCCCGTTCCATCTGGGCCAGCAGATGCCCGCGCCACTCGCGCAGGTTGCGGATCCTGGGCGCCAGGCCCTCGGGGTGCAGGGTCAGCCGCATCGCGTTCGGCGCAGGGGCGAGCAGGTGCCCGGGGAGACCGTCGAGCAGCATCGTGATGCCCCGGTTGGCGGCGACCACGGTGTACGTGGCGTCCACCACCAGCGCCGGATAGGGCTCGTAACCCCGGATCAGCCGTTCCACACCCTCGCGCAGCGCGTCCAGCGCCGGATCGTCCAGCGGCGTCTGCGGATAACGGGGCGCGTAACCGGCGGCCAGCAGAAGGGAGTTGCGGTCGCGCACGGGCACGTCGAGGTGCTCGGCGAGCCGCAGCACCATCTCCTCGCTCGGCCGGGAGCGCCCCGTCTCGACGAAGCTGATGTGCCGCGCCGACGATCCGGCCCGCAGGGCCAGCTCCAGCTGGCTCACCCGCCGCTGCTCCCGCCAGCCGCGCAGCAGCGGACCCACCCCCTTGTCCGCGGCGGAAGCGGCTGCCGGGGCCGGGACCGGGGCGCCGCGCACGGCACCGGGGGAGCGGCCGGCGGATCCCCCGGCGGCGGACGCGGACGCGGCGGTGGTCATGCCCCCGACCGTAGCCGACGCGCCACCGGTGGGCCGACGCGCCGGCCCGCGGCCGATCGGTGGCACCGCCCCTCGCGTCATCCGTCCGGGGCCCTCCTGACCAGGGACGGGAGCCCCGGTCTGTGGGACGCTGAGGACGCTGAGGAGATCCGGACACCAGGGCCGGACGCCAGGGAAGGAACGCCGTCATGCCTCTCGAACCGCTGTCGCAGAAGGACGTCGAGGACCGGCTCACGGAGCTGCCCGGCTGGTCCCTGGACGGCGACAGCATCAGCCGCACCTACCGGCTCGGCTCGCACTTCGCCGCCGCCGCGCTGGTCGTGCACATCGCCCAGGTGCAGGACGAACTGGACCACCACTCCGACCTCACGCTCGGCTACCGGACCGTCGTCCTCACCGTGCACACGCACAGCGTGGGCGGCGCCGTCACCGAGAAGGACTTCGAGCTGGCCGTCCGGGTCGAACGGCTCGCCGCCGGGCACGGCGCGAGCTGAGCACACCGGTGTTCGACTACGACGAGGAAGCCGAGCGGTACGACGCGTCGCGCGGTGGCGAACCGCGGGCGGCCGCGGCCGCGGCCGCCGTACTGGGGCTGATACCCGAAGGCGCGGCCACCCTCCTGGACGTGGCCTGCGGCACCGGCACCGTGACCCGCCGGCTCGCGGCGGCCGACCTCGACGTGACAGGGGTCGACGCGGCGTGCGGCATGCTGCGCCAGGCCGCCGCACGGGTGCCGGGCCGGGTCGTGCTCGCCGACATCCGCCAACTCCCTTTCCCGCCCGCCTCGTTCGACGCCGTCTCGGCGATCTGGCTGCTGCACCTCCTGGACGACGCCGAACGGGTCGTCGCCGAGGCGGCCCGGGTGCTGCGCCCCGGCGGTGTCTTCGTCACGACCGTCGACAAGGCCGCCTCGCACGACGTGGGCAGCGACATCGACGCCGTGATGGCGCCGCGCCCCCGCCGCGCCGCCCGCGACCGCCCGGACCTGGTGGCCTCGTACGCCGCCCGGTACGCGCTGCTCCCCGCCGGAGCTGCGAGCTTCCGCGGCCGCGGTCAGGGCCGGACCCCGTCCCGGGCGGCGGCCGACGTACGCCGCGGCTGGTACACCCTGCTGCCGCCGGGCGAGCCGCTCACCGAGCGGCTCGCGGTCCGCCTGGAGCACCTCCCGGACCAGCACGTCCCGCGTGCTGAACCGGAGTTCAAGGTGCGGGCGTTCCGGAAGCCGGGGCCGGCCGACGGGTGAGGTCCATGACCCGGTCGGTCACCCGGCCCCTTTCCGCGCCTGGTCGGGCACGTCCGTGGCGCTCACGCGCGGTCTCCCGTCGTGCCCTCGGGCAGGCGGTCGGCGAGGTAGGCGTCGAGGCAGGGGGCGTCGGGCGCGAGCATGTGCCGTACCCAGGCGTCGCGTTCGTGCAGGATCGGCGGCAGCTCCCAGACGCAGCCGATCCACGGCCGCTCCAGGACGACGAAGTGCGTGGGCACGCGGTCCGGGCAGCCGAGCACGGGCTGGCCCGCCGCGGCGGCCCGGAAGTGCAGGACGTTGTCCCACACCCAGCTGTACGCGTTGAGGTACGCGCCGTCGTCGCCGCCCCGGTGCAGCACGACGAACGTGGCGGGCGGGGTGCCGTCCGCCTCCGGAAGCAGCTCCGGCAGCATCGCGTACGCCGCCTCCTCGACGTCGGGCGCGATACCGGCCGGGTCGGCGGTGACGTGGTAGCGCTTGATCCGCCGGCCCGCGACCTCGACGGGCGGCGGCACGGTCAGCAGTTTCTCCTCGAAAGCCATGAGGGGACGCTAAGCCCGCTCCACTGACACCTTCTGTCAGTGGAGCCTGTCATGGTGTCGGGATGAAATCGGCCCGCCTCGTCTCCATCCTGCTGCTGCTCCAGACCCGGGGCCGGATGACGGCCGCCGCCCTCGCGGCCGAGCTGGAGGTCTCGGTGCGCACGGTCTACCGGGACGTCGAGGCGCTGGGCGCGGCCGGGGTCCCGCTGTACGGGGACGCCGGGCACGCGGGGGGCTACCGGCTCCTCGACGGCTACCGCACCCGCCTGACCGGCCTCACCGTGGGCGAGACCGAGGCGCTGTTCCTGGCGGGTGCGCCCGGCCCCGCCGCCGAACTCGGGCTCGGCCCGCTGCTGGCCGCCGCCCAGCTCAAGGTGCGCGCCGCCCTGCCGCGGGAGCTGCGCGCGCACGCCGACCGGATCAGCGGCCGCTTCCACCTGGACGCGCCCGGCTGGTACGCCGACGCCGGCGGCGAAGCCACCGCGTACCTCCCGGCCGTGGCCGACGCCGTCTGGAACAGCAGGGTGCTGCACGTGCTGTACCGCCGCTGGCGCGAGCCGACCGACGTGCGGCGCCGCCTCGAACCGTACGGGCTGGTCCTGAAGGCCGGCCGCTGGTACGTGGTCGCGGGCCCGGGGCCGCGTACCTTCCGGGTCGACCAGATCCTCGCACTGGACACATCCGACGAGGAGTTCGCCCGGCCGGACGGATTCGACCTCGGCGCGTACTGGACCGGGTACCAGCGGGACTTCCACGACCGCCTGCACCGGGCCGAAGCGGTGGTCCGGCTCGCTCCCGGCGTCCGGCTCACCGGAGCGGCGGGTGAGGCGGTGCGGGCCGACGGCGTGACGACCGAAGGGGGTTGGGTCCGGGCCACGGTGCCCATCGAGTCCGTCGAGCACGCCCACGCCGAGTTCCTGCGGCTCGGTACGGACATCGAAGTGCTGGAACCCGCGGAACTGCGGACCCGGATCGCGGCCACGGCCGCGGCGCTGGCCCGCACGTACGGAACATAGAGAGCGCTTGCTGAAGGTCGGCAACTCCCGTGTCCGCGGCGGCGACTGAGAGGGCAGAACCCGTCTGCCCCTCCCAGGGAGGTATCCCACCGTGCAGCACCCGCATCGCAGACGCAGCAGGACCCGCCTCCTCCTGTCCACCGCGCTCGTCGGCGTCCTCGCCGCCGCCGGGCTCACCACGCTCACCGCCACGCCGGCCCGGGCCGCGACCGCGCGCCAGGCCGAGAAGCTCGACCGGGGCGTCGTCAGCGTCCACACCGACGCGGGCAACCTGGTCAGCTGGCGCTGGCTCGGCACCGACCCGAACGACGTGTCGTTCAACGTGTACCGGGCGGGTACGAAGGTCAATTCGGCCCCGGTCACCGGCTCGACGAACTACTTCCACTCCGGCGGGCCCGCCCAGGCCGACTACACGGTCCGCGCGGTCGTGGGCGGCGTCGAGCAGAGCGACTCCGTGCACGCGATCCAGTTCCGCACCGGGTACAAGGACGTCCCGATCACCCCGCCCGCCGGTGGCACGAGCCCCGACGGCGTGGCGTACACCTACGAGGCCAACGACGCCTCGGTCGGTGACCTCGACGGCGACGGCGCGCTCGACTTCGTCCTGAAGTGGCAGCCCACCAACGCCAAGGACAACTCGCAGTCCGGCTACACCGGCAACACGATCATCGACGGCGTCAAGCTCGACGGCACCCGGCTGTGGCGCATCGACCTCGGGCGCAACATCCGCTCGGGCGCCCACTACACGCAGTTCCAGGTGTACGACTACGACGGCGACGGCAAGGCCGAGGTGGCCGCGAAGACCGCCGACGCCACGGTCGACGGGACGGGCGCCGTCATCGGCACCTCCTCCGCCGACCACCGCAACTCCAGCGGCTACGTCCTGACCGGGCCGGAGTACCTGACCATGTTCAACGGTCAGACGGGCAAGGCGATGGGGACGGTGGACTACGTCCCGGCGCGCGGCACGGTCTCCTCGTGGGGCGACTCGTACGGCAACCGCGTGGACCGGTTCCTGGCCGGCACCGCCTATCTGGACGGCGCCCGGCCCTCGCTGATCATGGCGCGCGGCTACTACACGCGCTCGGTGATCGCGGCCTGGGACTGGCGGGGCGGGGCGTTCACCCGGCGGTGGACCTTCGACACCAACGCGTCGACCAACACGGGTAAGGGTTTCGACGGCCAGGGCTCGCACAGCCTCTCCGTCGGGGACGTCGACAACGACGGCAAGGACGAGATCGTCTACGGGGCGATGGCCGTCGACGACAACGGCAACGGCCTGTGGACCACGAAGACCGGGCACGGCGACGCCCAGCACCTGGGCGACCTCGACCCGGGGACCTCGGGCCTCGAGTACTTCAAGGTCTCCGAATCCGCCTCCCAGCCCGCCGAGCTGTACATCAACCCCGCGAGCGGCGCGATCCGCTGGCAGCTCGCCGCCTGCTGCGACAACGGCAGGGGAGTGGCCGGGGACGTCTACGCGGGCAACGACGGCGCGGAGGTGTGGTCCGCCTCCGACACGAACATCCGTGACGAGGCCGGCGCCGCCAAGGGCCGTGAACCGTCCTCCGTCAACTTCCTCTCCTGGTGGGACGGGGACACCACGCGCGAACTCCTCGACGGCACCCACATCGACAAGTACGGCACGTCGTCCGACACCCGCCTGCTGACGGGCGCCTCGGTCCACTCCAACAACGGCACCAAGGCGACCCCGGCCCTCTCGGGCGACCTCTTCGGGGACTGGCGCGAGGAGGTGGTCTGGGCGACCGGCGACAACACGGCACTGCGCATCTACTCGACCCCGACGGAAACCACCACGCGCATCACGACCCTGCTCCACGACACGATGTACCGCACGGGCATCGCGTGGCAGAACACCGCCTACAACCAGCCCCCGCACCCGAGCTTCTACCTGGGCAGCGGCATGCCGACGGCCCCGAGGCCGACGATCTACACACCCTGACCCGCGAAAACGCACATCGCCGCGTCGAGGAGCGGCCGCCCGCGCAGCGGACGGCCGCTCCACGCCGTGGAAACGGCAGAGACACCTTCGGTGTGTCTACGAACAGTTCTCCTCGAACTTGACCGCGGTCAGCGTCACCGGCCGGCCGTTCAGGGAGACCCCCGCGGCCGGCTTCTGGGAACACACCTTCCAGTTCGACTCCATCAGCACCCAGCGGTCCTCCGGCAGCGCGTCCTCGACGGTGACGGATGTGCCCGGGTCGAGAGCCGCCCGTGCCGCCTTCACCGACGTGCCCGCGAAGTCCGGCATCCTGCCGCCCGCCGCGGCCGGCGGCTTCTCGTCCTTCGCGGGACAGTTCTCCTCCCACTTCACCGCGCCGAGATCGAGACCGGTGTCTGTTGCCCTGGAGGCGCCGGCCCGGACGTTCTGGCTGCACACCTTCCAGTTCCGGTCGAAAGCCTGCATCCGATCCCTGCCGAGGGAGTCGTGCGAGGTGAGCCCGTGGAAACCCACGTCCTGGGCCCGGTCCTGCGCGGACTGCAACCCCATGCCCACGAAGTCCGGAACGGTCGCCTTCCTGTTCGCGGCCCCCGCCGGTCTGCCGTCCTTCACGACCTTGTCGTCCCTGCCCGGTTCCGCTTCGGCGCTCGCCGTGACGGTCACGGTGGCCTGCGGCGGGGACGACGACGCGCTTGCGCGCCCAGCCTTCCGGCCGGGGTGGCACGGGTGGCTGTGGCGGCAGTCCCCACTGCGGCTGTGGTGACTTGGTTGTGATCTAAACCAACAAAGGGGCGATGCCGGACACAGTGCCGTCGGACGCATCGAGGAGGGCGCGGGCCCCATGCGGCCCGCGCCCTCCCGTTCGTCCGGCCCGGGTGTGTCAGGTCACCGAGCAGGACTGGTCCGCCCGCTGGAACGCCGTCGGTTTTCCGTTCGCGCCGGACCAGCTGCCCGTGAAACCGAAGCTCACGGACGAGCCCGCCGCCACGTTCGCGTTCCAGTTCACGTTCTTCGCCGTGACCGCCGCTCCGGACTGCGTGGGCTCGGCGTTCCACGCCTGGGTGACGCTCTGGCCGTCGGCGAAGGACCAGGTGAGCGCCCAGCCCGTCCAGGCGGCCGAGCCGGTGTTGGTCAGCCGGACGTCCGCCTGGAAGCCGCCCGACCACTGGTTCGTGATCTTGTACGTGACCGCGCAGGCACCGGTCGGCGTCGGGTCCGTACCGCCGCCGCCGTCCCCGCCGCCGGTGCCGGACGAGTCGCCGTAGACGACCCCGCGCCCGTTCGTCGACACGTACACGCGCCCGTAGACGCGCGGGTCGCCGGTGATGGCCGCACCCGTCCAGCCCCACTGGTGGGCGTCGTCGTTGATACGGGTCCAGGTCGCGCCCTTGTCCGTGGAGCGGAAGATCCCGCGTACGCCGCCGATCTTCGCGCTCGTGTAGAGCGTCTGGTACGAGGCGCCGGCCGCCGCCTTGCCGAAGCCGATCGTGTCGGCCTGCTCGACGCCCGGCAGCTTGGTGAAGGTCGCGCCGGAGTCCGCGGAGTGCCACAGCCCGTACGCGCCGTCGCTCGCCCCGCCCGCGAGCCAGACGTCACCCTTCGTGCCGGGCAGCGCCTTGAAGCGGACGCTGTCGCCGCTCGGCAGTCCGGTCGCGGAGGAGGCGGTGAAGGTCGCCCCGCCGTCCGAACTCACGTAGAACTTGCCCGACTTGAAGCCGTAGAAGGTCTTCGGGTCGACCCGGTCCGACTCCACGACCGCGCCGGCCGGGATGCCGCTCGACGCCGACCAGGACGTGCCGAACCCGGTCGCGTAGTGCACACCCGCGCCCTCCGGACTCCACACGAACCGGCTTCCGTCGGAGGCCGAGGCGACCGTGCCGCCGCCGCTCACGCCCGAAGGGTCGGTGCCCGCGAACCAGTTGGCGCCGTTGTCCGTCGAGAACGCCACGTGCGGCCCCGAGTCCAGATTGCCGGCCCGCACCACGACGCCCGGGTTCGACTCCGCGAAGTCGAGGCTCGTCGTGGTGGTGAAGTTCGGCGAGGTGAACATCATCGAGGGGACCTTGGTGAGGTCCGTGTGCCGGAAGCCGCCGATGTCACCGAGGGCGCTCAGGAGTTGGGCGCCGCCGGACGGGGGAGCGGCCAGGTCGTTGACCGCCGTCTCCTCCAGCCCCTGCACCATCGGCTTGATGGTGAACTGGCCGCCGCTGTCCCACTGGCCGAGGTTCTCCGTCCCGTAGACCGTCGCACCCGTCCCGTACATCATCCGGGCCGAGTCGAACGGATCGATCTCCAACGCCTCGGTCATCCAGCCCAGTTTGGGCGTCTGCTCCGGCGGCGACGGATTCGCGCCCCACGTCAGCCAGGGCGAGGACGACACGTCCATGGTGTAGCGGTTCGAGCGGTCGGGGTACGACGTGTAGTCCCAGGCCTTCGTCCAGGTGCCGCCGCTGTCGGTCGAGCGGAAGATCTGCGTGTCCGGCCACCAGGAGCTGTACGCCGTCGCCATCACCGTCCCCGGCTTCTGCCGGTCGACCGTCAGCCCGCTGAAGCCGTAGTAGGTGTCGGCCTCCGCGACCGGGCTGATGTCCGTCCAGGCGCCGGTCGCCGTCGCGTACCGCCACAGCCGGCCCTTGCCGCCGTCGTACGGTCCTCCCTTGTCGCTGTACGCGAGGTACAGGTAGCCGTTCCGCGCGTCCAGGACGCCCTTGTGGGCCAGGTGTCCGGTGGGCTGCCCGGCCAGCCGCGACCAGGTCACGCCCGCGTCGGTCGAGCGGTAGACCGCGTTGTCCTTGTCGGCGACCCCGACATAGACGACGCGGGTGGCGTCCGTGCCGGTGGCGGTCGACTCGTCGAAGGTGACCCAGGCGATGCCCTGGTTGTCGGAGGTGTACCCGCTCGTGTCGGTCGGATCCTGCACGTAGTTCCCGGCGTTGGGGAAGCTCGTCACCTGCGACCAGGAGGCCCCCGAGTCCGTGGACCGCCACAGCCCCTTGCCGCTCGGCGCGCCCAGGTACAGGACGCTGTTCCTGTGCGGGTCGACCGCGAGCCGCTCACCCATGCCGCGCCCCGGCATGTTGCCGCCCAGCTTGAACGGCAGGTCGGCCTTCTGCCAGGTCGCGCCCCGGTCGGCGGACCTCAGCACGGCCCCGTTGCCGGGGTCCCAGCTGTTCGTGTACGTGCCGACGGCGGCGTACACCTTGCTGGGCGCCACCGGGTCGGAGGCGAGGCTCACCACCCCGGTGTGCCCCCAGCGGTCCCAGCCGACCGAGTCGAGCAGCGGCGTCCAGCTCTTCGACGCCTGCTGCCAGCGGTAGGCACCGCCGATGTCGGTGCGGGCGTAGGCGAGGTTCTTCTCGGACCGGTTGAACACGATGCCGGGCACGAAGCCGCCCCCGTCGATGCGGGCGTTCTTCCAGGTGTACGTGTCGGCGGCGACGGCCGCCGCCGGAGCCGCCTTCCCGACGGCGGGCTGTGCGGCCTGCGCGGCCAGTGCGGGCGGCGTACCGGCCAGCAGCCCGGCGGCGAGCCCGAGCACGGCGGTCAGGACGGGGGTTCTTCGCACGGTGACCCTCTCCTTGCGTGGGGGGGGAGGTAGTGGGGGGAGACGCGAAAGGCCGGGCGGCCCCCAGTGCGGGTGGGGACCGCCCACGGCACGTGCTGTCACTGCCCGAGCCCCGTCTCTGTTAGGGGCGCGAGGAACTGCGCGACCAGCCACGACCAAGCCGCAGCCGACGTACCGACCTTCCCGCGGAGCGACATGCGGGGGCTATTCGAGAAGCTCCGCGTACGCGCCCATGGCGAGCGCGATGTCCGCCTGGGCCCAGAACCGGTGGTACGTGAAGGAGGGCGCGGCCCCGCCCGCCAGGTACGACTCGATCTTCGACCAGGCGGGGTCGTCCTCGTAGAACGACCGGATCGAGTCGAACGTCGACGACGCGTTGACGGCGTCCCCGTTCGGCATCGTGCCGGACCAGCCGCTCGGGACGTACACGGCGTCGTCGAAGCGGTTGTAGTCGGAGCGGGTCTCCGGGACGGCGACGCCCAGCGCGTCCTGGTCGTTCGTCCACATGCCGTCCAGCAGCGCCTTCGCCGTGGTCCCCGCCTCGGTGTCCCCGGACCGGTCGGCGTAGTACGTCAGGGTCTTGGCGTACGCGGCCGCCACCCCGACGTCGTTCGTGTAGTCGGCCACGGTGACGTGAAGTCCCGTGTTGGCACCGGGAGTCGACGCGTTCCAGGTGTCGGGCTTGCCCGACCACTGGAGCGTGTTGGGGATCCGGAAGGAGCCGTCCGGGTTGACCGTGGTCTTCGACAGCGCCCAGTCGACCCACTTGTCGAGGACGAGCTTGGCGTCCGCGTCACCCGTCTGCTGGTAGTACTCGGCGACCCGCTCCATCGACCACGCCTGGAAGCCGAACCACTGGTTGGACGGCGGGTCGTGGTAGACGGGCTTCTCGTCGTAGAACATGCCGTAGAAGGTCGGCGTCCCGGACGGCGGCGTCGCGTAACGGCCCTGCCAGCTGTTGGTCGCGCCGCCCGCGATGGCCCCCTCACTGGACTGCAGCCAGCGGTAGAACTCCAGCTGCCGGTCCAGGGACTTGGCCCAGTCCGCCTGTCCTGTCGCCGACTTGGGCTTCAGGTCGGCGTACGAACTGAGCGCGTAGGCGGCCAGGGGGTTCTGGTAGCCGCCGTGCGTGTGGCTGGAGCCGATGCGCCAGGCCCAGCCGGCCGAGGCGTCGGTGGCGCCGCCCCACGCGTAGTACCAGTTCAGCAGGTAGTGCGAGGAGTCCTTGCCGGTGCCCGCCGGGCAGGTCGTCGGCCCCACGCAGTTGCCGATCTTCTTGAAGTACTTGTCGTACATCGAGTAGCGGAGGTAGTCGCCCATCTTGGCGGCCTTGCCGACGGTCGCCGACACCTCGGAACCCTTGCCCTGCGCCTCGGCCCAGACGTCCGCCCAGTACGCGGCCTGCACGGCACGCGCGTCGGCGTCGGGGGCGTTGGTGAACTTCCACTGCTTGGCGTACGAGGCGTCCTTGGTGAACAGGTCCAGGTAGCCGTTGGTGCCGCCGTACTTGAAGGCGTCGCAGGTCGGCTGCGGCACCGTCTCCCACACCGACTCCTGCACACCGCGCTGGAAGGTGTTGATGTAGGACGGCCCGGTGTCGGCCGGACCCGCCTCGCACTTGCCCGGCGCGTTGCCGTAGCCGTAGACGTTGTCCACGTCCTGCAGCCAGTGCATGCCGTACACGTCGTCCGTGCCGTACGCGCTCTTCAGCTCGGCGGCGATCGGGTCCGGGCCGACGGAGACACCCGAGTCGAGCTGCGACGGATACTCGTTCGGAGTGTCCAGCTCGGGCGCGTACGTGGCCGGCTTCGAGGCGTTGTAGAAGGAGTTGGTCGGCTGGTCGGCGTGGGTGGGGATCATGAACTTCTCCATGATGTCCCAGGCGCCGTTGAACTTCGTCCAGTCGCCCGTCACCTTGCCGTACATGGCCTGCAGCCACAGCAGGTAGCTGTACGCCTCCGAGGTCGTCTCATGGCCGTGGTCGGGCGCCTCGACGATCAGTGTCTCCACCGAGTGGTACGGGATGCCCTCCGGCGAGAAGTAGCCGTTCGCCGGATTGGTGATCTTCCCGTAGAGATCCAGGAAGCGGGCGTCGTACTCCTTCGACGCGGCCAGCTGCGTGACGGTGACCGCGGCCTTGGCGTGCCCGGTGGCCGTCGACTCGAAGACGGCCGAACCGGTGCCGGAGGCGGCGGCCGTGACGGTCACCTTCTGCGCCGTGTTCCAGTTCGAGGAGGTGAAGGTGAGCGATGCCCCGCCGGTGACGGACAGCCCCGTGTTGCCGCTCGCGCGAGCGGTCGCCACGGTCACGTTCGCCGACGGCTGGGTGGAGAGCTTCACGTCGTACGTGCCCGCCTTGCCCTGCTGGACGCCGAGTTGCGTCGGCGACACCACCACGGCGGGACCCGAGGCGACCGTGATGCCGACCGGGGTGGACTCCGCCGACGCGCCCAGGCTGTCGTACGCCTTCGCGAGCAGCGAATGACTGCCCACGGTCAAGCCGGTGGCCGAGAGCGAGTAGGGCGAGCTGGTGTCGGTGCCCAGCAGGGTCGTGTCGTCGTAGAACTCGACCTTGCTCACCGTCGCGCCGTCCGCCGCCGCGGCGGTCGCGGCCAGCGGGACCGCGGTGCCCTGCGAGTAGACGGCGCCCGCGGCGGGGCTGGTCAGCACCGTGATCGGCGGCTGGTGGGCGCCGGCGCAGGTCGTGCCGTTGATCGCGAACGAGGCGGGTGCGGCGTTGGTGCCGCTGTACGTGAACTGGGCGCCGGTCGTCACAGCGGCGCCGGCCGCGATCGTCCCGTTCCAGGACGCGTTCCGTGCCGTGACCGTCTTGCCCGACTGCGACCAGGTGCCGCTCCAGCCGCTGCTGAGCTGCTGGTTGCCCGCATAGGCATAGGTCAGGGTCCAGCCGCTGATCGCCTCCGCGCCGCGGTTGGTGAGAGTGAGCTCGGCGGTGAAACCGGAACCCCAGTCGTTCGTCCTGTAGTCGACGCTGCACTGAACAGCCGCCGCCTGTGCAGGAGTTGTACCGGTCGTCAGCATGGCCAGCGGAAGCGCGAGGGCCGCCACCACGGCGGTCCACATCCGCCGCGCACGGCGGTTGTGTCTGGGTGCCATGTTCTGGTTCCTCTCCTTGCGGCTCGGAGACGGGGGAGGGGCAACAAGCCTTGAACCAGTGGGAGCGCTCCCATACTGGGGAGAGGGGTGCGGGGGGTCAAGGTGCTTGAAGAGTCGAAATGATTCGATAGATCAACAGTGCGGCCCCTCTGTCGCTCCTCACCACTTGGCGCTACCTTCGTCCGCACCAGTGGGAGCGGTTCCACCAGTCGACGCGTCCGTCACGGCGCGACCGAACTGCAAGGAGTCCGCTCATGCGACACCCCCCGCGTTCACCTCTTTCCGTGGCCGGCGCCGCCGTACTCCTTCACCGGCCGCGTCATGACGTGCTTCGACGTGCGCCTCTCTTCGCCCGGACCGGCTCCGGAACACCTGGGACAGCACCACCTCCCGGCCGGTCCTGAACCTCCTCACGACGGCACACCCACGTCGTTCGGCATCGGGCCGCGTGTGCTCTGCGCGCCCTCGACGGATAGGACATCGTGCACATGAGCCGTACCAGAACCGCATTCCTCGCTGCCCTGGCGCTGGTCGCCGGGACCGCGGGCGCCGCCGTCGCGGCGATCCCCCCGGACGCCGGCGCGGTCGCCGCCGTCCCCTGCACCGTGGAGTACAAGGTGCAGAACCAGTGGGACACCGGCTTCACCACCTCGGTGACGGTCACCAACAACAGCGCGGCCAAGTCGAGCTGGGCCGTGAAGTGGTCGTACGCCGGGAACCAGAAGGTCGCCAGTGGCTGGAACGCGAAGTTCAGCCAGAGCGGGGCCGCGGTCACCGCCGCCAACGAGGGCTACAACGGCACGCTGGGGACCGGCGCCTCGGTCAGTTTCGGCTTCAACGGCACCTACAGCGGCACCAACGCGCTGCCCACCGCCTTCACCCTCGACGGAGTGACCTGCAACGTCGACGGAGGCACCGACCCCACCGACCCCACCGATCCCACCGACCCTGGAACGGGCAGCAGGGTGGACAACCCGTACGCCGGCGCCAAGGTGTACGTGAACCCGGAGTGGAAGGCGAAGGCCGCGGCCGAGACCGGCGGCAGCCGGATCGCCAACCAGCCCACCGGCGTGTGGCTCGACCGGATCGCCGCGATCAACGGCGTGAACGGCGGCATGGGTCTGCGCGCCCACCTGGACGCGGCGCTGGCCCAGAAGGGCTCGGACCAGCTGGTCGTCCAGCTGGTGATCTACAATCTGCCCGGCCGTGACTGCGCCGCACTGGCGTCCAACGGCGAGCTCGGCCCGACGGAGATCGACAAGTACAAGACCCAGTACATCGACCCGATCGCGGCGATCCTCAAGGACACCAAGTACGCGGGTCTGCGCATCGTCACCACCGTCGAGATCGACTCGCTGCCGAACCTCGTCACCAACGTCTCGCCGCGGGCCACCGCCACGCCCAACTGCGACACGATGAAGGCGAACGGCAACTACGTCAAGGGCGTCGGCTACGCGCTGAACAAGCTCGGCGACGTGCCCAACGTCTACAACTACGTGGACGCCGGACACCACGGCTGGCTCGGCTGGGACGACAACTTCGCGCCGTCCGCCGCGCTCTTCAAGGAGGCCGCCTCCGCCGAGGGCGCGACCGTCGCGGACGTGCACGGCTTCATCGTGAACACCGCCAACTACAGCGCCACGAAGGAGGCGTACTTCACGGTCAACGACTCGGTGAACGGGGCCTCGGTCCGTACGTCGAAGTGGATCGACTGGAACCGGTACGTCGACGAGCAGTCGTACGCGCAGGCCATGCGCAACCAGCTGGTCTCCATCGGCTTCCCCTCCGGGATCGGCATGCTGATCGACACCTCCCGCAACGGGTGGGGCGGCACGGCGCGGCCCACCGCCGCCGGGCCGACGACCAGCGTGGACACGTACGTCGACGGCGGGCGCTACGACCGGCGCATCCACCTCGGCAACTGGTGCAACCAGTCGGGCGCGGGCCTCGGCGAGCGGCCGCAGGCGGCGCCGGCGGCCGGGATCGACGCCTACGTGTGGATGAAGCCGCCGGGTGAGTCGGACGGGTCGAGCACCGCCATCGCCAACGACGAGGGCAAGGGCTTCGACCGGATGTGCGACCCGACGTACACCGGCAACCCGCGGAACAACAACAACATGTCCGGTGCGCTGGCGAACGCGCCGCTGTCCGGGCACTGGTTCTCCGCGCAGTTCCAGGAGCTCATGAAGAACGCGTATCCGGCTCTGTGACCTTCGCTCCTCGCACGGTCACCTGAAAGACGAATGAATGCGCCGTTCCCCGCGTCCCCGGCAAGGGGCGCGGGGAACTGTTGCCGTTTCCGCAAGGCGAGTGGCTGTTTCCGGGAGGTGCGATGCAGGCTGGACGCACCCGAACGAGAGGCTCACAGCCATGGCGCACGATCACGATCACGATCACGATCACGGTGGTCACACCCACATCGACTTCGCCGAGATGCTTCCCCTGCTGGAGCAGGAGGCCGAGTTGTTCACCCCGCTCTACGCGCAGGCGGCGGGGTGGCTGAAGGAACTGCGGACCGATCCGGAACTGATCGTGGACGCGGGCAGCGGTCCCGGCGTCATCTCCTGCCTGCTCGCCGATACGTTCCCGACGGCCCGGGTCGTCGCCGTGGACGGGGCCGGGCCCCTCCTGGAGGCGGCCGGTGCCCGGGCCGGCCGCCTCGGGCTCGGCGACCGCTTCAGCACACTGGAGGCCGAGCTGGGTGACGGGCTCGGCGACCTGGAGTACCCGGCCGACCTCCTGTGGGCCAGCCGCTCCCTGCACCACGTCGGTGACCAGCGCGGTGCCCTCGCCGGTTTCGCCGACCGGCTCGCGCCGGGCGGGACCCTCGCCCTGCTGGAGGGCGGCCTGCCCTCGCGGTACCTCCCGCGGGTCGTCGGCGTCGGCCGTCCGGGTCTGCAGGCCCGGCTGGACGCGGTCCAGGAGGAGTGGTTCGCCCGGATGCGGGCCGGGCTGCCCGGCGCCGTCGCCGAGGACGTCGAGGACTGGCCGGCCCTGCTGACCGCGGTCGGACTGCGCCACACCGGCACCCGCACCTTCCTGCTCGACCTGCCCGCCCCCGTCTCCGACGAGGCCCGCGCGTTCGTCGCCACCTCGCTGCGGCACCGCCGGGACGGCCTCGCGGAGGGGCTCGACGCCGACGACCTCGCCACCCTCGACCGGCTCCTCGACCCGGACGACAAGGTGAGCGTGCACCACCGGCCGGACGTGTTCGTACTGACCGCGCTGACGGTGCATGTCGGGGTGAAGCCCTGAACTGCGCGCCGTACAGCACCTGTTGACATCGAGTGTGCTCCAAGTGATGGACTCCGGGCACTTCGTCGCCCACGGTCCGTCCGTGGGGGCACACGACTGTCAACAGGGGGACCACATGACCGACTCACCGGTCGCACTCGTCACCGGCGGCGGCAGCGGCATCGGAGCGGCGGTGGCCCGGCAGCTGCTCGACGCCGGGCACCGGGTCACGGTGACCGGCCGCGGGGAGGAACGACTGCGGGGATTCGCCGAACAACTGGGCAAGCCGGAAGGGCTGTTGACCTTTCCGGGTGACGCGGCCGACTACGACCACGTCCGGGCCGCGGTCGAGGCGACGGTGGAGAGGTTCGGGCGGCTCGACACCGTGGTCGCCAACGCCGGATACGCCACGCACGACACCGTCGCCGAGGGCGATCCGGCCGGCTGGCGCGACATGGTGCTGACCAACGTGCTCGGGCCCGCGCTGCTCGTCCGCGCGTCGATCGGACAGCTGAAGGAGACCCGGGGGCGGATCGTGCTCGTCGGCAGCGTGGCCGGGCACATCCACGGCCCCGGCAACATCTACGGGGCGACCAAGTGGGCCGTCACCGGGCTCGCCGAGAACACCCGCCGCCAGGTCACCGAGTACGGCGTGGGCGTGACGCTCATCTCCCCCGGCCGGACGCAGACCCCGTTCTGGGACAGCTACGGCAGCCTGCCGCCCGGCCGTCTGCTCACCGCGGACCAGATCGCGCAGTCGGTGGTCTGGGCGATCCGGCAGCCGGACGGGGTCGACATCAACACCGTGGTCGTACGGCCGACCGGCCAGCCGGTCTGACCGGCCGCCGCAGCGGGTTCAGCCGCCGCGCAGGAACCGCCCCGATGAGGTGCGCGGGGCCGGTGTCCCCGACCACCGCGTACCGCAGCCTGTCCTGGTGGATCACCGCGGCCACGCTGCCGCCCCGGACGCCGGAGTCCGCGTAGTTCCACACGCGGCCGGGAGGGGGCGCGACGATGCAGGGCGGCTTCTGCGAGTTCAGCGCCCTGCCGTCGGACTGCGGGAAGGCGGTCCGGTCCTGGAACCACGGATCGGTGCGGCGGTTGCACCGGGCGGTGACCTGGCCGTCGCAGTCGATGTCCAGGTCGGCCTTCCGCAAGACCGCGCCCTTCCTGCCGCACACGGCGACGGTGGCCCGCTTTCCGGCGTCGGTGCGGTACCGGCCCCTGGAGACCTGTGAGCACCCGGTCGGCTCGATCGGCAGGGCCGCGGCGGCGAGCAGGGCGGCGCCGCCGCCGACCGCGGCGAGGGCCGGGGTCCGCATGCGCATGTGAGGCTCCTCCGGTGGATTCGTCGCGGTACGTTTCCCGCCGGATTCACCCGCGATGCACCGGTACGCCGGATCGGGCGAACGCGACGGAGCCGCCGTCCGTGTCGATCGGGCGGCGGCTCCGTCAGGCCGTACGGTGCGCGGTCGGCCGGTCAGTCGTTGACCGTCGCCGGGTCGGAGCCCAGCCGGCGGTCCTCGTTCAGGGCGCTGATCGCGGCGATGTCCTCGTCGTCGAGCGTGAAGCCGAAGACGTCGATGTTCTCCTTGATCCGGGACGGGGTCACGGACTTGGGGATCACCACGTTGCCCAGCTGGAGGTGCCAGCGCAGCACGATCTGGGCCGGCGTGCGGCCGTGCTTCCGGGCGATGGCCACGAGCGCCGGGACCTCCAGGAGGCCCTTGCCCTGGCCCAGCGGGGACCAGGCCTCGGTGGCGATGCCCTTCTCCGCGTGGTAGGCGCGGACCGCGGCCTGCTGGAGGTGCGGGTGCAGCTCGATCTGGTTGACGGCCGGGACGACGGAGGTCGCGTCGATCAGCCTGTCCAGGTACTCCGGGTGGAAGTTGGAGACACCGATGGACTTGGCGCGGCCGTCCGCGTAGATCTTCTCGAAGGCCTTGTACGTGTCGATGTACTTGTCCTTGGCCGGTACCGGCCAGTGGATGAGGTACAGGTCGACGTAGTCGAGGCCCAGCTTGTCCAGGGACTCGTCGAAGGCGCGCAGCGTGGAGTCGTAGCCCTGCTCCGCGTTCCAGAGCTTGGTGGTGACGAAGAGGTCCTCGCGGGCGACGCCGGAGGAGGCGAGGCCCTTGCCGGTGCCCGCTTCGTTGCCGTAGATCGCGGCGGTGTCGATGCTGCGGTACCCGGCCTCCAGCGCGGTGGCGACGGCTCGCTCCGCCTCGTCGTCCGGCACCTGCCAGACACCGAAGCCCAGCTGGGGCATCTCGACGCCGTTGTTCAGGATGATCGGGGGGACCTTGCTCACGAGCGGTTGATCCTTAGGTCGTCGGTGTGTGTCGGATGACCCCATCCTCAACGATCACGAGGCGTCGTGCATTCCTGTTCCGTGGGTTCGCTGCGCGAAGGGGGGGCGCGCCGAGGAGTACCCCCGCCGGGCCCGTCCGAACCACCGACCTCGTCCGTCGGGCGCGGGAGCGCATGACGTGCGGGGCCGCATGACGTGCGGGAACGCGTCACGCGCGGTACAGCGCCTCGACCTCCGTCGCGTACGCGTTCTCGATCGCCTTGCGCTTGAGCTTCAGGGAAGGCGTCAGCAGGCCGTGTTCCTCGGTGAACTGGTGGGCCAGTATCCGGAACGTGCGGATCGACTCGGCCTGCGAGACCAGGGTGTTCGCGGCCACCACGGCCCGTCGCACCTCGGTCTCCAGGTCGGGGTCGCGCACCAGCTCCGAGGGGGTGAGGCGGGACTTGCCCCGCATCTGCAGCCAGTGCTCGACGGCCTCCCCGTCGAGCGTGACGAGCGCCGCGATGTACGGCCGGTCGTTGCCGACGACGATGCACTGCGCGACCAGCGGATGGTCGCGCACCCGCTCCTCCAGGACCCCCGGCGAGACGCTCTTTCCGCCGGAGGTCACCAGGATCTCCTTCTTGCGCCCGGTGATGGTGAGGTAGCCGTCCTCGTCGAGCGACCCCAGGTCGCCGGTGGCGAGCCAGCCGTCCTGCAGGGCCGCGTCGGTGGCCTTGGTGTCGTTGAGATAGCCCTGGAAGACGTTGTCGCCGCGCAGCCACACCTCGCCGTCGTCCGCGATGTGCACGGTCGTGCCCGGGATGGGCTGACCGACGGTCCCGTACCGGGTGCGCTCGGGCGGGTTGGCGGTCGCGGCGGCCGTGGACTCGGTGAGCCCGTACCCCTCGTAGATCTGCACACCGGCGCCCGCGAAGAACAGGCCGAGTCGCCGGTCCATCGCGGAGCCGCCGGACATGGCGTGCCGCACGCGCCCGCCCATCGCGGCCCGGATCTTGGAGTAGACGAGTTTGTCGAAGAGCTGGTGCTGCATGCGCAGCGCGGCCGACGGGCCGGGTCCGGTGTCCCACGCCTTCGCCTCCACCGCGTCCGCGTAGCGCACCGCGACCTCGACGGCCTTCTCGAACGGGGCCTCCTTGCCCTCCTTCTCGGCCTTGCGGCGGGCCGCGTTGAAGACCTTCTCGAAGATGTACGGCACGGCCAGGAAGAACGTCGGCCGGAACGCGGCCAGGTCGGGCAGCAGGGCCGCCGCGCTGAGCTGCGGCTGATGGCCGAACTTGACCTTCCCGCGGACCGCGGCGACCTGCACCATCCGGCCGAAGACATGCGCGAGCGGCAGGAACAGCAGGGTGGCCGCCTCGTCACCGCGCCTGGAGTGGAAGAGCGGCTCCCAGCGCCCGATCGCCGTGTCCGTCTCGAACATGAAGTTGGCGTGCGACAGGACGCACCCCTTGGGACGGCCGGTGGTGCCGGACGTGTAGATGATCGTCGCCGTCGACTCCGGGGTGACCGCGCGCCGGTGCCGGTGCACCACCTCGTCGTCGATGTGCCCGCCGGCCTCGTACAACTCCTGCACGGCGCCCGCGTCGAGCTGCCACAGCTTGTGCATCGCCGGCAGCCGGTCGATGACGGTGGCGACGGTCATCGCGTGGTCCTCGTGCTCCACCATCGCGGCCGACACCTGCGCGTCGTGCAGCATCCAGAAGACCTGCTCGGCCGAGGAGGTCGAGTAGATCGGCACGACCTGCGCGCCGATGGACCACAGCGCGTAGTCGAAGAGGGTCCACTCGTAGCGCGTACGGGACATGATCGCGACGCGGTCGCCGAACCGGATGCCGTGGGCGAGCAGCCCCTTCGCCAGTGCCAGGACCTCGTCACGGAACTCGGCGGACGTCACGTCCCGCCAGGTGCCGGACTCGTCCTTGCGCCCCAGCGCGACGCGCAGCGGGTCCTCCTGGGCATACTCGAACACGGCATCGGCCAGACCGCCCACCGGCGGTGCCGACGCCAGGGGAGGGTTGGTGAACTCGCTCAATCCCGCTCCTCGTGTGCTCCGCAGCGCCGTGAAAGCTACCCCACGCGGAGCCGCCGCGGGAGGGGCGGCGAACCGTCCGCGAGTCGGGCGTCCGCGCTGGTCAACCCTGTAAATCCGGCCACAAGGGGGAAGGCCGGGACAGAATCCTTACTCATCCGTAAGTTTCGGTGCCGTAATCTCCACGGAATCTGTACGACCCGCTTACGCCGCCCCGCCGGCCCCTCAGCGGGTGCGGTGCAGCCGGTCGCCGGACGACAGGATCGAGGCCGCCAGCGCGTCCGCCGCGCCCCGCGCCGCCGTGTGGCGTCTGCCGTGGACCAGCACGAACTCCACCTCGCCCAGCTCCGGCAGGCCCGCCCGGTCGGGCACCCGCACGAGCCCCGGCGGGATCAGGTCCCGCGCGTGGGCCATCACCCCGAGCCCGGCACGGGCCGCCGCGATCAGACCGTTCAGGCTGCCGCTCGTGCACGCGATGCGCCACGGCCGGCCCTGGCGCTCCAGCGCCTCCAGGGCGAGGGCCCGCGAGATGCCGGGCGGCGGGTAGACGATCAGCGGGACCGGCCGGTCGGGGTCCAGGCGCAGCCGCTCCGCCCCGATCCAGACCATGCGGTCGTACCGGACCAGCTCGCCGCGCGGGTCCTCCGGGCGGCGCTTGGCCAGCACCAGGTCCAGCTTTCCGTCGGTCAGCTGTTCGTGCAGGGTGCCCGAGAGCTCGACCGTCAGCTCCAGGTCGACCTCCGGATGGTCGTGGCGGAAACCCTCCAGGACCTCGGTGAGGCGGGTCAGGACGAAGTCCTCCGAGGCACCGAACCGCAGCCGGCCGCGCAGCCGCGTCCCGCGGAAGAACGCCGCGGCCTGCTCGTGCGCCTCCAGGATCCGGCGCGCGAACCCGAGCATCGCCTCGCCGTCCTCCGTCAGCTCCACGGAGTGGGTGTCGCGGGTGAACAGCTGCCGGCCCGCGCCGGCCTCCAGACGGCGCACGTGCTGGCTGACCGTGGACTGGCGCAGCCCGAGCCGCCGGGCCGCCTGCGTGAAGCTCAGCGTTTGGGCGACGGCCAGGAAGGTACGCAGCTGCGAAGGGTCGTACACGGGCCCGAGGCTACCGCGTCATCACGTCTCGTGATGACAGTCAGAGCGGTATGACGGATTCCCGATCAAGGCCTCGAGGAGGACGATGGAGAGGGCACGCGCCATCGCACGCATCACCGCACCCCCCGTCGAACGACCCAGCTGCAGACCGAGTCAGTGACAAAGATGTCCGCGACGAAGACTGAGCGAACCGAGACTCAGCAACGGAGCACCGTGAAACGCCTCAAGTGGCCGTCCTGGATGCCGATCGACCCGTACATCCTGCTGCTGCTCGGGACGGTGGGCCTCGCCGCCCTCCTGCCCGCCCGGGGAACCGGCGCCGAGGTCGCGTCCGGCGCCTCCACCGCCGCGATCGCCTTCCTCTTCCTCCTCTACGGGGCACGGCTGTCCACCCGCGAGGCGATGGACGGCGTGCGGCACTGGCGCCTGCACCTCACGGTCCTGGCCTGCACGTTCGTGGTGTTCCCGCTGCTGGGCCTGGCGACCCGCGGGCTCGAACCGGTGTTCCTGGACCACTCGCTCCACACCGGGCTGCTCTTCCTCACCCTCGTGCCCTCGACGGTCCAGTCCTCGATCGCCTTCACCTCCATGGCCCGCGGCAACGTGCCCGCTGCGATCTGCGCCGGCTCCTTCTCCTCCCTGGTGGGCATCGTGCTCACCCCGCTGCTCGCCGCGGCGCTGCTCGGCGGCAGCGGGGGCGGTTTCTCCGCGGACTCCCTCGTCAAGATCGTGCTCCAGCTCCTCGTGCCGTTCCTGGCCGGACAGCTGCTGCGCCGCTGGATCGGCGGCTTCGTCGCACGCCACAAGAGGGTCCTCGGTCTCGTCGACCGCGGCTCGATCCTGCTGGTCGTCTACACGGCCTTCAGCGAGGGCATGGTGGAGGGCATCTGGCACCAGGTCAGCCCGCTGCGCCTGGGCGGTCTGCTGGCCGTCGAAGCCGTCCTGCTCGCGATCATGCTCGCGCTGACCTGGTACGGCTCGAAGGCCCTGCGGTTCGGCCGGGAGGACCGCATCGCCATCCAGTTCGCCGGCTCGAAGAAGTCCCTGGCGTCCGGCCTGCCCATGGCCAGCGTGCTCTTCGGCGCCCAGGCCTCGCTGGCCGTGCTGCCGCTGATGCTGTTCCACCAGATGCAGCTGATGGTCTGCGCGGTCATCGCCAAGCGCCGCGCCCGCGACCCCGAGGCGGCGGAACCGTCCCTCACCCCGGACCCAGCCGCAGCCTCACGAATCTCGGTCGGTACAGGGACACGTTCCGACTGAGGTTCGCCTGCGCCGTCACCCCGCCGTCCGCGTCCAGCCAGTTCACGTCGTAGCTCAGCACCAGCCCGTCCCCGCCCGTCGCGTCCGTGCCGATCGCGGGATGGAGCTGCGGGTTGTACGCCGCCACACCCGCCCGCCGCTCCGGCAGCGGCGGGCTGAAGTCCTCGCCCGGCCCGTGCCAGGGCCCGGTGGGGGAGCAGGCCCAGTACGAGGTGACGGTCGTCAGCCCCTCGGCCCCGGCCGCCATCGTGAACAGGACGTACGTCCCGCCGTCCCGGACCACGGTGAACGCGCTGCCCACCCCGGTACGCCCGCCCCGCCCGCCGTCCCCCAGCACGGGCCGCATGTGCGAGGGGATGCTCCACCGCTCGCCGTCCCAGTACCGCCACGCGGCCGGGTCGGCGAGCCGCCCCCGAGGCACGCGCGCGACGTACGCGTTCGACGCCGGCCGGGCGGCGGCCCGCGCGTCGTCACCCCCGAAGACGTACGTCCAGTCGTCGTCGTGAGTCAGCGCGGTCGTACCGAAGAGGACCCGTCGCGACGGGTCCTGGACCCCCTGCTGGTCGAGGATCCGCGTGATGCCCTCCGGCCGCAGCCCGGGCAGCGACAGCGTGGCGACCTCGGTGGCGGTGGGAATTCCGTAGATCCAGGGGTACGCGCCGGTCGTACGCGTCCACAGCACGACCCGCACCACCTGCTCGGACGAGCCGGGGGAACGGGGCTCGACCCGGGCCGCCACCGGCCAGCGCCACTGCCCGGGCGCCGGGTCCGCGAACAGCGGCGCGGGCAGGGTGCGCCGCAGACGCCCGTCCTCCATGACCACGGCCGAGTTGCGCACCAGCGGGGCCGTCGTGTCCCGCCAGGCGTAGGACTCGCCCGCCGGGTTGGGCGGACGGTGCACCTGGCCGAGGTAGGTGTCCGAGAACAGCCAGAGCACCCGTCCGTCCGGCAGCCGCACCGAGTGCGTACCGTCGCCGCCGGTCCAGTCGTCGGCCCGCGAGGCGTCGTCCCCGTACCGTGCGAACTCGTCCGTGACGTCCGCCTGCGTGGTCCACGACGCGACCGTACGGGCGCGGCAGGCATCCTTCCCGCTGTCGTCGCCGGGGACGGCGACGAGCAGCACCGCCCCGAGGACCAGGGCCAGGAGCAGACCGGCCCCGGTCCCCGCGCGCTGTCGTGCTCGTGCGTCGTCGGGCACGCCCGGGACGTTAGTGGCTCGCGCGCACCCGGTCCATGGGCAGCCACAGGACGGTGTCCGGTGTCACCGGCCCGGCCGGGGCCCGCTCCGCGGCCAGTTCGTCGTCGCCCAGCGCCCGGTCGTGCACCCGGACGTCGTCGATGGCGCCGGTGAAGTGGGCGCGGCTGTCGAGCTTCTGGCCGACGTGCACCCCGAACGGCGAGTTCCGGCTCACTGACCCCGGTACGTCGGCCGCCGTGCCGGCCGCGGTCCCGTCGACGAACAGCGCCAGCCGTCCCGCGCCCCGGCGCAGCGCCAGGTGGTGCCACCGCCCGTCGTTGTACGCGCCGTCCGTGCGCACGGACGCGGACCGCGGGGCGCCCGCGCCGTCCCGGACGGTGATCAGGCCCTGCAGCCGGTCGTCCGCGGGCTCGCCGCGCAGCCACACCTGCGGCTGGGTGGTGCCGACCCCGCCCATCCACAGCAACGGCTGCTCGCCCGTCGTCGCCGTGTAGCGGAACCACAGCGACGCCGTGAAGTCCGCGGCCCCGAGCCGCAGCCCGGCGCGGTACGGCAGGCGTACGGCGTCGTCGGCGCCGTCGAAGGCGAGGGCGCCGCCGTGCACGCCGTCCGTCCGCTTCGCCCCGCCGAGGACCGCGGCGCGGGGCGCGCCGGGGGCGAGGTCGGCGGTGGTCGGGTCCGGGCCGCGGCGGGGCGCGAGCCGGTCCTCGGTGAACCGCGCGAAGCGGATCTCGTCGCGCGCGTCCACCGCGCCGCCCTCGTACAGCAGGCCGATCGTGTCGCCGCCGATGCCCACCAGGTCCGAGTAGCCGGACCAGTCGGTGGTGACCACCGTGCCGCGGTCGACGCTGTCCCAGGTGCGCCCGCCGTCGTACGAGGAGCGGATCATCATCGTGCGGCGGCGGTCGGGGTCACCCGGGCAGGCGAGCAGCAGCCGGTCGCCCAGGCGCAGCGTGGAGCCCTGGACCTGGGGCGTGTAGAGGTCGGGCAGGGCGCGGAACGGCGCGGCGAAGCTCTCGCCGCCGTCGGTGCTGAACGCCTGGCTGCGGTGGCCGAGGTCGGTGCCGTCCTGCTCGCGCCCGCTGACGAGGACCGTGCCGTCGGCCCGCTCGGTCACGGTCACCTCGGACGGCTTCTGCCGGAACGTGCCGTCGGCCGCTGTCGGGTACGAGTCGGTCGCCCCGATCCGCCAGTGGTCGCCGCCGTCGTCGCTGACGACGAGCGCCGCGTGGTTGGCACCGACGCGGCTGCCGTCCCAGGTCTCGGTGTTGACGCCGAGGACCAGCCGGCCCGCGTGCCGGCCGCGGGTCAGCTGGATGCCGTGCACCGGGCCGGTCGCGTACCAGGAGTTCCAGTGCGCGGGCAGGATCTCGTCGCTGAGGTCGCGCGGCGCGGACCAGGTGCGGCCGTCGTCGTCGCTGTGCTGCAGGTGCGGGGTGCGGTCGCACGGGACGGCGCAGTTGCCGCCGTCGGTACGGCCCGTGTTGTACGTCTCGGCCAGCACGATCCGGCCCGTCCCGCGGTCCACGACCGGGGCGGGGTTGCCGTGGGTGTCGCCGGCGCCCTCGTTGATCACCTGGAGCGGGCCCCAGGTGCGGCCGCCGTCGGCGGAGCGCTTGAGCACGAGGTCTATGTCGCCGGCGTCGCTGCAGTCGTTCACCCGGCCCTCGGCGAACGCCAGCAGCGTGCCCTTCGTCGTCCGGACGACGGCCGGGATCCGGAAGCAGGCGTACCCGGGGTCCTGGGAGGCCTTGAAGAGCACCTGCTGCTCGAAGGCGGCGGCACCGGCGCTCCCGTCGGATGCGGGCGCGGAGGCGGAGGGGGAGGCGGGCCGGGCGTGGCCGGTGCCCGGCAGCGCGAGCAGCGCGGTGGTGGTGAGGACCGCCGTCAGCGCGGCGGTGACGGCGGTCCTCCCCGGCCTGTGCCGTCCGGCCGGGCCGGGGATGCGGGGGTGTGCGCGAAGGCTCGACGGCATGGTGCGACCTGCCCTTCATGCGTCCTGACATCCGGACATCCCATGTCCGGTGTGCGCGCGACAGACGGTACTGGGCTCCCAGGCACCTCACAAGAAGCGCGCACGGCCGTGGCGCGAGAACTTCACCCGTGGCGGCATCGCTACGGAGGGGCCCCTCCGGCGCAGGGGGCGCTCCCCGCCGGATCGGGGCCCCGCCGTCGTGTCGCGGGGAGACCGGTCAGCCCTGGGCGGCCGCGGCCTGCAGGGCGATGCGGTGCTCGCCCGCGTACACGTTCATGGAGGCGCCGCGGAGGAAGCCGACCAGGGTCAGGTTCGACTCGGCGGCCAGGTCGACCGCCAGCGAGGACGGCGCCGAGACCGCGGCGAGCACCGGGATACCGGCCATCACCGCCTTCTGGGCCAGCTCGAAGGAGGCGCGCCCCGAGACCAGCAGCACCGTGCGGGAGAGCGGCAGGGTGCCGTTCTGCAGGGCGCGGCCGATCAGTTTGTCGACCGCGTTGTGCCGGCCCACGTCCTCGCGGATGTCGACGAGTTCGCCGTCCTCGGTGAACAGGGCCGCCGCGTGCAGACCCCCGGTCCGGTCGAACACGCGCTGCGCCGCGCGCAGCCGGTCGGGGAGGCTCGCGAGCAGTTCGGGTTCGAGCCGTACCGGGGGAGTCGTGTCGCCGTGCGTGTCGTCGATCGGCCAGCGGGCCGTCGTGCGGACCGCGTCCAGGCTCGCCTTGCCGCACAGCCCGCAGGACGACGTCGTGTACACGTTGCGTTCGAGCGTGATGTCCGGCATGACGAGGCCGGGCGCCGTGCGCACGTCGACGATGTTGTAGGTATTGGAGCCGTCCACCGTCGCGCCCGCGCAGTAGACGATGTTCCGCAGCTCGTCGGCCCGGCCGAGAACCCCCTCGCTGACCAGGAAGCCCGCCGCGAGCGCGAAGTCGTCGCCCGGGGTGCGCATCGTGATCGCGAGGGGTTTCCCGTTGAGCCTGATCTCCAGTGGTTCCTCGGCGACGAGCGTGTCCGGACGGGCGGAGACCGCCCCGTCGCGGATGCGGATCACCTTGCGTCGTTCCGTGACTCGTCCCATGTCCTGATCAGTCCCGGTTCTGTACGTGCTGGTAGCCGAAGCGGCCCTTGATGCAGAGGTTGCCGTGGGTCACCGGGTTGTCGTGCGGTGAGGTGACCTTGACGATCTCATTGTCCTGTACGTGCAGGGTGAGGTTGCAGCCCACTCCGCAGTAGGCGCACACCGTGGTGGTCCCGGTCTGCGCCGACTCGTCCCACGTACCCGCCGCACGCATGTCGAACTCCGATTTGAACGAAAGCGCACCCGTCGGGCACACCTCGATGCAGTTGCCGCAGTACACGCACGCCGATTCGGTGAGCGGCCCGTCGTGCTCGACGGCGATGCGGGCGTCGAAACCACGTCCGGTGACCGAGATGGCGAAGCTGTTCTGCCACTGGTCGCCGCAGGCGTCCACGCACTTGTAGCAGAGGATGCATTTGCCGTAGTCCCGCACGTAGAGGTCGTTGTCGACCCTCGGCTCCTCGTCGACGCGGGCCGCGTCGGGGCCGAAGCGGTCGGGCTTCGCCTCGTACTCCTTCAGCCAGCCGGCCACCTCCGGGGTGGTGGAGAGGTCGACGGAGGACGCGAGGAGCTCCAGGACGACCTTGCGGCTGTGCCGGGTCCGCTCGGTGTCCGTGCGCACCTCCATGCCCGCCTCGGCCTTGCGGGAGCAGGCCGGGACCAGGGTGCGCGCGCCCTCCACCTCGACCACGCACACCCGGCAGGCGTTCTTCGGGGTCAGGGTGTCGCCCTGGCACAGGGTCGGGACGTCCTTGCCCGCCGACCGGCAGGCGTCGAGGAGCGTCGTGCCCTCCGGTGCCCGCACGGGCTCACCGTCGAGGGTGAACTCCAGCAGTCGGCGGGGGATCCCCAGCGTTGTCACGGTCATTCGTACGCCCCCAGGCGGTCGATGGCGGATTCCACGGCGTTCCACGCGGTCTGGCCCAGACCGCAGATCGAGGCGTCCTTCATGGCCCGGCCCACCTCCCGCAGCAGCGTGATGTCGGCCGCCGCGTCCGCGCCGGTCCGCTCGACGATGCGGTGCAGGGCCTCCTCCTGGCGCATGGTCCCGACCCGGCACGGCACGCACTGCCCGCACGACTCGTCCCGGAAGAACTCGGCGATCCGCAGCAGCAGGCGCGGCAGCGGCACCGTGTCGTCGAAGGCCAGCACGACCCCGGAGCCGAGCGTCGTGCCGGCCGCCCGCGTGCCTTCGAAGGTGAGCGGGATGTCCAGCTCGTCGGGCCGTACGAAGCCGCCGGCCGCGCCGCCCAGCAGGACCGCGCGCAGGCCGCCGCGTACGCCCGCCAGGTCCAGGAGTTCGCCGAGCGTCGCGCCGAAGGGCAGCTCGTAGATCCCGGGCCGGTCCACGCTGCCCGACACGCAGAACAGCTTCGGCCCGGTGGAGGCGCCGGAGCCGATCGCCGCGTACGCCGAGGCCCCGCCGGTGAGGATCGGCAGGACGTTGACCAGCGTCTCGACGTTGTTCTCGGCGGTCGGCTTGCCGAACAGACCCTTCTCCACGGGGAAGGGCGGTTTCGACCGCGGCTCTCCTCTGTACCCCTCGATGGAGGCGAAGAGGGCAGTCTCCTCACCGCAGATGTACGCGCCCGCGCCGCGCCGGATCTCGATGTCGAAGGCGTACCCCTGGCCGAGGACGTCGTCCCCGAGCAGTCCGCGCGCCCGTGCCTGTCCGACGGCGTGCTCCATGCGGCGCAGGGCCCGCGGGTACTCGCCGCGCAGGTAGAGGTAGCCCTTGTGCGCCCCGACCGCGTACGCCGCGATCGTCATCGCCTCCACCAGGGAGTACGGGTCGCCCTCCATGACCACGCGGTCCTTGAAGGTGCCGGGCTCGGACTCGTCGGCGTTGCACACCAGGTAGTGCGGGTGGTCGGGCTGGGACGCCGTGGCCTGCCATTTGCGGCCGGTGGGGAAGGCGGCGCCGCCGCGCCCGACCAGGCCCGCGTCGGTGACCTCGCGGATGACCCCGGCGGGGCCGATCGCGAAGGCCTGGCGCAGGGCCGTGTAACCGCCGTGCGCCCGGTAGTCGTCGAGCGACGCCGGATCGACCACGCCGACCCGGCCCAGCAGCATCAGGGAGGGGTCCCCGGCCTGCGGGACCGCCAGCGCGGCGGAGGGCTCCTCGGGCGCCGAGCCGGGCGAGCTCGCCGCGAGCACGGCCCGCTCGACGGTCGCGGGCGCCGACACGGCCGTACGCACCGGATCGCCCGCCTTGACGGCGAGCGCGGCCGGAGCCCGTTCGCACAGGCCGAGGCAGGGGCTGCGCTCGACGCCGACGCCGCTGCCGAGGCCGAGGCGGGCCTCGACCCCGGCGCACAGCTCCGAGGCGCCGGCCGCCGCGCACGCCAGGTCCGTGCACACCTGCAGGACCGTCGCCGGGCGCGGCTTCACCGAGAACATCGCGTAGAAGGTGGCGACCCCGTACGCCTCCGCCGGCGGCACCGTCAGCCGCCGGCACAGGTAGTCGAGGGCGCCCTCGCTGATCCAGCCGATCCGGTCGTTGACGGCGTGCAGCCCCGGCAACAGCAGGTCACGGCGTTCCCGGGCCGCCCGCCCGCCGCGTGCCCACCGGAGATCGGCGTCGCTGCGGTCGGCGCCCTCCCACGAGGACTCCGGAGGACCGAGCAGCGCGTCGACCGCCGCCCGTTCCTCGTCCGTCGGCTTGCTGTCACCGAAGTGCAGGTCCACTTGACATCACCTCACTTGAAGAGCGACCGGCAGTTTTTCGATCCGGATCGCCGACGCCTTGAACTCCGCCGTCCCCGCGATCGGGCAGTTCGCCTCGATCGTCAGCTGGTTGGTGTCCACCTCGTCGGGAAAGTGCATGGTCATGAACGCGAGGCCGGGCCGCAGCGCGGTGTCGACCCACACCGGGGCCGTCACCGAGCCGCGCCGCGAGGAGACCTGTACCTGCTCGCCGACCGTCACGCCGTAGCGCTCCGCGTCCTCCGGGCACAGCTCGACGAACTCGCCGCGCCGCAGCGGCGAGGCGAAACTGCCGCTCTGCACCCCGGTGTTGTAGGAGTCGAGCCGCCGCCCGGTGGTCAGCCGGATCGGGTACTCCTCGTCCGTCAGGTCGACGGGCGGGTCGTGCTGGACGAGTCCGAAGGGCGCGGGACGGCCCCGGGCGGCCGGATCGGACTCCCACAGCCTGCCGTGCAGGTAGGTCGGTTCGATCCGGTCCGTCTGCGGGCAGGGCCACTGGATGCCCTGGTGCTCCGCCAGCCGCTCGTACGTCATGCCGTAGTGGTCCGGGGACACCGACCGCAGCTCGTTCCAGACGGCCTCGGAGTCCGCGTACTTCCACTCGTGGCCGAGGCGGGAGGCCAGGTCGCAGAGGATGTCGATGTCCTCGCGGGCCTCACCGGGCGGGGTGACCGCCCGGCGCACCCGCTGAACACGCCGCTCGCTGTTGGTCGTCGTGCCCTCGGTCTCGGCCCAGCCGGCGGTCGCGGGCAGGACGACGTCCGCCAGCTCGGCGGTCTTTGTCAGGAAGATGTCCTGGACGACGAGGAAGTCGAGCTCCCCCAGACGGCGTACGGCCTGTCCGCTGTCGGCCTCCGACTGCGCCGGGTTCTCCCCGATGCAGTAGACGGCCTTGAGCGTGCCCTCCTCCATGGCCTCGAACATCTCCGTCAGGTTCAGCCCGTGGTGCGGCTGGATGACGGTGTCCCACGCGGACTCGAACTTCAGCCGGGTGCCCGGGTCGAGGATGTCCTGGAAGCCGGGCAGCCGGTTCGGGATGGCGCCCATGTCGCCGCCGCCCTGCACGTTGTTCTGCCCGCGCAGGGGCTGCAGCCCCGAGCCGAAGCGCCCGACATGGCCCGTCAGGAGGGAGAGGTTGATGAGCGCGCGGACGTTGTCCGTGCCGTTGTGGTGCTCGGTGATGCCGAGTGTCCAGCACAGCTGGGCGCGCTCGGCGCGGGCGTAGGCGTGCGCCAGGTCCCGTATCGCGGCGGCCGGTACGCCCGTCACCTTCTCCGCGAGGGACAGCGTCCACGGCTCGACGAGCTGCTTGTACTCCTCGAAGCCGGTGGTGGCCCGCTCGACGAACGCCTCGTTCGCGAGTCCCGCCCGGATGATCTCCCGGCCGATCGCGTGCGCCATCGGGATGTCCGTGCCGACGTTCAGCCCGAGCCAGCTCTCGGCCCACTCGGCCGTGGAGGTGCGGCGCGGGTCGACCGCGTACATCCGGGCGCCGTTCCTGATCCCCTTCAGGACGTGCTGGAAGAAGATCGGGTGCGCGAAGCGGGCGTTGGAGCCCCACATGACGACGAGGTCGGTGTGCTCGACCTCGGCGTACGAGGAGGTGCCGCCGCCCGAGCCGAAGGCCGCGGACAGGCCCGCCACGCTGGGCGCGTGACAGGTGCGGTTGCAGGAGTCGACGTTGTTGGTGCCCATGACCACGCGGGCGAACTTCTGCGCCACGTAGTTCATCTCGTTGGTCGCGCGGGCGCAGGAGAACAGGCCGAACGCGCCGCGCGCCGCGCCGAGGCCCCGGGCGACCCGGTCCAGGGCCTCGTCCCAGCCGGCGCGCCGGAAGGGCTCGTCACGGGAGTCGCGGACCAGCGGATACTGAAGCCGCTTGTACGTCCTGGGGGTTCGGTCTCGCTTCCTCATGCTGCGTTCCTCAGATTCTGCATGGTGCTCCTCATGCGGCGGTCCTCAGGGCGAGCAGGTCCGAGATGGCGTGGACGGTGCGGAGCGTGGGCACCGGGACGTCGGTGATCTCCGCGAGTTCGACGACGGCGGCGAGCAGCACGTCGAGTTCGAGCGGTTTGCCGCGCTCCAGGTCCTGGAGCGTGGAGGTGCGGTGGTCGCCGACACGCTCCGCGCCGGCCAGGCGCCGCTCGATGGAGACGCCCACCCGGCAGCCCAGGGCCTCGGCGACCGCGAGCGTCTCGGTCATCATGATCTCGATGACCCGGCGGGTGCCGCCGTGCAGGCACATCTGCCGCATGGTGGCGCGGGCCAGGGCGCTGATGGGGTTGAAGGAGATGTTGCCGAGCAGCTTGAGCCAGATGTCGTTGCGCAGGTCCGTCTCCACCGGGCACTTGAGCCCGCCGGCCACCATGGCCCCGCCGAACGCGGTGCAGCGCGCCGAGACCGTCCGGTCGGGCTCGCCGATGGAGAACCGGGTGCCTTCGAGGTGGCGGACCACTCCCGGTCCCGCCAGCTCGGTGGCCGCGTAGACGACGCAGCCGATGGCCCGGGAGGGCGCGATCACCGCACTGACCGCGCCGCCGGGGTCCACGCTCTCGACGCGGTGGCCGTCGTGCGGGCCGCCGTGCCGGTGGAAGTACCACCAGGGGATGCCGTTCTGGGCGGCGATCACCGCGGTGCCGTCGTGGAGCAGGGGCTCGATGAGCGGCCCGCACGCCGCGTACGAGTTGGCCTTCAGGCCCAGGAGGACGAAGTCGACCGGGCCGACCTCGGCCGGGTCGTCGGTGGCGTGGGTCCGGGCGGTGAAGTCACCGCGCGGACTGAGCACGCGCACTCCGTGCTGCCTCATGGCCGCGAGATGCGGTCCACGGGCGATGAGGTGCACATCGGCACCCGCGCGGTGCAGCGCGGCTCCGACGTAGGCGCCGATCGCACCGGCGCCGAGAACTGCGACCTTCACTTGAGGGCTCCGTTCGGTCGAGGGTACCGAGGAGACGCTGAGCAGCGTTGAACCATGGCGAACTGTGTCGACTGAATATTGTCTACAGTATGGGAGTTGGGGCAGCAAGGGTTCGCGCAGCACCTGGAACGTGCGGGCCGCCGGGCCGCAGTTCCGCCGGCGCCGGCCCGGAACTCGCTGAGGGTCGCCTTCCGAACACCCCCGGTACAGGTGCGCAGTTCGGCCGCGGATACCGTTCGTCGGCCGGAAACGACCGTTCACCGCACCCCGCATACCGTTCACCGCATACGGTCGACGAGTCGGGGTGGCCCGCCTTCCCAACCGGACCACCGCTTCCTATCGTCCGGATCATGAGTCCCCCCATAGCCCCACCGGGCTGGAGCCGCTGGCTGGTCCCGCCCGCGGCCCTGTCGGTCCACCTCTCCATCGGCCAGGCGTACGCCTGGTCCGTGTTCAAACCGTCCCTGGAGTCCGCGCTCGACCTCAGCGGCACCCAGAGCGCGTTGCCCTTCCAGCTCGGCATCGTGATGCTCGGCCTGTCCGCCGCGTTCGGCGGCACGCTGGTGGAGCGCAACGGGCCGCGCTGGGCGATGACGGTCGCCCTGGTCTGCTTCTCCTCGGGCTTCCTGCTCGCCGCCCTCGGCGCCGCCACCGAGCAGTACTGGCTGATCGTGTTCGGCTACGGCTTCGTGGGCGGCATCGGCCTCGGCATCGGGTACATCTCGCCCGTCTCCACGCTCATCAAGTGGTTCCCGGACCGGCCCGGCATGGCCACCGGCATCGCCATCATGGGCTTCGGCGGCGGCGCGCTGATCGCCTCGCCGTGGTCCGCGCAGATGCTCGACTCCTTCGGCTCGGACAGCTCGGGCATCGCGCTGGCCTTCCTCGTGCACGGACTGACGTACGCCGTCTTCATGTCGCTCGGTGTGCTGCTGGTGCGCGTCCCGCGGCCCGCGAAGACCGCGGCCGACGGCACCCCGGCCCCGCTGGAGGGTGTGCAGGTCTCCGCGAACAGCGCCGTGCGCACCCCGCAGTTCTGGCTCCTGTGGATCGTGCTCTGCATGAACGTGACCGCGGGCATCGGCATCCTGGAGAAGGCCGCACCGATGATCACGGACTTCTTCGCGGACACCTCGGCACCCGTCACGGTGTCGGCGGCGGCCGGCTTCGTCGCGCTGCTCTCGGCCGCCAACATGGCGGGCCGCATCGGCTGGTCCTCCACGTCCGACCTGATCGGGCGCAAGAACATCTACCGCGTCTACCTGGGCGTCGGCGCGCTGATGTACGCGCTCATCGCCTGGGTCGGGGACTCCTCCAAGCCGGTGTTCATCATCGCCGCGCTGGTGATCCTCTCCTTCTACGGAGGCGGCTTCGCGACCGTCCCCGCCTACCTGAAGGACCTCTTCGGCACCTACCAGGTCGGCGCCATCCACGGACGGCTGCTCACCGCCTGGTCCACGGCCGGGGTCCTCGGCCCCCTGATCGTCAACTGGATCGCGGACCGGCAGGAGGAGGCCGGGAAGTCCGGGGCGTCCCTGTACGGACTGTCACTGGTCATCATGATCGGCCTGCTCGCGGTCGGCTTCGTCGCCAACGAACTCGTCCGGCCCGTCGACGCCCGCCATCACGTCCCCGCCCGGAAGGAGGCCGCCGATGTCCACGAAGGACAGCAGTCCGCCTGACAGTGCCCTGCCGGACGGGCCGGTGCCCGACCGCCGCCCTTTGATCGTGTTCGCCTGGGTCTGGGTGGGTGCTCCGCTGGCCTATGGTCTGTACGAACTCGTGCGCAAAGCCACCCAGCTGTTCACGGGGTGATCGCGCCGCGGCCGCCCGAACGCCCGCAGGGTAGGTGTTCGGGCGTCCGAAGGCCTGACGGAAGCCGACAAGGGTGAACCGCCATTCCTGTGACTTTACGTGTCCCCGTACCCGTGGGTATCTGCACAGACTGGTGAGTCCCGCTACCCAGGCAACCAGGGGGACCGCCCATGAACGGCTCACGTATCACCGCCGTCGGCCACTACCAGCCCGCCAGGGTCCTCACCAACGAGGACCTGGCGGAGCTGGTCGACACCAGCGACGAGTGGATCACGAGCCGGGTGGGCATCCGTACGCGCCACATCGCCGGACCCGACGAACCCGTCGACGAGCTGGCCGCGCACGCCGCCGCCAAGGCCCTGGCGGCCGCGGGCCTCACCCCCGAGGACATCGACCTCGTCCTGGTGGCCACCTCCACCGCCGTCGACCGCTCGCCCAACATGGCCGCCCGGGTCGCCGCCCGCCTCGGCATCCCGTCGCCGGCCGTCATGGACCTCAACGTGGTCTGCGCGGGCTTCACCCACGCGCTGGCCACCGCCGACCACGCCGTACGGGCCGGTGGCGCGACCCGGGTCCTGGTGATCGGCGCCGACAAGATGTCCGACGTGGCCGACTGGACGGACCGTACGACCTGCGTGCTCGTCGGGGACGGCGCGGGGGCCGCGGTCGTCGAGGCGGCCGAGGAGAGTGCCATCGGGCCCGTGCTCTGGGGTTCGGTGCCCGGGATGGGGAACGCGGTACGCATCGAGGGCACCCCCGCGCGGTTCGCCCAGGAGGGCCAGAGCGTCTACCGGTGGGCCACCACCAAGCTGCCCGCCATCGCCCGCAAGGCCTGCGAGCGGGCCGGGCTCGCGCCCGAGGACCTCGCCGCCGTCGTGCTGCACCAGGCGAACCTGCGGATCATCGAGCCCCTCGCCGAGAAGATCGGCGCCGTGAACGCCGTCGTCGCCCGCGATGTCGTCGAGTCCGGCAACACCTCCGCCGCGAGCATCCCGATCGCCCTGTCCAAGCTCGTCGAACGCGGCGAGATCACCGCCGGCGACCGCGTGCTCCTCTTCGGCTTCGGCGGAAACCTGTCGTACGCGGGGCAGGTCATCCACTGCCCATGACCTGCGGTTTCGACGAAGTGTGACGAGGTCGACGCCCCCTCGGCCTGGCCATTGTGCGCCGTAGACTGTAGACGAAAGACAATTGATACTGGCTGTCAGGCCGCCGTGCCGCCGGTGCGCGAGCCGCCGCCCAGGAGGGGGACCGCGATGTTGTCGACCGGACTGCCGCAGGGGTCGGTGCCGAAGCTCGAACGGCCGGGCCCGCTCAGGGACCGCGTCTACGAGGCCCTGCTCGAACTGATCACCACGCGGTCCCTCCAGCCCGGCCAGCACCTCGTCGAGAGCGAACTGGCCGGGCACCTCGGCGTCTCCCGGCAGCCCGTGCGCGAGGCACTGCAGCGGCTGAACACCGAAGGCTGGGTCGATCTGCGGCCCGCGCAGGGCGCGTTCGTGCACGAGCCGACCGAGGCGGAGGCGGACCAGCTCCTCACCGTGCGCACGCTCCTGGAGGCCGAGGCCGCCCGGCTCGCGGCGGCCAACACGGGCACCTCGGGCATCGCCGTCCTGGAGGAGCTGTGCGCCCGGGGCGAGGAGGCGGTCGGCGCCGACGACGTGGACGCCGCGGTCGCGACCAACGCCCGCTTCCACGCCAAGGTCATGGAGCTCGCGGGCAACACGGTCCTGGCCGAGCTGGCCGCGCAGGTCGACCGGCGCGTGCGCTGGTACTACACACCGGTCGCCCGGCAGCGCGGCCGGCAGTCCTGGATCGAGCACCGCGACCTGATCGCTGCGATCTCGGCGCGCGACGAACAGCGCGCGACCGAGGTCATGCGCGCCCACACGGAGCACACCCGCGCGACGTACCACGCCCGCCCCCGCGACTGAGCCCCCGAAGGGGCGCGGGGAACCGCGCGGCCCGCCACGACGCACCCGCGGACGGCGAACCGGACGGCCGGGCGGGCCCCGCCCGCCCAAGGCGCCGCCGCACCTTCCTTTGTCCTCTCAGTGGAAAAAGTCGTGGGTAAATCCTGCGCAACTTCTTCCCAGGTTCGGCAGCCACTGCTACGTTCCCCTCGAAAGCAACGACAGCGGTGCCGATGAGGCGGGGAGGGGCTCGTGAGACGTATGACTGCGCGACCTGGGAACGCCCATCAGGCGCGGCTGCTCACACTGCTGCGTGACGGCGGCCCCAACTCACGGGCGCAGCTGGGGGACCAGGTGGACCTCTCGCGGTCCAAGCTGGCCGTGGAGGTCGAACGGCTCCTGGAGACGGGCCTCGTGGTGGCCGACGGCCTCGCCGCCTCGCGCGGCGGGCGCCGGTCCCACAACATCCGGCTCGCTCCCGCGCTGCGCTTCCTGGGCGTCGACATCGGGGCCACCTCGATAGACGTCGCCGTCACCAACGCCGAGCTGGAGGTGCTGGGACACATCAACCAGCCCATGGACGTACGCGAGGGACCCGTCGCGGTCTTCGAGCAAGTACTCGCCATGGCCGCGAAACTGAAGGCATCCGGGCTCGCGGAGGGTTTCGACGGCGCCGGCATCGGGGTACCCGGACCGGTCCGCTTCCCCGAGGGCGTCCCGGTCGCCCCGCCGATCATGCCGGGCTGGGACGGGTTCCCGGTGCGCGAGGCGCTGAGCCAGGACCTCGGCTGCCCCGTCATGGTCGACAACGACGTGAACCTGATGGCGATGGGGGAGCAGCACGCGGGCGTGGCCCGCTCCGTGGGCGACTTCCTCTGCGTCAAGATCGGCACCGGTATCGGCTGCGGGATCGTCGTCGGCGGTGAGGTCTACCGCGGTACGACGGGCAGCGCGGGCGACATCGGCCACATCCAGGCCGTGCCGGACGGCCGCCCGTGCGCGTGCGGCAACCGGGGCTGCCTGGAGGCCCACTTCAGCGGGGCCGCGCTGGCCCGCGACGCCACGGACGCCGCCCACCAGGGGCTTTCCCAGGAACTCGCGGCACGACTGGAGGCGGCGGGCGCCCTGAGCGCCGTCGACGTCGCCGCCGCCGCTGCCGCGGGTGACGCCACCGCGCTCGACCTGATCCGCGAGGGCGGCACCCGTACCGGCCAGGTCATCGCCGGACTCGTCAGCTTCTTCAACCCGGGCCTGGTGGTGATCGGCGGCGGGGTGACCGGCCTCGGCCACACCCTGCTCGCCGCGATCCGCACCCAGGTCTACCGCCAGTCGCTGCCCCTCGCGACCGGCAACCTCCCCATCGTGCTGGGGGAGTTGGGTCCCACCGCCGGAGTCATCGGCGCGGCCCGGCTCATCAGCGACCACCTGTTCTCACCCGCGTGACGCCCGCCTCCGCAGCCGCACCCACGCCACTCCTCCGACCCGCCCCGGCAAGCACCCCGTCCTGAGCCGCCCCACCGCACCTGCCCGCACGGCCGCTGCGGCACCTCACACCCGCACACCGGGCTTCCGCCCCCGCCTCTACTCCGCCCTGCCCTGAAACCGGCCCGCACGCCGACCGGCCACACGCCGAGGGGAACCGTCATGGCACCAGAACCACCCCTTCTCACGATGTCCGGCATCACCAAGTCGTTCCCCGGTGTCCGGGCCCTCGACGGCGTCGACCTCGACGTCCTGCCCGGTGAGGTGCACTGCCTCCTCGGCCAGAACGGCGCCGGAAAGTCCACGCTCATCAAGGTCCTGGCCGGCGCCCACCAGCCGGACGACGGCAGCATCGGCTGGCGCGGCGAGCGGGTCACGCTCCGCTCGCCGATCGCCGCCATGCGCCTGGGCATCGCCACCATCTACCAGGAACTCGACCTGGTGGAAGGCCTGTCGGTGGCCGAGAACGTCTACCTCGGCCATGAACCGACGTCCGCCGGATTCGTCGTACGCGGGAAGGAAGCACGCGCCTCGACCACCGCGCTCCTCAAGCGACTCGGCCACCCCGAGATCGATCCCGCCCGGCTGGTCGGCGAACTGTCCGCCGCCCACCAGCAGATCGTCTCCATGGCCCGGGCGCTCTCCCACGACGTCCGCCTCATCGTGATGGACGAACCGTCCGCGGCCCTCGACCCGGACGAGGTCGACAACCTCTTCCGCATCGTCGGGGACCTCACCGCCGAGGGCGTCGCCGTCGTCTACATCTCGCACCGCCTGGAGGAGATCCGCCGCATCGGCGACCGGGTCACGGTGCTGAAGGACGGCCGCGCGGTGGCGAACGGCCTGCCGGCGAAGTCGACGCCCACCCGTGAGGTCGTCGCGCTGATGACGGGCCGCAACGTCGAGTACGTCTTCCCGCCGCGACCGGGGCACCAGGACCTGCCCGAGCCGGTGCTGGAGGTCCAAGGCCTGTCGCGGCACGGCGAGTTCGAGGCACTCGACCTCACCCTGCGCCCCGGCGAGATCGTCGGCCTCGCGGGACTCGTCGGCTCCGGCCGCTCCGAGATCCTGGAGACCATCTACGGCGCCCGCAGACCGACTGCCGGACAGGTCCGCGTCGACGGCAGGCAGCTGAAGCCGGGCAGCGTCCGGGCCGCCGTCGCCGCCGGCCTCGGGCTCGCCCCCGAGGAGCGCAAGGCACAGGCCCTGCTGATGCTGGAGTCCGTCACCCGCAACGTCTCCGTGTCCTCCATGTCCCGCTTCAGTTACGGCGGTTGGCTGGACCGGAACGCCGAACGGGACGCGGCGCGCAAGGCGACCCGCGAGCTGTCGCTGCGCCCCGACAACCCGTCCGCCCTCATCCGCACGCTCTCCGGCGGCAACCAGCAGAAGGCGGTCCTGGCCCGCTGGCTGCTGCGCGGCTGCCGGGTGCTGCTGCTCGACGAACCGACCCGCGGCGTCGACGTCGGCGCCCGCGCCGAGCTGTACGCCGTCATCCGCCGCCTCGCCGACGACGGCCTGGCCGTGCTCATGGTCTCCAGCGAAGTACCCGAGGTCCTCGGCCTCGCCGACCGCGTCCTGGTGCTCCGGGAAGGCCGGGTCGTCCACACGGCGCCCGCCCAGGAGCTCGACGAACACCGCGTACTCGACCTCGTCATGGAAGGAAGCCCGGCGTCATGACGCAGCCCGTGTCCCCGCCCAGGGACGACACCCCGAAGCTGTCACCGCAGGTGGAACCCAGTCCGTGGCAGGTGGTCGTGGCCCGCGCCGACGTCCGCACCCTGTCACTGCTCGGGGTGCTCGCCGCCCTGATCCTCATCGGAGGCATCACCAGGCCCGACGAGTTCCTCGACACCCGCAACCTCCAACTCGTCCTCACCCAGGCCTCGGTGATCGGCGTCGTCACCGTCGGGATGACCTTCGTCATCACCTCCGGCGGCATCGACCTGTCCGTCGGCGCGATCGTGGCGCTCGCCTCCGTGTGGGCGACCACCGTCGCCACCCAGGAGTACGGCTTCGTGGGTGTCCTGTTCACCGCGGTGCTCGTCGGCGTCGGCTGCGGCCTGGTGAACGGGCTGCTGATCGCCTACGGCGCCATGGTGCCGTTCATCGCGACCCTCGCCATGCTCGCCTCGGCCCGCGGCCTCGCCCTGCAGATCACCGACGGCAACACCCAGGTCGTCACCATCGACGGCATCCTCGACCTCGGCGAGCGGGACTCCTACATCCTCGGTGTCCCGCCGCTGGTCCTGATGTTCGCGGTCGTGACGATCATCGGCTGGCTCGTGCTGAACCGCACCACCTTCGGCCGGCGCACGGTGGCCGTCGGCGGCAACGCGGAGGCGACCCGGCTCGCCGGCATCGACGTACGCCGCCAGCGCCTCTACCTCTACCTGCTCTCCGGACTGTGCTGCGGCATCGCGGCCTTCATGCTGATCATCCTGTCCGGCTCGGGCCAGAACACCAACGGCAACCTGTACGAACTCGACGCCATCGCCGCCGCGATCATCGGCGGCACCCTGCTCACCGGCGGGCGCGGCACCATCACCGGTTCGGTGCTCGGGGTCCTGATCTTCACCACGATCACGAACATCTTCGCCCTGAACAACCTGCAGAGCGACGTCCAGCAGATCGCCAAGGGCGCGATCATCGTCGCCGCGGTGCTCGTCCAGCGCCGCACCGCGAACACCACGTAGAGCCGCACGCGCAGGACCCGCGCAGTACGCGAAGCAGTACCCCCCGCACGACCCGGGGGACACGCCTTGAGGAAAGGGACCACCCACATGCCAGAGCTCACGAGCCGCAGAGGACTGCTCTTCGGCACCGCCGCCGTCTCGGCCGGCGTCCTGCTCACCGGTTGCACCAGCAACGAGTCCGACGACGAGCCGGCCTCCAACGACCAGCCCGCCGCCGACGACAAGAAGGGCAAGCAGGTCACCATCGGCTTCGCCGGCCCGCAGGCCGACCACGGCTGGCTCAACGCGATCAACGACAACGCGAAGAACCGCGCCAAGAAGTACGAGGACGTGACGCTGGAGATCACCGAGGGCTCCAACGACACCGCGGCCCAGATCGGCCAGATAGAGACGCTGATCAACAAGAAGGTCGACGTCCTGGTGATCCTGCCGGCCGACGGCAAGGCCCTCACCCAGGTCGGCCTCAAGGCCATGCGGGCCGGCATCCCGGTGGTCAACCTCGACCGCGTCTTCAACTCCCCGCAGGCGTACCGCTGCTGGATCGGCGGCGACAACTTCGGCATGGGTCTCAACGCCGGGCACTACATCGGCGAGCAGCTCAAGGACAAGAAGAACGCCAAGGTCATCGAACTGGCCGGACTCGACAACCTGGAACTCACCAAGCAGCGCACGGCCGGCTTCGACGCGGCGCTCAAGAACTACCCGAACATCAAGAAGGTGGCCCGCCAGGCCGCCGACTTCACCGTCGAGTCGGGACAGGCCAAGATGTCCCAGCTGCTGCAGGCCCAGTCGAAGTTCGACGCGCTGTGGAACCACGACGACGACCAGGGGGTCGGCGCCCTGCGCGCCATCGAGCAGGCCGGACGGGACGACTTCCTGATGGTCGGCGGGGCGGGCGCGCTGTCCGCCATGCAGGCCATCGAGGCGGGCAACAGCGTCCTCAAGGCCACCGTCCTCTACCCGCCCACCATGGCCGCCTCCGCGATCGACCTCGCCCGCGCGCTCGGTCAGGGCAAGGGGGTCGGCGGCCTCGCGGAGTTCGAGATCCCCTCGTCGCTGACGCTCTACTCGGCGGTCGTGGACAAGGAGAACGTCAAGACGTACCTGCCCACCGGCTTCAAGTAGGCCGTGCGCCTGTTCTTTCAGGGGCGCCCGGCAGGAGCGCCCCCCACCGCGCCACGACGAAGAGGAGGACCTCCCGATGGGACAGCCGCAGCAGCCCGACGAGGCACAGGCCGGGGCACAGGCCGAAGCGGTGGCCGCACGGCCCCCGCTGGGCGTGGGCATGGTCGGATACGCGTTCATGGGCGCCGCCCACTCCCAGGGGTGGCGTACCGCGGGCCGCGTCTTCGACCTGCCGCTCCGGCCCGTCCTCGCCGCCGTCTGCGGCCGTGACGCGGGAGCCGTACGGGTGGCGGCCGACCGGCTCGGCTGGGCGGCCGCCGAGACCGACTGGCGGGCCCTGATCGCCCGCGACGACGTCGACCTCGTCGACGTCTGCACCCCCGGCGACAGCCACGCCGAGATCGCCATCGCCGCGCTCGCCGCGGGCAAGCACGTGCTGTGCGAGAAGCCCCTCGCCAACACGGTCGAGGAGGCCGAGGCGATGGCCGAGGCCGCCGAGGCCGCCGCCGCCCGCGGCCAGGTGGCGATGGTGGGCTTCAACTACCGCCGGCTGCCCGCCACTTCGCTGGCCCGGCGGATGGTCGCCGAGGGCCGTGTCGGCGCCCTGCGCCACGTACGGGTGACATACCTCCAGGACTGGCTGGTCGACCGCGACTTCCCGCTGACCTGGCGGCTGCGCAAGGAGACGGCCGGCTCGGGGGCGCTCGGCGACCTGGGCGCCCACATCGTCGACCTCGCGCAGTACCTGGCGGGGGAGCCGGTGACCGGGGTGTCCGCCCTCACCGAGACCTTCGTACGGGAGCGGCCGCTGCTCTCCGGTGCCTCCAGCGGCCTCTCGGCGTCCGGCGGCGGCGAGCTCGGGGCCGTCACGGTCGACGACGCGGCCCTGTTCACCGGACGGTTCGCCTCGGGAGCCCTCGCCTCCTTCGAGGCCACCCGGTTCGCGACCGGCCGCAAGAACTCCCTGCGTATCGAACTCAACGGCGAGAAGGGCTCGCTGGCCTTCGACCTGGAACGCCTCAACGAACTCCACTACCACGACGGCACCGAACCCGGCACGCACGCCGGCTTCCGCCGCATCCTCGTCACCGAACCCGACCACCCCTACCTGGACGCCTGGTGGCCGCCGGGCCACGGCCTGGGCTACGAGCACACCTTCGTGCACCAGGCCCGCGACCTGGTCCACGCCGTCGCGGAGGGCGGGCGGCCGCTGCCCTCCTTCGCCGACGGACTGCAGGTGCAGCGCGTCCTCGCCGCGGTCGAGGAGAGCGCCGAGAAGAACTCCGTCTTCACCCCCATAGCCAGCTGAGGAAGGCCAGTCCCCATGCCGCGCACCTTCACGCTGTTCACCGGCCAGTGGGCCGACCTGCCCCTCGAAGAGGTCTGCCGCCTCGCCCGCGACTTCGGATACGAAGGACTCGAACTCGCCTGCTGGGGAGACCACTTCGAGGTCGACAAGGCCCTCGCGGACCCCGCGTACCTGGACTCCCGGCGGGAGCTGCTCGACAAGTACGGCCTCAAGTGCTGGGCCATCTCCAACCACCTGGTCGGCCAGGCCGTCTGCGACGCCATCATCGACGAGCGCCACCGGGCGATCCTGCCCGCGCGCATCTGGGGCGACGGCGAGGCGGAGGGCGTACGGCAGCGGGCGGCGGCCGAGATCGCCGACACCGCGCGCGCCGCGGCGGCCTTCGGCGTCGACACCGTCATCGGCTTCACCGGCTCCGCGATCTGGCACCTGGTGGCGATGTTCCCGCCAGCCCCCGAGTCGATGATCGAGCGCGGCTACGAGGACTTCGCCACGCGCTGGAACCCCATCCTCGACGTGTTCGACGCCGAGGGCGTGCGGTTCGCCCACGAGGTCCACCCCAGCGAGATCGCGTACGACTACTGGACGACGCGGCGCGCGCTGGACGCGGTCGGCAACCGGCCCGCCTTCGGGCTGAACTTCGACCCCTCGCACTTCGTGTGGCAGGACCTCGACCCGGTCGGCTTCCTGTGGGACTTCCGCGACCGGATCTACCACGTCGACTGCAAGGAGGCGCGCAAGCGGCTCGACGGCCGCAACGGCCGCCTCGGCTCGCACCTCCCGTGGGGCGACCCGCGCCGCGGCTGGGACTTCGTGTCCGCGGGCCACGGCGACGTCCCCTGGGAGGACGTCTTCCGGATGCTGCGCTCCATCGACTACCGGGGACCGATCTCGGTCGAGTGGGAGGACGCGGGCATGGACCGCCTCCAGGGCGCACCCGAGGCACTCGCCCGTCTGAAGGCCTTCGACTTCGAACCGCCGACCGCCTCCTTCGACGCGGCCTTCGGCGGCAACGACTAGCCATCCCCCGCACAGAGTTCCTTCCGGGGTGACGGCGCACCCCGGCGTATCGCACCCGCATGAACCACCAGCCCCATCACTGGAGGCACCCGTGCACGCGAACGACCCCACCAGCACCGACAGAACCGAGAGCACCGGAGCCGAGAGCACCGCGACGGGGAGCCACCGAGGCCGCCCGAAGGCACGGCTGCGCAAGACGCTCGCCCTGCTCACCGGCGCACTCCTCGCCGGCGCCTCACTCACCCTCGCCACACCCCCGGCGGGTGCGGCCACCGCGGACCCGGGCGCGGCCCCCGCCGCACCGGCCGCCGCGGAGGACTTCCAGCAGGTCACCCTCGCCAAGGGCGAGCCGGAGACCGGCGAGCCCATGTCGCTGGCCGTCCTCCCGGACCGCTCGGTGCTGCACACCTCGCGCGACGGCGAGCTGCGGATCACCGACAGCGCGGGCAACACCCGCCTCGCCGGCAAGCTCGACGTCTACTCGCACGACGAGGAAGGCCTGCAGGGCGTCGGCATCGACCCCGGCTTCGCCGACAACCGCTTCATCTACCTCTACTACGCCCCGCCGCTGGACACCCCGGCGGGCGACGCCCCCGAGACGGGCACCGCGGCCGACTTCGCGCCCTTCGACGGCGTCAACCGCCTCTCCCGCTTCGTCCTGAACGAGGACGGCACCCTCGACAACGCCAGCGAGAAGAAGGTCCTCGACGTCCCGGCGACCCGCGGCATCTGCTGCCACGTCGGCGGCGACATCGACTTCGACGCGGACGGCAACCTCTACCTGTCGACCGGTGACGACTCCAACCCGTTCCAGTCGGACGGCTACGCGCCCATCGACGAGCGCGCCGGCCGCAACCCCGTCTTCGACGCCCAGCGCACCTCCGGCAACACCAACGACCTGCGCGGCAAGATCCTGCGCGTCAAGGTGAACGCCGACGCCTCGTACTCGATCCCGGAGGGCAACCTCTTCGCGCCGGGCACGGACCGGACGCGCCCCGAGATCTACGCGATGGGCTTCCGCAACCCGTTCCGCTTCAGCGTCGACAAGAAGACCGGCATCCTCTACGTCGGCGACTACGGCCCGGACGCCGGCGCCGCCGACCCCGCGCGCGGCCCCGCCGGACAGGTCGAGTTCGCCCGCGTCACCAAGCCCGGCAACTTCGGCTGGCCGTACTGCACGGGCGACAACGACGCCTACGTGGACTACGACTTCGCGACGAAGACCTCGGGTGCCTCCTTCGACTGCTCCGCGCCGAAGAACACCTCGCCGAACAACACCGGTCTCACCGACCTGCCCCCGGCCCAGGCCGCCTGGATCCCGTACGACGGCGCGTCCGTGCCCGAGTTCGGCACCGGCTCCGAGTCCCCGATGGGCGGTCCGGTCTACCACTACGACGCCGCGCTCGACTCGCCGGTCAAGTTCCCCGAGGCGTACGACGGGGACTTCTTCGCCGGTGAGTTCGGCCGCCAGTGGATCAAGCGGATCTCGGCGGACGGCGACGGTACCGTGCGGTCCATCGCCGACGTGCCGTGGACCGGCACCCAGATCATGGACATGGCCTTCGGGCCGGACGGCGCGCTCTACGTCCTCGACTACGGCCTGGCCTGGTTCGGCGGCGACGAGAACTCCGCCCTCTACCGCATCGAGAACGCGACCGACGGCCACTCGCCCGTGGCGCAGGCCGCCGCCGACAAGACGTCCGGACAGGCGCCGCTGAAGGTCAAGTTCTCCTCGGCCGGCTCCACGGACGCCGACGGCGACTCCCTCACGTACAGCTGGGACTTCGGTGACGGCGGTACGTCGACGTCGGCCAACCCGACGCACCGGTACAGGACGAACGGCACCTACACCGCGACCCTGACGGCGAAGGACCCCGACGGCCGCACCGGCAGCTCCAGCGTGCAGATCGTCGTCGGCAACACCGCCCCCAAGGTGACGCTCCAACTCCCCGAGGACGGGCAGCTGTTCGCCTTCGGTGAGGCGGTGCCCTTCAAGGTGAGGGTGACCGACCCGGAGGACCGCACCATCGACTGCGCCAAGGTGAAGGTCACCTTCGTCCTCGGCCACGACAGCCACGGCCACCCGGTCACCTCGGCGAACGGCTGCTCCGGCACCATCCAGACCAGCGCCGACGGCGGCCACGACGAGGACGCCAACATCTTCGGAGTCTTCGACGCGGAGTACACCGACGGCGGTGGCGGCGGCCAGCAGGCCCTCACCACCCACGACCAGTCCGTCGTCCAGCCCAAGCACCGCCAGGCCGAGCACTTCGGCAAGTCCGCGGGCGTGACCATCACGGAGCGGGCCGGCGCGCACGGCGCGAAGACCGTCGGTGACATCAACAACAAGGACTGGATCTCCTTCGAGCCGTACGTCCTGAGCAACGCCACGAAGCTCACGGCACGCGTCTCCTCCGCCGGCACGGGCGGCAGGCTCGAAGTCCGCGCGGGCTCGCCCACCGGACGCCTCCTGGGCAGCGCGACCGTCCCGGTCACCGGCGGCTGGGAGACCTTCCAGGACGTCACCGCCTCCCTGTCCAAGGCGCCGCGCGGCACGACCACGCTCTACCTCGTCTTCAAGGGACGCGGCACCGGGGCCCTGTACGACGTGGACGACTTCACCTTCACGACCCGCTGACCCGCCGATCCGCTGATCCGCCGAGGGAGGTCTTTCATGCGAGCAACTGGCCGTACCGTGACCGCGGTGGCCGGCGCCGCCCTGCTCATCGGGTGTGTGTCGGGGCCGGCGGCGTCGAACGGGCCGAAGCCGAAGGGGCATCCGGCCGGCGACCGGGTCCTGGTGTTCTCCGAGACCGCCGGATTCCGGCACGACTCCATCCCGGAGGGCATCGCCGCGGTGAAGGCACTCGGGGCCGGACACGGCTTCGCGGTCGACGCCACCGAGGACTCGCGCGCCTTCTCCGCGCGAAACCTCGCCCGGTACGACGCCGTGGTGTTCCTCTCCACGACCGGGGACGTCCTCACCAACGGGCAGCAGAAGGCGTTCGAGCGGTACATCGGGCACGGCGGCGGTTACGTGGGCATCCACGCGGCCGCCGACACCGAGTACGACTGGGAGTTCTACGGCGGCCTGGCCGGCGCCTACTTCCAGTCGCACCCGGCGATCCAGCCCGCCCGCGTCGAGGTCGAGGACCGGGCCCACCCGGCCACCTCGCACCTCGGGGAGTCCTGGAACCGCACGGACGAGTGGTACAACTACCGCTCCAACCCGCGGGACCGGGCCCATGTGCTGGCCTCGCTCGACGAGTCGTCGTACACCGGCGGCACGATGAGCGGCGACCACCCGATCGCCTGGTGCCAGGAGTACAAGGGCGGCCGTTCCTTCTACACGGGCAGCGGCCACACCAAGGAGTCGTACGCCGATCCCGCCTTCCGGCAGCACCTGCTGGGCGGCATCCGCTGGGCCGTCGGTGACACACAGGCCGACTGCCGTCCGGAGAAGGGCTACACGCCGCTCTTCGACGGGAGTGCCGAGTCACTGGCGGACTGGAAGCAGGCGGGACCGGGTTCGTTCTCGCTCTCGGACGACGGGACACTCACGTCGTCCGGCGGCCTGGGCATGCTCTGGTACGGCGCCTCCGAGTTCAACTCGTACTCGCTGAAGCTCGACTGGAGGATGGCGAGTGCCTCCGGTGACGACAACTCCGGTGTCTTCGTGGGCTTCCCGGCCTCCGACGACCCCTGGTCGGCCGTCGACAACGGGTACGAGATCCAGATCGACGCGACCGACGCCCCCGACCGCACCACTGGGGCCGTGTACAGCTTCCGGTCCGCCGACATCGAGAAGCGCGACCGTGCGCTGAACCCGCCGGGGGAGTGGAACACGTACGAGATCCGCGTGGAGGGCGAACGCCTCCGCGTCCGGCTCAACGGCGTGAAGGTCAACGACTACACCAACACCGATCCGGCACGCAGCCTGCGGGACGGTCACGTCGGCATCCAGAACCACGGTGCCGAGGACCGGGTCTCCTTCCGTGACGTCCGGATCAGGCAACTGCCGGCGCGAGCCGCCGCGCAGGGCGATTGAGCGACGGCGGGCGGGGGACGCCGGACCCCCGCCCGCCGTCTTGTCCCCTCCACCCCTCCGGCACCGTCCCTGCCGTATCTTTCCCGGATTTTCCACCGTTCCCGGACCGCGTACGACCGCGCCTCCGGTTCGCGTACGAGTTCGCGCGTCAGTTCGCGTATGAGAGGGAGGCCGCCCATGTCCGCCGAACCGTCCGTTTCCCCTTCTCGGGTCGGAGTGTGGCTGATCGGAGCGAGGGGCTCCGTCGCCACGACCGCCGTCGCGGGCTGCGCGGCCGTCACGGCCGGGCTCCATCCGCCGACCGGCATGGTGACCGAGACCGGCGTCTTCCGGGACGCCGGCCTGCCCCCGCTGTCCTCGCTCGTCTTCGGCGGACACGACGTGGTCGACTGCCCGCTGCCGAAACGGGCCGAGTCCCTCGCCGCCGGTGGCGTCCTGCCGCACGACCTGCCGTCCGCCGTGAGCGCCGAACTGGCCGCCGCCGACCGGGAGATCAGGATCGGCGGCCCGCTGCGCGGCGACACCCGCAGCGAGGACGAACTGGTCGAGGACCTGGCCCGCGACCTCCGAGACTTCGTCCGCCGGGGCGCCCTGGACCGGGCCGTCGTGGTGAACGTGGCCTCCACGGAACCCGTCCCCGAGGGCACCGCCCTCCCTGCCAGCTCCCTGTACGCGGCCGCCGCACTGCGGGCGGGCTGCCCGTACGTCAACTTCACCCCCTCCGCGGGTCTGCACCACCCCCGGCTCGCGACGGAAGCCGCCGCATCCGGGCTGCCGTACGCCGGCCGCGACGGCAAGACCGGCCAGACCCTGCTGCGGTCGGTCCTGGGCCCGATGTTCGCGCAGCGCGCCCTGGCGGTCCGCGCCTGGTCCGGTACGAACCTGCTGGGCGGCGGTGACGGCGCAGCCCTCGCCGACCCGGCCGCCGCCGCCGCCAAGAACGCCGGCAAGGAACGCGCCCTCGCCGACACCCTCGGCACGGTCCCCGAGGGCGAGACCCACATCGACGACGTCCCGGCCCTCGGCGACTGGAAGACCGCCTGGGACCACATCGCCTTCGACGGCTTCCTCGGCACCCGGATGGTCCTGCAGACGACCTGGCAGGGCTGCGACTCCTCGCTGGCCGCCCCCCTGATCCTGGACCTGGCCCGCCTGGTGGCCCGCGCCCATGAGGCCGGCCTGTCCGGCCCGCTGTCCGGACTCGGCTTCTACTTCAAGGACCCGGTGGGGGACGGGCCGGCCGCCCTGGGCGAGCAGTACGCCGCCCTGGTCGACCTGGCGGGGCGGCTGCGGGCACCGGCCCGCCTCCGGGACGCGGAAGATTTCGCCGGGGAGCGCCGATGAGCACGCCGAACGGTTGGGGCGGCCTGAACGGCTTGGCCGCGCTGAGCGGGTTGATACGGGCAGAGCGGCGCGGGTCGCCCCGGCGGCGCCGGGGGCCTGCGGCGCGGGTGGCGCGGACCTCCGGGGCGGAAGCATCACCGGAGGGCACGGCGCGGCCGTCACGACCGCAGCCGCCGCGACCGGGACCGGGACCGGCGTCACGCGCGGCGGGCTCCCGACTCCGTGCCTGGGCCGAACTCCTACGTGTCCCAGCCCTGTTCACGGTCCCCGGTGACGCGCTCGCGGGCGCTGCCGCCGCCGGGGTCCGCCCGAACTCCCGCACCCTGCTCGCCATCGGCTCCTCCCTCTGCCTGTACGAGGCCGGTATGGCCCTCAACGACTGGGCCGACCGCGCGGAGGACGCTGTGGACCGCCCGCACCGCCCCCTTCCCTCCGGCCGCATCGGACCGGCCGCCGCACTGGTGGCCGCCGGAGGCCTGACGGCGGCGGGCCTGGCCCTGGCCTCCCGGGCGGGCCGCGGGCCACTCGCGGTGGCCGGCGCCCTGGCCGCCACGGTCTGGTCGTACGACCTGGTCCTCAAGCGCACGCCCGCCGGCCCCGTGGCGATGGCGGCGGCCCGGGGCCTGGACCTCCTCCTCGGCTCGGCGGCCTCCGGCGGTGACACCCGCAAGGCCGTGCCGTCGGCCCTGACCCTGGCCGCCCACACCCTGGCCGTCACCACGGTCTCCCGCCAGGAGACCCAGGGCGGCTCACCCTTGGCCCCACTGGCCGCCCTGGCCACGACAACGGCCCTGACCTGGTCGTTGACACGGGACACCGGGCCACGCGACACCGGGCCACGCGACACCCGGACACGCGGCACCCGGTCACGTGACACCGGGCCACGCGGCACCCGGACGAGGGACCTGCAACCGGGCCTCGCTCCCGAGCCGGTCGTCTCAAGACCCTCCGCCCTCCGAGCGGCCTCATCCTTCAGACCTCCCGACTCCAGGGCGGCCCCCTTCGGGGAGCCTGCGCGCAGAAGAATCACCCTGGACATCGCCACCCTGAGCGGAGCGCTCACCGCCCTCTACGCCGTGACCTCCGCCCGCCCCCTCCTCCACGCCGCCCTCAACCCGTCGCCCCCGCTCACCCAGCGGGCCGTCGGCGGCGGCATCCGAGCCATGATCCCGCTCCAGGCGGCCCTCGCCGCGCGGTCCGGAGCCCCCGTCACCGCCTTGCTGACAGCGGCCCTCGCACCGGCCGCCCGCCGGTTCGGCCGGAAGGTGAGCGTGACATGAACCCCCAGCCGAGCCCGCACGCCGCCCGACCTGCCCCCCACCCCCTCCGCTTCTCCTACGGCACCAACGGTCTGACCGATCTGCGCCTGGACGACGCCCTCTCCCTCCTCGCCGACCTCGGCTACGACGGCGTGGGGCTGACCCTCGACCACATGCACCTCGACCCGTTCGCCCCCGATCTCGCGGCCCGCACGAGCCGGATCGCCCGCAGACTGGACGAACTCGGCCTGGGCGTCACCCTAGAGACCGGCGCCCGCTACATACTCGACCCGAGGCGCAAGCACGGCCCGTCCCTCCTCGACCCGGACCCGGACCGACGGGCCCGGCGCGTCGACCTCCTCGTCCGCGCCGTCCGGATCGCGGAGGAACTCGGCGCCCACGCGGTGCACTGCTTCAGCGGCATCCTCCCGAAGGAGACGGCCGAGGTGGTCGGCGCGCCCGGCGCGGAGGACCCGGGCGGTGACCCGGGCGGTGACCCGGGCGCGGGCGAGGGCCCGGGCGGGGATCCGGGCGCGGGCGAGGGCCCGGGCGGGGATCCGGACGGGACGGTGGCTCGGGACGCCGCCTGGAAACGTCTGGCCGAAGCCCTCACCCCCGTCCTCGACGCGGCCACCGCCGCCGGCATCCCCCTCGCCGTCGAACCCGAGCCCGGTCACCTCCTCGCCACCCTCGACGACTTCCACCGCCTGCGCACCACCCTCGGCAGCCCGGACGCCCTCGGGCTCACCCTCGACATCGGCCACTGCCAGTGCCTCGAACCGCGCTCACCCGCCGACTGCGTACGCGAGGCCGCGCCCTGGCTGCGGCACGTCCAGATCGAGGACATGCGCCGCGGTGTCCATGAACACCTGCCCTTCGGCGACGGGGAGATCGACTTCCCGCCCGTACTCGAAGCCCTCGCCACCACCGGCTACCGGGGTCTGGTCTCCGTCGAACTGCCTCGCCACTCCCACGCCGGTCCGCACTTCGCCCAGGAGTCCCTCCCGTTCCTCCGGCACGCCGCCTCCGCCACCGTCCCCCAGGACACCCCCCGACCGGCCGTCCCCGGTGAGGACCCCGCCGCCTCCGAAGGGAGAACCCCGTGAACGACCTCCACGACGCCCCCGGCACCGCCCGCACAGCTCCCGCCTCCGCGATGGAGACCCCGCCCGTCCTCACCACCCTTCACACCCGTCTGAACTCCGCTCTCGGCGGTGCCGCCCGGGCCTGGCTGGACCAGGCCCTCGACGAGGCGGCCGCCCACCCCGGCACCCACGGCCCCCTCCCCGTGTGGGAGCTGCGGATCGCCGAGGCGGGTCGCCGCTGCGGACCCGAGCACGCGGAGGCGGCCCGCGTCCTGCTCCTGCACGCGGCCCGGGCCGACGCCCCGACCCTCGCCCGCGTCTACCGCCACGGCACGGCCGACGAACGCCGCGCCGTCCTGGGGGCACTGCCCCACCTCGTGGACGGCCCGGAGGCCCTGCCGGTCGTCGAGGACGCCCTGCGCACCAACGACACCCGGCTGGTGGCCGCCGCCGTCGGGCCCTACGCCGCCCGGCACCTGGACGCCCACAACTGGCGGCACGCCGTCCTGAAGTGTCTGTTCACCGGCGTCCCCGTGGACTCCGTGGCCGACCTGCCGCGCCGTGCCCGCGCCGACACCGAACTGGCCCGCATGCTCGGCGGCTACGCCGACGAGCGCCGGGCCGCCGACCGCCCCGTCCCCCGTGACCTGTACCGCGTCCTGGCCCTCACCGGCCACCCGGCCACCCCCACCGGAGCCGACGCGCCGGACGATCCGACCGCCCCTGGCAGCACGGGCGGAACAAGCGGAACGGACGGCACGCACGGCCCCGACGGCAAGGAGTCCTGATGCGCATCTTCGACCCCCACATCCACATGACGTCACGGACCACCGACGACTACGAGGCCATGCACGCGGCCGGCGTCCGCGCCGTCGTCGAACCCGCCTTCTGGCTGGGACAGCCCCGCACCTCTCCCGCCTCCTTCTTCGACTACTTCGACGCCCTCCTCGGCTGGGAACCCTTCCGCGCGGCCCAGTACGGCATCGCCCACCACTGCACCATCGCCCTCAACCCCAAAGAGGCCAACGACCCGCGCTGCGTCCCCGTCCTCGACGAACTGCCCCGGTATCTCGTCAAGGACCACGTGGTGGCCGTCGGCGAGATCGGCTACGACTCGATGACACCCGCCGAGGACACCGCCCTGGCCGCACAGCTCCAGCTCGCCGCCGAGCACGGGCTGCCCGCGCTGGTCCACACACCCCACCGCGACAAGCTGGCGGGCCTGCGCCGCACCCTGGACGTGGTCCGCGAGTCCGCGCTGCCCCTGGACCACGTCCTGATCGACCACCTCAACGAGACCACGGTCAAGGAGGCCAAGGACGGCGGCTGCTGGCTCGGCTTCTCGGTCTATCCGGACACCAAGATGGACGAGGAACGGATGGTCGCGGTCCTGCAGGAGTACGGGCCGGAGAAGGTACTGGTCAACTCCGCGGCCGACTGGGGCAAGAGCGACCCGCTCAAGACCCGCAAGGTCGCCGACGCCCTCCTGAAGGCCGGTTTCACCGAGGACGACGTCGACCGGGTGCTGTGGCGCAACCCCGTCGCCTTCTACGGCCTCAGCGGCCGCCTCGACCTCGACGTCGCCGGCACGGACGCCACCCACGAGGGCAACTCCGTCCTCCGCGGCGTCCCGAAGACCGCGACCGCGACCACGGAGGCGTGACCGATGCGCTTCCGGCACCCTGACGGCTCCACCGTCCACCTCGCCTACTGCACCAACGTGCACCCCGCCGAGACCCTGGACGGCGTCCGCGCCCAGCTCCGCGACCACTGCGAACCGGTACGCAGACGGCTCGGCCGCGACCGGCTCGGCATCGGCCTGTGGCTCGCCAAGGACGCCGCCCGCGCCCTCGTCACCGACCCGTCCGCCCTCCGCGGCCTGCGCACGGAACTCGACCGCCGGGGCCTCGAGGTCGTCACCCTCAACGGCTTCCCGTACGAGGGCTTCGGCGCCGAGGAGGTCAAGTACCGCGTCTACAAGCCGGACTGGGCCGACCCCGAGCGGCTCGACCACACCACCGCCCTCGCCCGCCTCCTCGCCGGACTGCTCCCCGACGACATCACCGAGGGCACCATCTCCACGCTCCCGCTCGCCTGGCGCACCGGGTACGACGACGTCCGCGCCGCCCGGGCCCACGCGGCCCTGCGCACCCTCGCCGAACGCCTCGACGCACTGGAGGAGCTGACCGGACGCTCCATCCGCGTCGGCCTGGAACCGGAACCCGGCTGCACCGTCGAGACCACGGCCGACGCCATCGCCCCGCTCACCGCCATCGCCCGTGACCGCATCGGCATCTGCGTCGACACCTGCCACCTCGCCACCTCCTTCGAAGACCCGCACACCGCCCTGGACCGGCTGGCCGCCGCCGGGATTCCCGTCGTCAAGTCCCAGCTGTCGGCCGCCCTGCACGCCGAACACCCCCACCTCCCCGAAGTCCGCGAGGCCCTCGCCGCCTTCGACGAACCCCGCTTCCTGCACCAGACCCGCACCCTCACCGCCGCCGGACTCCGCGGCACCGACGACCTCGGCGAGGCCATCGAGGAGGACACCCTGCCCGACGCCTCTCCGTGGCGCGCCCACTTCCACGTGCCGCTGCACGCGGCCCCCGCGCCACCCCTCACCTCCACGCTGCCCGTGCTCAAGGACACGCTGGCCCGGCTGGTCGGCGGCCCGCACCCGCTCACCCGCCATCTCGAGGTCGAGACCTACACCTGGCAGGCCCTGCCCCCGGAGCTGCGCCCTCGCGCACGGGCCCAACTCGCCGACGGCATCGCCGCCGAACTCACCCTCGCCCGGGACCTGTTGACGGACCTCGGCCTGAAGGAGCTGCCGTGAGCACCCCCGAGACCCCGGCCGAGACCTCCGCCGAGGCGCCGGCCCCGGCCCCCGCCGAGCCCGCCACCGCCGACGGCCCCGCGTCCCCCACCCCTCTCCTCGTCCTGGACGTGGTCGGCCTCACCCCCCGTCTCCTCGACCACATGCCGCACCTCAAGACGCTCGCCCGGTCCGGCTCACAGGCCCACCTCGGGACCGTCCTGCCCGCCGTCACCTGCGCCGCCCAGTCCACCTTCCTGACCGGCACCCACCCTTCCGAACACGGCATCGTCGGCAACGGCTGGTACTTCCGCGACCTCGGTGACGTCCTCCTGTGGCGCCAGCACAACGGCCTGGTGTCCGGGGACAAGCTCTGGGACGCCGCCCGACGCGCCCACCCCGGCTACACGGTCGCCAACATCTGCTGGTGGTACGCCATGGGCGCCGACACCGACTACACCGTCACCCCCCGTCCCGTCTACTACGCCGACGGCCGCAAGGAACCCGACTGCTACACCCGGCCCCCGGCCCTGCACGACGAACTCACCGAGAAACTCGGCACATTCCCGCTCTTCCACTTCTGGGGACCCGGCGCCGACCTCGTCTCCAGCCAGTGGATCATCGACGCCACCCGTCACGTCATCGCCACCCGCCGCCCGGACCTGGCCCTGTGCTACCTCCCTCATCTCGACTACGACCTGCAGCGCTTCGGCCCCGACGACCCGCGCTCCCTGAAAGCGGCCGCCGACCTGGACAGGGCCATGGCCCCCCTGCTCGACGACGCCCGCGCGGAAGGCCGTACCGTCGTCGCCCTGTCCGAGTACGGCATCACCCGCGCGGACCGCCCCGTCGACATCAACCGCGCACTGCGCCGCGCCGGACTCCTCGAGGTGCACACACAGGACGGCATGGAGTACCTCGACCCGATGGCCTCACGTGCCTTCGCCGTCGCCGACCACCAGATCGCCCATGTCTACGTACGCCGCCCCGAGGACCTGGAGGCCACGAGGGCGGCGCTCGCCGATCTGCCCGGCATCGAGCAACTCCTCGACGACGAGGGCAAGAAGGCCCACCATCTCGACCACCCGCGCTCCGGCGAACTCGTCGCCGTCGCGGAACCCGACGCCTGGTTCACGTACTACTACTGGCTCGACGACGCCCGCGCGCCCGACTTCGCGCAGCTCGTGGAGATCCACCGCAAACCCGGCTACGACCCGGTCGAACTCTTCATGGACCCGCTCGACCCGTACGTCAAGGTCAAGGCCGCGGGCGCACTGGCCCGCAAGAAGCTCGGCATGCGCTACCGCATGGCGGTCGTGCCCCTCGATCCCTCACCTATCCGAGGCAGCCACGGCCGCCTCCCCCTGAGCGACGACGAAGGTCCGCTCATCATCTGCTCCACCCCCCGCGCCGTCGGTGACCGGGTCGCGGCCACTGATGTGAAATCCCTGTTGCTCGACCTGGCCGGCCTCGGGTGACAGCACCCGGGACCGGCCGGACGGGCGATCACGAAAAGTGAACCACACGGCACCGACAGTGTGCCCGGCCTGTGGACAACCCCGCACGACACGGCACCCGCCGAGGCCGGACACCTACCGCACCCGGTCGGACACCTACCCGAAAGAGAGACACCGTGACCGCGTTCAACGACGAATCCGGAACCGGCGACGCCCTGCGTCGCACCCTCGGCGTCAACCGCCGCAGCTTCCTCAGCACCTGCACGGCCGTCGCCGCCGGCGCGGTCGCCGCCCCGGTGCTCGGCGCCTCACCCGCCCTGGCGCAGGACCGGGGCAGAGGTCACGGTCACGGCCACGACCACGGCCGGGGCCACGTCCTCGTCCCGCCGGGCAAGCGCGGCATCATCCTCTACACCGTCCGCGACGCCACGGCACGCGACCCGCTCGCCTCGGACCTGCCCTCCGGCTTCCGCGAGGTCTTCAAGCAGCTGGCCCGCCACGGATACCGCCAGGTGGAGTTCGCCGGCTACAACCAGCACGCCAACGCGCCCGGCGGCGCCAGCCTGGAGTCGGCCGCGGGCGCCAAGCTGCTCCGCTCCTGGCTCGACGACTACGGACTGCGCGCCCAGGGCAACCACGGTTTCATACCGCCCTCCTGGCCGCTGAGCAGCACCGACCTGGACACCTTCAAGAAGCACCTGGAGATCGCCAACATCCTCGGCATGGACCACATGGGCACCGGCGGCGACCCCACCGGCAGCTCCTACCGGGCCGACTGGGACGTGGCGGCCGACAAGTGGAACGCGCTGGGTGCGATCGCCCGCCGCGAGGGCATCAAGCTGTACACGCACAACCACGACGCGGCCTACGGCTTCCTGCTCGACGGGGGACCGCTGGACGACCAGGGCCGGCCCACCCGAAGCTCCGGCATCCGCAAGCTGGAGTACTTCCTCAAGGTCACCGACCCGAAGCTGGTCTGGCTGGAGATGGACATCTTCTGGGCGCACGTCGCCCAGTACAAGTTCCACACCTACACCGCCCACGACGGCTCCACCCGCGAGAAGGTCTTCGACCCGGCCGGGCTCGTCGCCCGCCACAACAAGCGCTACCCGCTGTTCCACGCCAAGGACGGTGTCGTGAGCACCACCAACGGCATGGGCTACGACATGGTGCCCTTCGGAACGGGCGTCATCGACTACACCACGTTCTTCTCACGGGTCGGGGAGCGGAACTACCACAATCCGATGGTCGAGGACGACAACTCGCCCAGCGCCACCGACCCCGCGCAGTCGCTGCGCGAGGCCAAGATCAGTTACGACAACCTGGCGGCCCTCCGCTCGAAGCGCCACTGAACCAGGACACACCACGGGCGGTCCTTCCCACACCGTGTGGGAAGGACCGCCGTCGTTCTCGAGGACTCGAAGCGGATCGCGGGGATCCCCAGGACGCCGGGGACAGGGATGGGGACGGGGACGGGGACTGGGACGAGTGCGGGGACGGGGACGAGTGCGGCGTGGACGGTACGGCTCAGGCCATCTCCTCCCCGATCGGATGCGGGTTGGGCACGACGCGCTTGGCACCGGGCCGGCCGGGCGCGCGGAGGAAGAGCGCCAGCACCGCGGAAGCGAGACCGATGCTGCCGGCCAGCGCGAAGGCGCCTCCGTAGCCCCAGGAACTCACCACGACGGCTCCCACACCCGAGCCGACGAGACCCGAGATGAGCTTGGAGCTGTAGACCATGCCGTAGTTGGAGGCGTTGTTGTTCTCCCCGAAGTAGTCCGCCGTCATGGCCGCGAACAGGGGGAAGATCGCACCGCCGCCGAAACCGGAGACCATCGAGCAGATCAGGAAGAACGGCATCGAGCCCATGTTGCCGGAGAAGAACACGCCGAACTGCGAGCAGCCGAGGACGACGCAGACGATGACGAGGGTGTTCCGGCGGCCGTAGCGGTCCGAGATCCAGCCGATGACACCCCGTCCGGTGCCGTTGACGATGGCCTTGAGCGACATGGCCGTGGCCACGATGCCGCCCGCGAAGCCCATCTCCTTTCCGAAGGGGACCTGCATGGCGATGCCGAAGATGTTGATGCCGGCCGTGCACAGCAGGCAGAACCACATCATCCACAGCACAGGCGTCCTGGCCGCCTCGCGCGGTGTGTACTGCTTGACCGCCGGCGGGTTCTTCGCCAGTGCCCGCACGACCCGCGGGTCGGTCGACGTCTTCAGCGGGTCGACGTCTCCGGGCCACCAGTTCTTCGGCGGGTCCTTGAAGAACCAGCCGGCCGAGGCGACGACCGCGCAGCAGATCACGCCGACCATGACCAGTACCGTCTTGTAGTTGGACAGGTCCATGTACGAGGTGAACAGGAACACGAAGGGCACGGAGCCGTAGGCGAAACCGCCGTTGACCATGCCGGTCTTGCCGCCCTTGCGCTCCGGGTACCACTTGCCGACCATGTTCACGCAGGTCGCGTAGACGAGTCCGGCGCCGATGCCGCTGAACATGCCGAAACCTATGTAGGCGACGATCACGTGCGGCGCGAACGCCAGCGAGAGGTAGCCCAGGAGCGTGCCGAGTGCGCCGAGCATCATGGCGTACCGCGCGGGCAGCCGTCCGCTCTCGCGCAGCTGGCCGGCCGGGAAGGCCACGGCCGCCTGGAAGAAGATCCAGACGCCCATCAGCCAGAAGATGTGCCCACTGTTCCAGAGGTGGGCGTCGTGCAGTGTCTCCTCGGCGGAGGTGAACGCGTACTCCGAGGAGCTGATGCCCATCATGCCGATCCAGGGGAAGAGCACCATGGTCCAGCGTGGTCGCCCCATGATGTCCCGGTCGGTCTCTCCGAGCCGGTACAGGCGGCCGTTGCGGTCCGTCACCTCCCTGTAGGGGACGGATGTCGTGATGTCGGTGGTGGTCATGTCGTGTAGCACCCCTCGCGTCGAAAGATCTGGCCAGCGCCCCCTGTCCAAATGCCTTTCGTGTGCGCACGGGTCCCGGGGCGGGCCGACGCGCACCGTCGGCCCGCCCCCGCACGGGGTCACGTCATGAACCGCCTCCCAGCAACCCGGCCGCCCGGGCCCACCGGTACTTCGCGCCGAGCACCGCCACCGGCTTCTCGGTCGTGTACGGGTAGGCCACGACCCCGTGCTCGAAGAGGTACTGGCAGGCCTCCTCGACCTCCACGTCGCCCGCCAGCGACGCCACGACGGGCTTCTCGATCCCGCGCTCCCTGAACTCGGCCACCACGCGCGCGGTGAGCTCGGCGAAGACCATGGGAGGGGTCACGATGGTGTGCCAGTAGCCGAGGACCAGCGCGTGGATCCGCGGGTCCTCGAGACCCAGCCGGATCGTCGCCTCGTACGTCGACGGCGGTTCGCCACCCGTGATGTCCACGGGGTTGCCGGCGGCTCCGAAGGGCGGGATGAACGTCCTGAAGGACGCGTCCAGGTCCGGCGGGATCTCCATCAGGGACAGGCCGTTGTCGGTCACCGCGTCGGACAGCAGCACGCCGCTGCCGCCGGCGCCCGTGATGATCACGATGTTGTCGCCCCGCGGCGCCGGAAGCACCGGCAACGCGCGCGCGTACTCCAGCATCTCGTTCAGGCCGGGCGCCCGGATGACCCCGGCCTGCTTGAGGATGTCCTCGTACACGGCGTCGTCGCCCGCGAGGGCGCCCGTGTGCGAGCCGGCGGCCCTGGCCCCGGCCGCCGTACGGCCCGCCTTGAGGACGATCACCGGCTTCTTGGGGACGGTTGCCCGGGCGGCCTCCACGAAGGCGCGCCCGTCCTTGAGGTCCTCCAGGTGCATGGCGATGCACTTCGTGTTGGGGTCCTCGCCGAACCAGGTCAGCAGGTCGTCCTCGTCGAGGTCCGACTTGTTGCCGAGCCCCACGATCGCGGAGACACCCGTCTTCGTGGTGCGCGCGAACCCCAGGATGGCCATGCCGATGCCACCGGACTGCGAGGTGAGGGCGACGCCGCCCTTGACGTCGTAGGGCGTGCAGAACGTGGCGCACAGGTCGTGCCACGTCGAGTAGTAGCCGTAGATGTTCGGCCCGAGCAGCCGCACGCCGTACCGCTCGCCGATGGCCACGAGCTCGTCCTGGAGCCCCTGCTCACCGGTCTCCGCGAACCCGGAGGGGATCAGTACGGCGTTGGGGATCCCCTTGCGGCCCACCTCCTCCAGGGCCGCGGCCACGAACTTGGCCGGGATGGCGAAGACCGCCACATCCACCTCACCGGGAACGTCGGTGACACTCTTGTACGCCTTGCGGCCGAGAATGTCATCGGCCCGGGGGTTCACCGGATGGATCTCTCCGGAGAAACCGCCGTCGACGAGGTTGCGCATGACAGAGTTGCCGATCTTGCCCTGCTCGTTGGAGGCGCCGATCACGGCCACCGACGAGGGCTGCATCAGCCGGCGCATCGAGACCAGGATCTCGTCGCGGCCGTACTTGCGGCGGGGCTTCGGCACCGACTCGGCGAGGATGACCCGGATGTCCGCGGCCATCGCGCCCTCCGGGGTGGCGATCACCGGGTTCAGGTCCACCTCGGCGATCTCCGGGAAGTCCGAGACCAGTTCGGAGACCCGGCGGATCTGCTCGGCGACCGCCCACCGGTCCACCGCCGGCGCGCCCCGCACCCCGCGCAGGATCTCGGCCGCCCGGATCGAGTCCAGCATCGACAGCGCCTCGTCCGGATCGACGGGCGCCAGCCGGAACGTGACGTCCTTCAGGACCTCGACCAGCACACCGCCCAGCCCGAACGCCACGACCTTCCCGAACGTCGGGTCGGTCACCGCGCCGACGATGACCTCCTGCCCCTGGGGCAGCAGTTCCTGCACCTGTACGCCCTCGATGCGGGCCTTCGCGTCGTAGGCCCGGGCGTTGTCGATGATCTTGTGGAAGGCGGCGCGTACGTCCGCAGCCCCCTCCACGCCGACGATCACACCGCCCGCGTCGGTCTTGTGCAGGATGTCCGGGGAGACGATCTTCATCACGACGGGACCGCCGAAGCGCGCCGCGTACGCGACCGCCTCGTCGACGTCGGTCGCCAGCTCCTCACCGGGGACGGCGATCGCGTACGCGTCGGCGACCACCTTGCCCTCGGGCGCGGTCAGCGCCGTCCGTCCTGAAGCCCGTACGGAGTCGAGGAGCGCACGCACCCTCAGCACCCGGTCTTCGGCCATCAATCAGATCACTCCGTTCGACTTGAGCAGGCGCAGTTCCTCGTCGCCGAGCCCGAGCTCGCCGACGTACACCTCTTCGTTGTGCTCGCCGAGCAGCGGCGAACTGGTCACGTCCACGGGCGAGTCGGAGAGCTTCAGCGGGCTGCCCACGGTCACGAAGTCGCCGCGCTCGGGGTGCGGCACCGTCACGACCATGTCGTTGGCGATCAGCGAACGGTCCTCGATGATCTCCTTGGTGGAGAGGATCGGGCCGCACGGGATGTTGCGGGCGTTGAGCTGCTCCAGCACCTGCAGCTTCGGGAGCGTGGACGACCACTCCTCGATCAGCTGGAACATCTTGGTGAGCTGCGGCAGGCGTGCCTCCGGGGTCGCCCACTCGGGGTCGTCCGCCAGCTCCGGCCGGCCGATGAGCTCGGTGATCGGCCGCCAGCCGACGGGCTGCACGATGACGTACACGTAGTCGTTGGGGCCGCCCCGCGCGCACTTGACGGCCCAGCCGGGCTGGCCGCCGCCGGACGCGTTCCCGGACCTGGGAACCTCGTCGCCGAAGTCGTCGTTGGGATATTCAGCCAGCGGCCCGTGCCCGAGGCGCTGCTGGTCCCGCAGTTTCACCCGGCACAGATTCAGCACGGCGTGCTGCATCGCCACGTTCACCCGCTGCCCGCGCCCGGTGTTCTCCCGCTGGAACAGGGCGGCGAGGATCGCGGCCACCGCGTGGATGCCCGTGCCCGAGTCACCGATCTGGGCCCCCGTCGCCAGCGGCGGCCCGTCCTCGAAACCGGTGGTCGACATCGACCCGCCCATGGCCTGTGCGACGACCTCGTACGCCTTGAAGTTGGTGTACGGGCCGTCCCCGAACCCCTTGATGGAGGCGTAGACGATCCGCGGATTGATCTCCTGGATGCGGTCCCAGGTGAAGCCCATGCGGTCGACCGCGCCCGGTCCGAAGTTCTCGACCATGACGTCGGAGCGCCGGATCAGCTCGGTGAGGATCTCCTTGCCACGCTCGGTCTTGGTGTTGAGGGTGATGCTCCGCTTGTTGCAGTTGAGCATCGTGAAATAGAGGGAGTCGACGTCCGGCAGGTCACGCAGCTGCTTGCGCGTGATGTCCCCGGTCGGCGCCTCCAGCTTGACGACGTCCGCGCCGAGCCAGGCGAGCAGCTGGGTGGCGGAGGGACCGGACTGGACGTGCGTCATGTCGAGGACGCGGACGCCTTGGAGAGCCTTGGCCGAGGTCGCCGATGCCGCTGTGGTCGTCGTCGTGGCTGTCGTCGCTGTCGTTGCTGTCAACGGGCCCACCTCACTTGTACATCGTCTGGTTCATGGTTCCGGGGGCGTACGCGTCCGGGTCGACCCAGACGTTGATGAGCGACGGCTTGCCCGACTCACGGGCGCGCTGGAGCGCCGGGCCGATGTCGGCGGGGTCGCGGACCTCCTCGCCGTGACCGCCCAGCATCTGCGCGAACTTGTCGTAGTGGACGTCGCCGAGGGTGTTGCCGACCCGCTCGCGCTCCAGGCCGTACTTGGCGGCCTGGCCGTAGCGGATCTGGTTCATGGAGGAGTTGTTGCCGACGATGCCGACGAAGGGGAGGTCGTAGCGGACGAGGGTCTCGAAGTCCCAGCCGGTGAGGGAGAAGGCGCCGTCCCCGAAGAGGGCGACGACCTCCTTGTCGGGCCGTGCCTTCTTGGCGGCGAGCACGAAGGGGATGCCGACGCCGAGCGTGCCGAGCGGTCCCGGGTCCATCCAGTGCCCGGGTGACTTGGGCTGCACGACCTGACCGGAGAAGGTGACGATGTCGCCGCCGTCGCCGATGTAGATGGAGTCCTCGGTCAGGAAGTCGTTGATCTCGCTGACCAGCCGGTACGGGTGGATCGGCGAGGCGTCCGACTTCAGGCTCGGCAGCCGCTTCTCGATGGCGGTCTGCTCGGCGGCGCGCAGCTCGTCGAGCCACTCCTTGCGCCTGGACGCACCCCCGTTGAGGCGTCCGGAGGCGGCCTCGGCGACCGACTTCAGGACGAGCCCGGCGTCCCCGACGATGCCGAGGTCGATGTCCCGGTTCTTGCCGACGGTCCGGTAGTCGAGGTCGATCTGCACGACGGTCGCGTCCGGCGACAGCCGCTTGCCGTACCCCATGCGGAAGTCGAAGGGGGTGCCGACGATGACGATGACGTCGGCGTTGGAGAAGGCGTACCGGCGTGAGAGCTGGAAGTGGTGCGGGTCGCCGGGCGGCAGTGTGCCGCGTCCGGCGCCGTTCATGTAGGCGGGGATGTTGAGGGTGCGTACGAGGTCGATGGCGGAGGCGGTGCCGCGGGTCGTCCACACCTGGCTGCCCAGCAGGATCGCCGGCTTCTCGGCGTGCACGAGGAGGTCGGCGAGCTTCTCGACGGCCTCGGGGTCACCGGCCGAGCGGGTGGAGGCCCGGTACCGGCCGGCGGTGGGGATGCGGGCCTTGTCCACCGGCACCTTGGCGTCCAGGACGTCGCGCGGGATCTCCAGGAAGGACGGGCCGGGCGCCCCGTGGTAGCACTCGCGGAACGCCATGGACACCATGTCGGCGACCCGCGCGGTGTCCGGCACGGTCGCCGCGAACTTGGTGATCGGCGTCATCATGTCGACGTGCGGCAGGTCCTGCAGGGATCCCATCTTGTGCTGCGCGAGGGCTCCCTGGCCGCCGATCAGCAGCATCGGGGACTCCGCACGGAAGGCGTTGGCGACACCCGTCACGGCGTCGGTCGTGCCGGGCCCCGCGGTGACGACGGCGCAGCCGGGCTTGCCGGTGATGCGCGCGTAACCGTCGGCGGCGTGGGCGGCGACCTGCTCGTGGCGTACGTCGACCACCTCTATGCCTTCGTCGACGCAGCCGTCGTAGATGTCGATGATGTGGCCGCCGCAGAGCGTGTAGATGACCTCCACACCCTCCGCTTTGAGTGCCTTGGCGACCAGGTGCCCACCGGAGATGAGGTTCTGGCTGGTGTCGTCGGGCATGGCGAAGTCCTGTCCCTTCGTAGGGGATTGGGCGCGCGGAAACGCAGTTCGTACGGGGTGCGCGCACTGTTCGTGGATGCCGTCGCGGTACATTGCATACAGTCGACGAATACTGTATGAAGCTTGTTATCCCGCATCCGGTGGGTGGTGTCCAGGGGGCGTGCGGCACTTTTCAGAGGGAGCCGAGATGGACCTGTTCGAGCACCAGGCAAGGGAACTCTTCGAAGAACACGGCATCTTGGTGCCGCGGGCGGAGGTCACCGACTCACCCAAGGAGGCGCGCGGGATCGCCCGCAGGCTGGGCGGACGCGTCGTCGTCAAGGCCCAGGTCAAAACCGGCGGACGAGGCAAGGCGGGCGGTGTGAAGCTCGCCGCCGATCCCGCCGCCGCCGAGCTGACGGTGCGCCAGATGCTCGGCATGGACATCAAGGGCCACACCGTCGGCACAGTGATGCTGGCCCAACCGGTGGACATCGAGAGCGAGTTCTACGTCAGCTACGTACTCGACCGGGCAGCCGGCCGGTTCCTCGCCATCGCCTCGGCCGAGGGCGGCATGGACATCGAGGAGGTCGCCGCCACCCGGCCGGACGCCGTGGCACGCGTCCACATCGACCCGGCCGAGGGTGTCACCTCGGCGAAGGCCGCCGAGATCGCCGAAGCGGCCGGCCTGCCCCCGCGCACCGTCGACGTCCTGGTCAGGCTCTGGGACGTCCTCGTCCGCGAGGACGCCGTCCTCGTCGAGGTCAATCCCCTCGTCCGTACGGCTCAGGGGCAGATCCTCGCTCTCGACGGCAAGGTCACGCTCGACGACAACGCCCGTTTCCGGCAGTCCCGTTGGGGAGACCAGGAGTCGGCCCACGGCGACCCGCTGGAGGCGGCCGCCGCGGCCAAGGGCCTCAACTACGTGAAGCTGGACGGCGAGGTCGGCATCATCGGCAACGGCGCCGGCCTCGTCATGTCGACCCTCGACGTCGTCGCGGACTGCGGCGCGCGCCCCGCGAACTTCCTGGACATCGGCGGCGGAGCCTCCGCCCAGATCATGGCCGACGGCCTCTCCGTCATCCTCTCCGACCCGGCCGTCAGGTCGGTCTTCGTCAACGTCTTCGGCGGCATCACCGCCTGCGACGCGGTCGCCGACGGCATCGTGCAGGCCCTGGACACCGTCCGGTTGACCAAGCCCCTGGTCGTCCGGCTCGACGGCAACAACGCCGTCCGCGGCCGGGCGATCCTCGACGAACGCGCGCACCCCCTGATCCAGCAGGCCACCACCATGGACGGCGCCGCACGCCGCGCCGCACAACTCGCCGACGCAGTCTGAAGGAGCGGGACATGGCCATCTACCTCACCAAAGAGAGCAAGGTCCTCGTCCAGGGCATGACCGGCGGCGAGGGCATGAAGCACACCCGGCGCATGCTGGAGGCGGGCACCGACGTCGTCGGAGGCGTCAACCCGCGCAAGGCGGGCCGGAGCGTCGACTTCGACGACCGCGCCGTCCCCGTCTTCGGCTCGGTGCGCGAGGGCATCGAGGCGACCGGCGCCGACGTCAGTGTCGTCTTCGTGCCACCCGCCTTCGCCAGGGCGGCGGTCGTGGAGGCCGTCGACGCCGGCATCGCGCTCGCCGTCGTCATCACGGAGGGCATCCCGGTCCACGACTCGGTCGCCTTCACCACGTACGCGCGGACGAAGGGCACCCGGATCATCGGCCCCAACTGCCCCGGCCTGATCACCCCCGGCCAGGCCAACGCGGGCATCATCCCCGCCGACATCACCAAGCCCGGCCGCATCGGCCTGGTCTCCAAGTCCGGCACACTCACCTACCAGCTCATGTACGAGCTGCGGGACATCGGGTTCTCGACCTGCGTCGGCATCGGTGGCGACCCGGTCGTCGGCACCACCCACATCGACTGCCTCGCCGCCTTCCAGGACGATCCCGACACCGAGCTCATCGTCCTCATCGGGGAGATCGGCGGCGACGCGGAGGAGCGCGCCGCCGCGTACGTCCGCGACCACGTCACCAAGCCCGTCATCGGCTACATCGCCGGTTTCACCGCCCCCGAGGGCAGGACGATGGGCCACGCCGGCGCCATCGTGTCCGGCTCGTCGGGCACGGCCGGGGCCAAGAAGGAAGCCCTGGAGGCGGCGGGCGTACAGGTGGGCGGCACCCCGACCGAGACGGCCCGGCTGGTCCTGGCCCGCCTCGGAACCCGCCTCGAAACACGACGTGACGTCACTCATAGCTGACCTGCCGTGACTTACGGACGCCGCCCGGGCTCGCTAGCGTCCCCGGTACGACGTCCCCGTGCCGGGCACGCACCGTCAGTGCTCCGGTATGCGGGACGAGCCATGAACGACCGCCCCCGACTGTGCACCGAGAGCGGAGCAACCGAATGGCACCCACCCGTACGCCCACCCACAGCCCCACCCTCACCCTCAAGTCCCACACCTCGTGGACCGACGCCTGGCAGCGCTGTCTGACCGTCGCGCCCGAGGCGTTCCGGGACGACCGTGTCCTCAACCTCTGGGGCGCCGCCTGGCAGGCGGACGGCCGGGCGCTGCCCGCCACCAGCCCCGTCGACGGCAGTCCCGTCGCGGGCCCGCCGCGGCTGGACGGAGCCACGGCCCACCAGGCCGTCCGCGCCGCCCTCGACCACCACCGTGCCTGGCGGCACGTACCTCTCGACGAACGCCGGGCCCGCGTCGCGGCCACCCTCGACGCACTCACCGAACACCGCGAACTGCTCGCCCTCCTCCTCGTCTGGGAGATCGGCAAGCCCTGGCGCCTCGCGCAGGCCGACGTCGACCGGGCCATCGACGGTGTGCGCTGGTACGTCGACGGAATCGAGCCCATGGTCGCGGACCGGGTCCCGCTGGACGGGCCCGTGTCCAACATCGCGAGCTGGAACTACCCGATGAGCGTGCTCGTCCACGCGGTACTGGTACAGGCATTGGCGGGCAACGCGGTCATCGCCAAGGCCCCGACCGACGGCGGCGTCGCATGTCTCACCCTGGCCTGTGCGCTCGCCGCCCGCGAGGGGATCCCCGTCACCCTCGTCAGCGGCAGCGGACGTGAGCTGTCCCAGGCGCTCGTGCGCGCGCCCGAGATCGGCTGCGTCTCCTTCGTCGGCGGCCGCGACACGGGCGCCGCGGTGGCCACCGCCGTCGCCGACCTGGGCAAACGACACGTGCTGGAACAGGAGGGCCTGAACACCTGGGGCATCTGGAACCACACCGACTGGGACACGCTGACCGCCGTCATCCCGAAGTTGTTCGACTACGGCAAGCAGCGTTGCACGGCCTATCCGCGCTTCGTCGTCCAGCGTGAGCTGTTCGACGAGTTCCTGACCGCGTACCTCCCGGCGGTCCGGACCCTCCGCGTCGGCCATCCCCTGGCGGTCGAGCAGCCGGACGACCCGTACCCGCAGCTGGACTTCGGGCCGGTGATCAACGCGGCCAAGGCGAAGGAACTGCACGACCAGGTCGCCGAGGCGATCGACCGCGGCGCCGTCCCCCTGCACCGCGGCAAGCTCGCCGACGCCCGCTTCCTGCCCGGCCAGGACACCTCGGCGTACGTCCAGCCGGTCACGATCCTGAACCCGCCCCCGTCCTCCCCGCTGCACCACGCGGAACCCTTCGGCCCGGTCGACACCATCGTCCTGGTCGACACGGAGGCGGAGCTGCTCGCCGCCATGAACGCGTCGAACGGCGCGCTGGTCGCCACCCTGTCCACGGACGACGAGGCCACGTACGACCGCCTGGCCCCGCAGATCCGCGCCTTCAAGGTCGGCCACGGGAGGCCCCGGTCCCGGGGCGACCGCGACGAGCTCTTCGGCGGCTTCGGCGCGTCCTGGCGGGGCGCGTTCGTGGGCGGGGACCTGCTGGTCCGCGCGGTCACGCAGGGCCCGGCGGGGGAGCGGCTGCCGGGGAACTTCCCGGAGTACCACCTGATGCCGTGACGGAGCGCCGTCCGGGCACCCCGGGGTGACAGTCTTCTCACGCAGAGTTACGCCCTGGAGCCCCTCTCCGCGCCCCGTGCGGCACCCCGCCGGGGCGCGGAAACGCAGGTGAAAGCCACTCCGAAAGCTTGGTATTGTTGTCCATGTCGCCCCGGGGAACACTCCCGTCCAGGCGGCAGACACCTGGTCCGGGTGGCGGAATGGCAGACGCGCTAGCTTGAGGTGCTAGTGCCCTTTAACGGGCGTGGGGGTTCAAGTCCCCCCTCGGACACAACCATCGAAGATGCGCATTGAGGGCCTCGACCTTAGGGTCGTGGCCCTTTTTCCGTGCCGGTCAACGCGTTTCCGCCCAAGCGCGGACAGGGCGGGCGTCCGGGCCAGGAAGAGAACTTGCACGGCACCTGCCGCCCCAAGGACCTCATCCTCGACGCCTACGACCTTATGGCCGCGGCCCGTGAAACCGGCGGCGCGTATCAGACGCTGCTGGACCCGCCGCCGGGCAAGGGCCCACGCCAGACGGCCTGAGCGTGGAGCTGACGGGCGGGGCGGTCAGCTCGACCGGTCCCGCCCGAGGCCGGTGACGAACCCGGCCCACGTGGCGCGGGCGAAAGCGAGTTGCGGGCCGCCGCGCTCCTTCGAGTCGCGTACGTGGATCGCGGTCTGGCCGGCAGCTATCTCGACGCACTCGCCGCCTTCGCCACTGCTGTACGTGCTCTTGAACCACTGGAGCTGTGTGGGCTGTTCGGTGGTCATTGATCTCCCAGCAACTTCTCGATCAAAGCCAGGGACTCGTTCGGTGTGAGGGCCTGGGCGCGGATACTGCCGTAGCGCGCGGCCAGCATACGTACCTCTTCCGGGTCCGTCACGAGGCGGCTGACGTTCTGTACCTCCACATACCCGACCTGTGGTTTCCCTTTCGGCGTGAGCAGAGTGAAGGGGCCGCCCAGACTTGGATGATCCTCGCGGTCAGTAGGCATGATCTGAAGTTCCACGTTACGGAGCGAGGCCACCTGGCGCAGCCGCTGCATCTGTTCGCCCTGTACACGCGAACCGCCAGTAGGTCTCTGAAGCACTGACTCCTCGATGGTGAATGTCACGAGGGGCGGTGGCCAGCCTGTGAGGATCCCCTGTCTGGCCAACCGAGCCGCTACTCGTTGCTCAATGGTCTCCTCGTCGAGCAACGGTCGGCGACTGGTGAACACCGCCTGGGCATGTCCTTGGGTCTGTAGGAGGCCTGGCAGCGCGAGCGCCGCGTAGTAGTGCAGCTCAACCGCCTCCGCCTCCAGCCGCGCATAATCCCGGAACCACTCCGGATGCCGCACCCGTCTCCGGGACTTCGCCCGCTCCACGTCCTCCGCCGTCACCGCCAACAGGCCGCCGCACCCGAGCAGATCGTCCACCGCCGTCAGGAACTCCGGCTGCGGAGTCCGACGGCCCCGCTCGACCGACGAGATCTGCTCCTCGCCGTAACCGACCCGCTGGCCCAGCTCCTTCTGGCTGAGTCCGGCCCGTTCCCGCGCGGTCTTGATCTGGCGTCCGACGGCACGGAAGAGGTCCGATGCCTCCTCCGTACCCTCCGACTCCCCGTCGCTCGTCTCAGGTCGACCCGCCATCGCGCACCACCGCTCTCGTCCTGGTCACCGGTCCCGCCGGAGTTCACCGACCGCCGGGTGCCCGAGGCCACGGCCGTACGCCCGTACAACCGCCACGGCCACCCGTACAGCTCGATCCGTACCGTCGGACAGTGACCCTCCGTACACTCTTCATCACTCCCCAGGGTAGGGCGGATCGGCCACGCTCTGTGACGTGAACAAGGAATCAGCCGCCGTGACCCACGAACCGCTCGTGCACACCGGCCACTTCAGTTTTAGCAGCCTCTTCGCCACCACCGAGTACGGGGCGCACGCGGTCCGCCACGACGCCGAACGCTGGCTCACCGACCGTCTGCCGCTCGCTGTCCCGGGCGGGGGAGCGGACGCCGACGCCGCGAGTCTCCTCATCGCCGAACTCACCGCGAACGCGGCCCTGCACGGCCGGGCCCGAGGGCGTGACGCCCGTCTGGACCTCGTGCTCGGCGCCGCGTCCCTTCTCATCGAGGTGACCGACGCCCGGGGTGACCGTCTCCCCGGGCGGTCTGCGGTGACGGCCGGGCGGGGTCTGCTCCTTGTCGAGTCCCTCGCCGACAGCTGGGGCACTCGCCCCTACCGCCCCTCCGGCAAGACGGTCTGGGCCACTCTCACGCTGTGACGGGTGGGGAAGCGGGCCGGAACCGACCGAGGTGCGTCCGGCCGCGCTTCGCCGTGACCGACAGTGTCAGTGCTCGTCCAGGCACGCGCACCACAGGGCGTACGCGCGGTCGGCCCCGTCCAGGGCGGCCCGGGTGCGCGGATCGGTGAACGAGCGGTCCGCGGCCCGTTCGACCACGTCGAGGAGGTGCGCCACGGACTTCTCGACGCGTTCCCGGTGGGTTCGTTGTCGGGTGCTGTTCAGTCGGGGGCGGTCCCAGAGGTCGGCGAGGCCGGAGCCGTCTCGGCCTTGGGCCGAGGCGGGTGCTTTTCGCTGTCCGCCTCCTGTCGCCGCGGGCGCGGACGGCCGGGCGATGGACCCGCAGTATCCGGAACCGGACTTCTCCTGTCGCCGCGCGCGTGGACGGCCGGTTCAGTGCGGCCCTCCGTCGTCCGGCCTGTCATCGCCGCCCGTGTTCATGCCGTCGGGCTCGGGCTGGATGACGCCGTGTTCGTCCAGGAGCGGGCGGATCCGCATCGGCTCGGTGGTCTCCGGGTCCGAGCGGCGGGGCGGCTCGGGGCCGTCGGGGCCGGTGCGCAGCATGCGTTCGACCCGGCAGATGCGGTAGGTGTCGCCCTGGACCGTCACCTCGTTCACGTGCGGTGCGAATTCCAGGCGTTCGGCGGCGCGTGCGTAGGCGTCGCAGGACGCGGCGTCCAGGTCGTACATGTCGGCCCAGGTCCCGGCCAGGCCGTTGTGGAGGACGCGGCGAGCGTCGTGCGGGGTCGGCTGGAGGCGGCCGACCGGCGTCCAGCCGGTCCCGGTGCGCTTGACGACGCCGAATCCGACCGGGAGCAGGACGAGTTCGGGGTGGTCGTGGACAGCCTGCCGGGATTCGGCACGTATGGCGGGCGGGACGTGCTCACCCTCGTAGGTGAAGTCCCGAAGGGCCTGGCGGTTGCCTTCGGCCATGACGCCGACCGACACCGTGGGATCGTCGATCAGGGCATCAAGGGGGTGGCCGATGTCGGGCAGGGTCTGGGCGCGGCCGGGCTGGTGGCGCCAGGAGCGGTCGGCTGGTTCGGGGTCGGTGGGGCGGGGCGGCTCCGGGCCCTCGGTCAGGCCGCAGCGAGCGTACTCGTCGCCGCGCACGACGCGGTAGCGGGTGCCGAGGACGGTGAGCTCGTCGATCCGGTCGCACTCCAGGAGGCGCACGGCCACGAGGAGTTCGCGGCGCTCGGCGACGGTGCCGGCCTCGTCCTTGGCCTGGAACCACAACAGCGAGTTGAGGGCGTCCCGGGCTTCTTGCGGGGTGCCGTCGGTGGCCTCGGACACCAGCCGCCAACAGGCACCGGGTTGCGGGCCGAGCGCGGCCACGCCGAACACCGGGCCGCGTGGCCACACATAGGGGTAGCGGCTTGAGGCGTCGAGTGCGTCAACCTCGCGGACCAGGGCCACCGGGTCGTCCCTGTGCAGCAGTTCGACCGCGGCCCGTTCCATTCGTCGCTTCCAGTCATCACTCACGTACACATTGTTGCCGCGGGTGGCGTGCGGTGTCAGAGGGTTCACGAACATCACCCTCCGCTCCCTGCGCCCGGCCGTCGTGCACCATGGGCCCGACCGCCCATGCGGCGCGCAGGCGGACCGTCCGCGCTCCACCGACTGGGCCACCGACTGGGCCACCGTGCGTCGCAGTGCGGCCTCCGGGCCGCCCTCGCCTTCCGCACCCCCCCATGACCGTGAGTAGGGTGCGGGAGCGTGAGCGAGTACCAGTACTACGAGTTCCTGGCCGTCGACCGGCCGCTGACCCAGGACGAGCAGGCGCGGGTGCGGGCACTGTCGACGCGTGCGGAGATCACCTCGACACGGTTCGTCAACGAGTACCACTTCGGGGACTTCCACGGAAACACCACGAAGATGGCGGAGCAGTTCTACGACGCACACCTCTACTTCGCGAACTGGGGCTCGCGCCGTCTGCTGCTGCGGCTGCCCACCGCGGCCCTGGCCGAGAAGACGGTCGAGCCGTACACGTTGGAGGAGTCCCTCACCGTCCATGTCAAGGGAGGCTTCACCCTGGTCGATTTCTGTCTGGACGCAGCCGGGGACGGTGGGGCGGAGTACGAGGACTGGGACGCCATGGAGTCCTGGACGCTGGGGAGCTTCGCGCAACTGCGCGTCGATCTCGCCGCCGGGGACCTGCGGCCGCTGTATCTGGCGTGGTTGGCGGGCCTGCGGATGTGGGAGCTGGCCGAGGACGACGAGGAGGAGTACGTCCGCGCAGTGGAGCCGCCGGTGCCGGCCGGACTTGGTGAGTTGACAGGGCCGCAGCGGATGCTCGCCGACTTTCTGCGGGTGGACGAAGACCTGCTGGCCGTCGCAACCGAGGCCTCCGCCTCCCTCGCGGGTGCCGCCCCGGCCGACCAGGACAAGGCGCTGGCGGCGTTCGTCGCTGCCCTGCCCGTCGCGCAGAAGGAGGCTTTGCTGGTGGAGGTCGCCCTCGGCGGAGCGGCTCATGTGGGGCCACAACTGATGAGACGGTTCCGCGCCGCTCACGCTCGCGCCGACGACACCACTGCCCACGCACGCCGCAACGCCGCCGAGCTGCTCGACGCTGCTCACCGGCACCGCACCGGACGGATCGAGCGCGAACGGCGGGTCCGTGCGGCGGCACAGGAGGAGCGGCGTCTGGCAGCCGAGGAGCAGCGTGCCGCGCACCTGGACAAGGTCGCCACCGCCCCCGGACCGCTCTGGGAAGAGATCGACAACCTGATCGGGCAGAAGAAGCCCGCCGCCTACGACCGGGCGGTCACCCTTCTCACCGACCTCCGGGACGCAGCGGCCCGTACTTCCCAGGCGTCGGCCGACTACCACCGCCGAACCAGGGCGCTGCGCGAGGCCCACCGGGCCAAACCGGCGCTCATGGGCCGTTTGGACAAGATCGGTATTCCCCACCTCTGATCCGGGGCCCTGCCCATACGGGCCCGTACCGGTCCGGTCGCATGCTGGCTGGAAGGCCAGGCCGCGGGTGCCCCTCTCGTCCACCGGGTGCCGGCCGAACGGCGGGGGCGGCCCACGGTGTCCTTCGTCGCCGTCGCCTTGCCGACGGTGGCTGGTTCGGTGAAGGTGACCAGTTCGCGAGCTGTTGGGCAATCATGGTGTCGGGCATGAAGGGCCCTGTTTCCTGCGGGGATGAAACGGGTGAGGCGCGTGCGCATCGCGGGTGTTCCGGGCGGACATGGTCGACCGCGTGGGTGATCGGGATGGGCGGTGGTCGCTTGGCGGGTCGGTCGCGACCATGGAGGCTCGGATGCGGGCATGAGTCAAGCGGCGGCAGCCGATCGGTGTCGGCCCGGGTCAGAACGGTTCGTCGGGCGCTGCTGTCGGTGTCGAGGTGCCGAGGTGTCGGCGGACGGCGAGCCGCTCGTGGATCCGGGCTGCTGAGTGCGGACCGACGCGCAGCTCCTGGTGCTGTCGCTGGACACTGACGGCGTTTCGGCTGATGTCCAACCCGGAGAGCTGGTAGCTGAGTTCGGGAAGTGCGGGAGCCGCGGTAGCGGATCTCGTGGCGTAGCCGGATGTTGTGGCTGAGCTGACCGTCGCAGGCTGCCAGTATGCGCGTCGTCACGCGCGGCCCGGCCGGCTTCCAGTCGGCTGGAGCCTTCCCCGCGCGATTACGACCGTATCGCCAGTGGTCGAATCGCCCCTCGGACACTCTCAGTAGTGATGTGGACGAAGGTCCCGACCTGACGGTCGGGACCTTCGTCATGTGCACAGGACCTTTTCCACGGGATAACAGGCCCTTGGTGTATGTGCGCCTCTCAGTAATAACAGGCCCTTAGGGTCGATCCCTGAACGATCATCCAAAGAATTCGCACCAGCGGGAGGAGGAGTCAGTCGGGAGGTGCGGCGAGGGAAACGGGCGGGGTCTGGTCGAGGACGGCGCGGCGCAGTTGTTCCAGTTTCGGCGGCAGCAGGGTGGTCAGGTCGTAGCGGGCCCGGCCCGCACGGTAGCTGAGGAGCAGACCCTTTTCCTCCAGGGGCAGGCCGGGCGGGCGCAGGACGGCTCGGCCCTGCTGGTGAAGGGTGCCGTCGTGGTTGACGAACAGGCTCACCCACAGCCGGCTGGTGCCGTGGGCGCGGGCGACCAGCTCGGCGCGGACCGCGAGCCAGCGGTCCAGCGCGGCCCGGGTGAGGGGGGAGAGGGCGTACCAGACGTCGTCCGCCTGGTCGCCGCCGTTCTGGGGGCGCCGCTGTATGTACACCGCTGTGTGACCGGGGGTGAGGTGGGACAGGCGCAGCGCGGTCAGCTCCCCGGCGCGCGGGGCCGTGTCCAGGACCAGGGACAGGAGCGCGGTGAGTCGGGTGTGTCCCGGCGACATCGCGGTGGCGAGATCCTGGTCGAGACGGCGGCGCAGGGCGGTGAGGGTGCCGTGGTCGGGGGTGGGGCGAGGCGGGATCCGTCCCCCGCCGCCCAGGTGCAGCGGGGGCAGCCCGTGGGCGGCGCGCAGCAGGTGCAGGCATCTGTACCGGGCCGCGTTGGTGGCCTGTGAGGTGGGCGGACGGACGCCGTTCACCTGGCGCTCGCGCAGTGCCCCGGACTCGGCGAGGCGCAGGTAGGTGGTCAGCGCCTCCTTCTCCAGGAGGCGTCGCAGGCTGCGCCGGGCGCCCACCGGCAGCCCGCCCCGGTCCAGCGCCCGGTGCAGTTCCCCGCGGACCATGGCCAGTTGGCGCCGCCGCGCCTCGCCGACCCGCAGGTCGTCGAGGAGCGCGTCGAGCGTGGTGATCGAGGTGTACTCCGGCACGTACCCGATTGTCCCGTACGTGTGTCCCGTACGCGGCGCCGCGGTGGTGGGCCGGACCTGGACGGCGGACCCCCGCGGCCATGAGGGCGGTGAGTGGTTCCGCCGGGGATCCCGGGGTAGTGGGAACGGGGTCCCGACCCCTGATCCCGGACAGGAGCACCCGTGGACTGGCTGTTCATCGTGAAACCCGCGGATGCCTCCGCGGACGGCGGCTCCTCGGCGAAGGACCACATGCTGGCACTCGCCGAGACCGCGCCCCGCCGGGAGTGGTGCTTGTCCAGGTGGCGGCGCATGGCGCCTGGCGACCGCCTCTGGATCTACTTCGCCTCACCGGTACGGGAGATCGCGGCGGTGGCCGACATCGAGGACGAGCCGTACGAGGTGACCGGAAGTCCTCGCCAGCCGTGGAAGTTCACCGCGACCCTGAACCCGGCCGCGACCCGTCGGCTGCACCGCGACCCCGTGCCGCTGCACGTCCTGTCCAACCGGAACCCGCAGGGAGTCACCCGGGTGAAGGACGGCGATCTGGGGTTGCTGCTGGATCACGCGGGTCTGTGACGGCCTTTCCCGCGGGACCGGGCCGCGTTGACGACGCGGCGTGACGGTCCGCCGTTCAAAAGGAGTTCTACGCTGCAATCGAACGCTGATCATGACGGCGTGAGGTAGCGCTCCGTGAGCAACACCTCACGCCTGCCCGGGTGTGAGGATGAACCAGAATGGCCGAAGAGGTCCACGACACCGATACGTCCGTGGTGTTGATAGAGAGCATTCCCCTGGTCCTGAGCGGCTTGCGTTCCGCGCTCGAGGACGGCGGGATCAGCGTTGTCGCGGGGACCCATGACCCGCACGCCGGCGTCCAAGCGGTCCGGGAGGAGAAGCCCGACGTGGTCCTCGTCGACCTCGATCTGCCGGCCCACGCGGGGATCGGGCTGCTCCAGCGGCTGCGCAGGCAGGGCCCGGCACCGCGGCTGGTCGCGATGGTCTCCCCGGACCACGACGACGACAAACTGCTGCTGACGGCGCTGATGGCGGGGGCCACGGGCTACCTGCTCAAGAACACGCAGACGGCGGACCTGCTGCGCACCGTGCGCGCCGTGCGACGCGGGTACGTGACGCTGGGGCCGCGGTCCGGCAGCGAACTCTTCGCCCTGCTGAAGCGCCTGGCGGAGGCCGACGAGACACTCCCGTTCCCGGCCCTGACGAACCGGGAACGGGAAGTGCTGCGGCTGGTCTCGCTCGGCTACCGGAACCGCCGGATAGCCCAGGAACTGTTCATATCGGAGAAGACCGTACGCAACTACGTCTCCGCCATCCTGCCGAAGATCAACGTGTCGAACCGGCTGGAGGCCATCGTGTCCGCCCGGCTGACCGGCCTGGAAACGGCCTACCCGGACACGGGCGCCGCGAGGCCGGCGCCCGAACGGTGAACGTCACCCGTCCTGGGTGACCAGGCCGGAGGCCACGAGCAGGCGCAGGCTGTCGCCGACCTGCCGACCGGCCTCCTCCGAGCCGGGCGTGAGACCCGCCGCCCGCGCGTAGGCCGTGTGCAGTGAACCGAGGTCCCGTCCGTCGCACAGGGAGTAGACGGTCCACGAGCGCGCGTTCAGCCAGTGCATCCGCGCCGACCGCGCCGGGCTGACGACCAGTTGCCCGAGGCCGGGCAGGGCGCACGCGTCCACCGGTGTGACGCGCCGGAGGGCCCCTGCCGGGGAAAGCTCCTGGGACCGCTCCGGTCCGGACGGCCGAGTCGTCGCCGCGGTCCGGTCACGGGGCTGCGGCGCGTCCTCGTCCACCAGGCGCAGGGCGGTGAGGAGCCAGCGGGCGAACCGGTGCCCGTGCTCGGTGAGCGCCTCGTCCGGCAGCGACAGTACGCACTCGGCGAGGTAGCGGGCCCTCTCCGCACTGGTGCGGTACTCGCCGTTCAGGGCGGCCGGGGTACCCGGGCTCGGTTCGTCGAGGTCCTCGGCGGGCGGGGGCGCGCCGAACCTCTCCCGGACCGCTTCCCCCGCCGTGTCGGCCGCGGCGCGGAAGACCAGCAGGTGCACGTAGAAGTGCAGGGCGACGAACACCCGGATGACCGTCCAGGAGCCGATCCGCCACGGGATGGGGACCTGCTCGGTGGCGTTCCTGACCACGGAGCCCGTCCGGAGCGCGTCGAAGAGCTTGAGGTGGGCGCCCTCGTGCAGCAGGCTCTCGGCCGCGAGCCACGCAGACGTGCAGCGTTCGGGCGCGAGCAGCACGGTCGAGGGGAGCGGGTCGCCGCCCGACATGGACTGCAGAGGGCCCTCCTCGCTCTCCCGGCTGGTGAAGCCGACCATGGTGACGTGCCCGAGCACGCCGGCTCCCGCCGAGGGCAGCAGCGTCGCGAGGAGTTCCGCGCCGTCCCGCAGGCCGGCGAGGACTTCGTCCGTGGGTGCCACGGGGCCTGTCGCCCGGTTGTCACCGAGTGCGTCCCGGTACAGCTGCACGAGACGCTCGGCCAGCATCTTCTCCGCCCCGCCGTCCTCCGGCGCGGGTTCGGCCAGCACCCAGGCGTCCCCGAGACCGGGCCAGGCCGGCCGGTGAGGACGCATGAGGGCTTCGCAGGGACCTGTGGAGGACGACGGGGCGCCGGAACCCGAGGCGGCCATGTGACCGCTCAGGTGGGCGGCGAGCGAACTGCGTTCGAGCCGGCCGCTGTCCAGTTGTGCCAGGTCGACCTCGAAGCAGTTGCGCAGCACCGGGTCGTACAGCAGCGGGCGCAGACGTTCGTCGGGTGCGGCGGCCGTCTCCCGCAGCACGTCCGCCGCTTCGCCGTCATGCCGCGCCAGCATGGTGAGACCCAGCCGGAACCGGGCGAGGTTGCGCTCTCCGATGGCGGGGGAGTCGCCGAACTGCCGATCGGCGCACAGCAGGGTGTCGGCCTGCGCCACCCGGTCGGCGACCGGTTCGGCAGAGGCGGGTGTGACCGGCGCGGCGGCGGGGGCTGAGGAGGACAACGACGGACCGTCCTTCGAAATCACGGGTTCGCGGGGCGCGGAGGGGCGCGATGGCGCAAGGGCGAGTGGCGGACGCCGACACGGACGCGGGTGTGGAGGTGGGAAGACCGGCACCGAACCCGCTCACGGGTCCGATGCCGACCGAGCGCGCCGCGGGTCAGGCGGCGCGGACCGCCTGGTACGACGGCAGCCAGGCGCGCTCCTCCGGTGCGTCGACGGCCACCAGCGGCGACTCGTCGTCGAGGTACGTCTGCGGAGCCAGCTCGGGGGTCTCGATGAGGTCCACCAGCATGTGTCTTCAGTCCCTTCGGTCGGGTGCGGGCAGGGCGGTCCCGGAAGAGGATCACCCTGCCGGGAACATCATCTTCCGGTACGCCACGTCCCACGCCGGGGGGAGCGATGTCCCGAATGCTGTCCCGCACGGCGGCCGACCTTCTTCCGTTCTTCCTCCCGTTCTTCTTCCCGTTCCTCCTCCTTGCCCTTCCCTCCCGGCCGTCGTTCCGCCGCCGGTTCCCGGCGCTATGCTCGCCGGTGTTCGAGTGGTACATGGGGCCGGTGGCGGGGAAGCCGCCGGGAGGGGCGTGAGGCGGGCGTGATGTCCGGCAGTGATGATCAGCAGGCGGCGTACACGGCACGGGGTGCCGGGCGTCTGATCGCCGGTCGCTACCGGTTGGGCGAGCAGCTCGGCCGGGGTGGCATGGGCACGGTCTGGCGGGCCCACGACCAACTGCTCGCGCGGGACGTCGCGGCCAAGGAACTGCACGTCTTCACCCAGGGCGACGAGGACCACCGCGTATGGCTGCGCCGTGCCGTGCGCGAGGCGCGCGTGGTGGCCCGGGTGCCGCACCCGCACGTGGTCGGCGTGCACGACCTGGTCGAGTACGAGGACCGGCTCTGGATCGTCATGGAGCTCGTCGACGGCCCGTCCCTCGCCCAACTCGTCGCCGAAGAAGGCCCGTTGGAGCCGACGCGTGTCGCCGTGATCGGGGCGCAACTGCTCGGCGCGCTGGACGCCGTCCATGCCGCCGGAGCCCTGCACCGCGACGTCAAGCCGGCCAACGTCCTGCTGCGCCGCGACGGCAGCGCCGTACTGACGGACTTCGGCATCGCCGTCCTGGACGACGGCGAGATGCTGACCAACTCCGGTGAATTCGCCGGTTCCATCGAGTACATGGCGCCCGAACGCGTCAACGGCGGTGTGGTCGGGCCCGCTTCGGACCTGTGGTCGCTGGCCGCGACACTCGTCACGGCCGCCACCGGATCGTCGCCGTTCCGCCGGTCCGCGTACGCGGCCACCCTGCACGCGGTCGCGTACGAAGAGCCGAGACTTCAGGCGGAGTTGGGGCCACTGCTGCCGGTCGTCGAGGCGCTGCTGCGCAAGGCGCCCGAGGAGCGGCCCTCCATTCCCGACGCGACGACCGCCCTGCGGCACGCCGCCGAGGGGGTCGCGGCGGATCCCAGGTCCCTGCCGTCGGCCACCGTCCGGGTCGCGGTACCGGCGACCGTGTCCCTCGTGGACACGGAGACCCGGACGCGGCAGCACGTTCCGTGGGCGGACCCGGGATCGCCGACCGCGCGGTACGACGCCCGGACCGCGTCCGAGCTGATGCGCCGGGACGCGAGACAGCGTGACAGGCGGCTCGTGGGCTGGGTGGCCTCCGCGCTCGCCCTCCTCGTCGTGGGGACCGGTCTGGGCCTGTTCGTCGCCGGGGCCCCGCCCTTCGGCCGGACCGCCGAGGCCGACGCCGCGGACCCCGAGGACCGTGCGAAGGACCAGGAGGGCGGGCAGGCGGGCGCCGACCGGCCGTCCGCCACCCCGCTGACGCCGACACCGACGCCCGCCGTCAACGACTCGGTGGTCCATGCCGCCGAGGGCTGGCAGCGGGTCACCGAAACACTCATCCAGGCCGGCGACACGGTCACCGTCCGCTACACGTCGGGGGAGTGGACCGTCGACGACCCCGATATGCCGCTGACCGGCCCCGACGGCTACGACGCCGAGACCGACAAGTCGCTGGAGTTCGCGGCGCAGAGCTGCAAGGTCAACGGCTCGGCACCCTTCGGCGCGCTCCTCGGACGTTTCACCGAGGGAGGGGAGGGCGAGGAGAGCCGGCTCGTCGGCAAGGAGTGGACCTTCGAGGCGGCTGCCGGTGGCACGCTCGAACTGCGCATCAACGACGGCGACGCCGGCTGCCTGACCGACAACTCGGGGGACCTCGACGTCTCGGTGACCGTCACCAGTGAGGCGTAGATGAACGACGCTCCGGCTTCCTGCCGGCTCGTGCCGGGCGCGCCCGACTCACCCGTGATCCTGCACGTGCCGCACTCCTCGCGGACCGTTCCGGCGGACGTGCGCGACGGGATCGTGCTCGACGACGCCGCGCTGGAACGGGAGCTGGACCACATCACCGACTCGCACACCGCCCGGATCGCCGCGGAGGCGGCCGCCCGGCTCACCCCGGCACCCTGGCAGTTCGTCAACCGGCTGTCCCGTCTGGTCGTCGACCCCGAACGCTTCCCGGACGAACGGGAGGAGATGCGGGCCGTCGGCATGGGAGCCGTCTACACACGGACCACCCACGGGGAGCCACTCCGGCCGGACGGCCATCCTGAAGAGCCGCTCCTCGACCGCTACTTCCGCCCCTACGCCGCCGCCATGACCGACGCCGTGACCGAGCGGCTGGCAGCCGCCGGACGGGCCGTGATCATCGACGTGCACTCCTACCCGAGCGAGCGGCTCCCGTACGAACTCCACGGCGACGGTCCCCGGCCGCCGATCTGCCTCGGGCACGACCCCTTCCACACCCCGCCCGACCTGCTCGCCCACGCCGAGAAGGCCTTCGCGCACTTCGGCGGTACGGGCGTCAACAGCCCCTTCGCCGGTACGTACGTCCCGCTGAAGTACTACGGCGACGACCGGCGGGTCGGCGCCCTGATGATCGAGATCCGCCGGGACGTCTACATGACCGAACCGGGCGGGCCGGCCGGGCCAGGCCTCGACCGGGTGGCCGCCGCGCTGGCGGAACTCGTCGACGCGGTGACCGGCGGGTCCGGTTCGTGCTCTCTCTGATACCACCGACCCATGAGCATCGAGCGGTTCATCGGTATCGATCTGGCCTGGGCCCAGGGCGGGGTCCGCAGGGCCAATGAGACGGGCGTCGCCGCCGTCGACGGCTGCGGCGCGGTCGTCGACTGCGGCTGGACCCGTGGTCTCGACGAGACGGTGGAATGGCTGACCGGGGCCGCCGCCGGCGGATCGGCCCTCGTCTTCGTCGACGCGCCGTTGGTCGTCGACAATCCCGCGGGCCAGCGGACGTGCGAGCGGCAGGTCGGGCAGCGGTACGGCCGTTGGAAGGTGAGTGCGAACAGCACGAACCAGGGCTCGCCGCGTCTGGCGGGGGTACTCCTGCGCGAACGGCTGCGGGAGGCGGGCTGGACCTACGACGACGGCAGGGAAGGACCGCCGGAAGGCGGCCGCGTCCTGTCCGAGTGCTATCCGTACACGACCCTCGTCGGAGCGGCCGAACTGGGCTACGACCTGGAACGGCCGACCTACAAGCGCCGGCCGGCGCGGGTGCCGGCGGCCGACTGGCGTGCGGTACGGGCGCAGGCGTGCGACCTGGTGATCGCGCGCATGGCAGGTCTGGCCACCGCCGACCCACCCCTCCTGCTCTCCTCGCACCCGGTCTCCCGGCGGCTGACCGAGGAGCCCTCACCCCGGCGCGCGGCCGACTACAAGCACCGGGAGGACCTCATCGACGCCCTGCTCTGCGCGTGGACGGCCGCGCTGTGGTCCCGGCACGGGCACGCGCGCTGCCAGGTGCTCGGGGCGGGCGGCCCGGCCCCGCGCGGCTTCGCGCCGACCATCGTCGCCCCGGCCCGCCCGGAACAACGCGGAGAGGGGGACCGGCCGCAGGCGTCGAAAACCTGATGCCGCGGCCCGATCCGGTTCCCTACACTCGCCACACGACGCCCGCCGCGCACCACCGCGACGCCCGCCGTGACCACTGAGGACCGTCCAGCAATCTTGAGGGGAGCCCGGCCATGCGGTACCGCACCGCTGTCGTCGTTCCCCTGTCGCGGTACGAGGTGATCCTCGTGTCTCCGTGGCACCGGTGCGCGCTGCGCGGCCCGCACCGGATGCCCGTTTCGAACGTCTGACCTGAACTCCGCACCTCTTCTGGCGGGTCCACAGGTCAGCCACCGCTTCGTACGGGAATCGCGCCGACCCCTCCGGATACCTGATCGATCAATTCCGATCAGTTCTGAAAGGCCACGGGCCGTGCGTACCGAACTCCACCTCCACCATGACAACTACTCCGCGCCGTTCGCCCGCAACCCGCTGGGTGCCGTCCGCAATCTCGGCATCCTCGCCCACGTCGACGCGGGCAAGACCACCGTCACCGAGCGGATCCTCTACGCCACCGGGACCACGCACAAGCGCGGTGAGGTCCATGACGGCACGACCGTCACCGACTTCGACCCGCAGGAGCGCGACCGCGGGATCACCATCTTCGCCGCCGCCGTCAGCTGCGACTGGGACGGGCACCGGATCAACCTGATCGACACCCCGGGGCACGTCGACTTCTCCGACGAGGTCGTCCGTTCGCTGCGCGTGCTCGACGGGGCGGTCGCGGTGTTCGACGCCGTCGCCGGGGTCGAACCGCAGAGCGAGTCCGTGTGGCGGCAGGCCGACCGGTTCGGCGTACCGCGGATCGCCTTCGTCAACAAGCTGGACCGGACCGGGGCCGACCTCGACTCGGCGGTCGCGTCGATTCGGGAGCGCCTGCATCCGGCGCCGCTGGTCGTCCAGTTGCCCATCGGCTCGGAGGACGGCTTCGAGGGCGTCGTCGACCTGCTGCGTATGCGGGCCTTGGTCTGGACCGAAAGGCGTGACGGACACGACGGGCGCGACGGATCGGGTGAGGTGCGGGAAGGGCCCGTGCCCGAGGCGCTGCGCGCGGAGGCCGGGCGGCGGCGACGGCTGCTGGAGGAGGCCGTCGCGGAACTCCATCCCGGCGCGCTGGAGGAGTTCTGCACCCGGTCCACGGTCTGCGCGGACACGCTCGCCGGCGCGCTGCGCGACCTGACCCGTACCGGGGACGGTGTGGTCGTGCTGTGCGGCTCCGCCTACCGCGACCGGGGGATCGAGCCGCTGCTCGACGCCGTGGTGGCGTACCTGCCCTCACCGCTGGACGTGCCCGCCGTACGCGGCACGCTGGACGGTGCCGGGCAGGAGCGGGCCGCCGATCCGGCGGCGCCCTTCGCCGCCCTGGCGTTCAAGGTGAACGCGACCGCCACCGGGCGGCTGACCTACCTGCGGGTGTACTCGGGAACGATCCGGAAGGGAGAGACCGTGTGGGACGCGGGCGCGGCACGCACCGAGCGGATCGGGCGGATCCTGCGGGTCCAGGCCGACCGGCACGCCCAGGTGGACCGGGCGGTGGCCGGGGACATCGTCGCCGTGGTCGGACTGAAGTCCGCCCGCGCGGGATCGACCCTGTGCGCGCCGGGTGCTCCGCTGGTCCTGGAACCGCCGGACACGGCCGAACCCGTCGTCTCCGTCGCGGTCGAGGCCGGCACGAACGCGGACACGGAGCGGCTGGTGGCGGCGTTGGGCCGGCTCGTCGAGGAGGACCCGTCGCTGGTCGTCCGCACCGACGGCGAGACCGGCCAGACCGTGCTGTCGGGCATGGGCGAACTGCACCTGGAGGTGGCGGTGGAGAAGATCCGCCGCGCCCAGGGCCTGGACGTCCGGGTCGGCCGGCCGAAGGTGGCGTACCGGGAGACCGTCGTGCGCGGAGTCGCCGGGCTCGTCCACCGGCACGTCAAACAGGACGGCGGGGCCGGGCAGTTCGCCCAGGTCGTGCTCGATGTGGAGCCGCTGGAGCCGGTGGAACCGTCGGATGCGGCCGGTGAAGGTGCGGGCGCCGGACCCGGTGGCAGCGCGACCGGGTTCGAGTTCCGGTCGGCCGTCGTCGGCGGGCGGGTGCCGCAGGAGTACGTGCGGGCCGTCGAGGCCGGTTGCCGGGACGCACTCGGCGAAGGCCCGCTCGGCGGTCATCCCGTGACCGGGCTGCGGGTGGTCCTGCGGGACGGGGCGACCCACGTGAAGGACTCCTCGGAGCTGGCGTTCCGGACGGCCGGACGGCTCGCGCTGCGGGAGGCCCTGCGGGCGAGTGCGATGGCGCTGCTGGAACCGGTGGCCGAGGTGACGGTCACCGCCCCCGGCGATGCCGTCGGCGGGGTCCTCGGCGACCTGGCCGCACGCCGGGGAAGGGTCACCGGGTCGAGTACGCGGGCGGGTTCGGCGGTCGTCACGGCGACCGTTCCGCTGGCCGAACTGTTCGGGTACGCGACGCGGTTGCGGAGTCGGACGCAGGGCCGGGGGGTCTTCACCACCCGGCCGACGGGGTACGCGCCGGCGCCGGCGTCGAGCCGGTAGTCCGCCGGCCCGCATGAGGGCTCGGGGGCGGTCCTGACTGTTCCCGGGCAGGGCCGCCCCCGGGTGACCTGCCGGTCGGTTCCCCGGCGCCCGGTGCCCCGCGTCCCGGGTCCCCGGCGCCCTCAGGCCTCCGTGAGCATGCCCGGCCGCAGCGGACGGGGCTCCAACAGACCGGCCCCCAGCAGACCGGCCTCGTCCGATGTCGGTCCCGGTCCCGGTCCCGATTCCGCCCCCAGCTCGGTCAGGACCTCGCGGGCGTAGTCGGCCACCGGCGCCGGCCGGTCCAGCAGGGCCTGATGCTGCCGCACCATGAGGGCGTTCTCGTCCGGCGTGGGGGCCAGGGCACGCAGGAACGCCAGCGTTTGTGCGGGATCCGTGGCTGAGGCGGCTGAGGCGGACGAGGCGGCTGAGCGGGTACGCGTCCCCACCGGCCCGCCGTCCTCGAGCAGGAGCCCGAGGAGGTGCTCGACCAGTGCGGCGCGGGCGGGGGCGACCCGGGCGTGTTCGGCCGGGGTGAGGGCGAGCGCCGTCAGCACGGGCACCGCGTGCGTCGCCCGGGGCGGGGCGCCGGCCATGTCCGCGAACAGGTTCCGGACCAGCTCGGCGCGGTCGGCGACACCCTCGGCGGCAAGGGCGAGCAGTGCCCCCAGCAGCCATCCCGGCCGGCCGAGGACCAGGCGCCCCGGTCGTGCCACGGCCGGCGGGACGAGCACCGGGGTGAAGGGGTCGGCGCGCAGTCGCGCCGGCAGGTCGGCCCCCGGCACCCCACCGAGTACGCGCGCGGGTCGCGCCCGGTTCCTGGCGCGGTTGAAGAACCACGCCAGGACGAACTCGTGCGAGGCCGGCACCGGACAGCCGGTGTCATGGACGAGGTGTTCGGTGATCGTGAACACGGTGTCCGAGGCGGTCGCCCGTGCGCCGAGCCGTGCGGCCAGCTCCGCCCGCCAGGCCGTGGGACGCAGGTCGAGGATCTCCACCGTCCAGGTGTCCGGCGTGAGGTACCGGTGCTGCAGGAGCCAGGCCGCCGCGGCTTCGGGGGTGACCCGGCATCCCAGTTCGGCGGCGGACAGCGCGGCCTTCTCCGACGGAGCGACCGTGCGCCGGCCGGCGGCCGACTCGCGATGTCCGAGCAAACCGGTCTGGGCGAGGACGCGTTGGCGCGGGGTCATCCCGCCCAGTTCGCGGACCACTCCGCAGAGGTCGCGGGCCCGCACGAGTTCGACCAGTCTCATCGTGCCGCCTTCATCGTCCGGGGGCGGGCGGTGGGCGTGCGTCCGGTCGTGGACCTGTACGCGGTCGAGGGCGGTAAGTAAGCCTGGGATTGAGCGACTTGGATCACGCGGACACGTTAAGGCCGGGCGCCGGCAGGATGAAGGAAACGTTCAGACGGCAACCAGTGGGAGACCCCGGGCGGGTGTGCCGGCATGCTGCCGGCATGCCCGGGAGCGGCGCCCGGCAACGACGCCTGACGGCACGGGTTTCTTTCGCTCACCCCGGTACGCGGCCGCGGAGCTGTGGTTAGACTCGCGCCCCATGCGCACCTCCGGACCCGTCAGCCAGCGCCGGCACACCCTCCTCGTGGCACCGGCCCACGGGGGGCGGGGCCGGAGAGGAGCCGCCGCCGTCCATGAGGGGGACGGCCTTCGGTGAGGGCCCGGCACAAGCAGTCCCGGGATCCGCGCGGGCACTGGCTGCTGCTGGCACTCGTCCTGCCCGCTGTGTTCGCTGCCCTCTTCTTCCAGGGGTGGACCGATCACGAGGTCGATGCCGCGGACACCCGGTCCGCCTGCACCTCGCCGGCGCCCGACGCCGTCGTCCGCGGCGGGCCCGTCATCGGCATCAACCGCAACGGCGTGCAGACCGCCTCGATGCCCGCCCGCACCGTCGCGCTCACCTACGACGGCGGGCCCGATCCCGTCTGGACCCCGCGCCTGCTCGACCTGCTGAAACAGCACAGGGCCCGCGCGACCTTCTTCCTCCTGGGCTCCCAGGCGGCCCGCCATCCGGACCTCGTGCGGCGGATCCGCGCCGAGGGGCACGAAATCGGATCCAACACCTACACCGGTGCCGTCCTCGGGGAGACGTCGAGCATCCGCTTCGACACCGAACTGGAGCTGACGCAAGCGGTGCTGGCGGGCAGTTCCGGTCTGCGTACCAATCTCCTGCGGATGCCGCGGACCACCTCGCCCGACACCCTGTGCGGGCGCGAGTGGACGGCGGCCCGGCGTGCCACCGCCCGGGGGTACGTGCTCGTCACGGCCGACAAGGCGTCCCGCAAGCCCGCGCAGGGGCTGGTCCGGCAGTTCAGCCAGACGGCCACCGCCTACCGGGAGACGCGCAAGCTGCTCCGGAACCAGGGCATCGACCGCTTCACCACCGTCTCGGCCGGGCTGCGGCTGATCCCGTACGAGCCCGTGTCGGCCGCCGAGCGGTGGCGCGGCTCCGCCCTCATCCAAGCCGTCCGCCTGGGGCGCGCGTTCTCGGACACGATGACCTGGGTCCTCGGCATCGCGGGCGCGCTCGGCGTGCTGCGGCTGGTGCTGCTCGTCCTCTTCGCCCGCGCCCACGTGCGGCGGCTCGAACGCTCCCGGCCCGGCGCGCCCTGGCTGGCGGAGGTGACCGAGCCCGTCACCGTGCTCGTCCCCGCCTACAACGAAGAGGCCGGCATCGAGTCCACCGTCCGCTCGCTGCTCGCCTGCGACTACCCGCGGCTGCAGATCGTCGTCATCGACGACGGCTCCACGGACCGTACGGCGGAACTCGCCGAAGGCGCCGGCGCCGGTGACCCGCGGGTGCTGGTCGTCCGCAAACCCAACGGAGGCAAGGCCGCCGCCCTCAACACCGGCCTGGAGCACGCCCGTCACGACATCCTGGTCATGGTGGACGCCGACACCGTCTTCGAACCCGACGCCGTCCACCACCTCGTCCAGCCGCTTGCGCACCCGGCCGTCGGCGCGGTCAGCGGCAACACCAAGGTCGGCAACAGGCGGGGGCTGCTCGCCACCTGGCAGCATCTGGAGTACTGCTTCGGCTTCAACCTCGACCGCCGGATGTTCGAGGTGCTGGAGTGCATGACCACCGTTCCCGGTGCCATCGGGGCCTTCCGCCGGGCCGCGCTGGTGGGCGTCGGCGGGGTCAGCGACGACACCCTCGCCGAGGACACCGACCTCACGATGGCCCTGTGGCGGGCGGGCTGGCGCGTCCTCTACGAGGAGTCCGCCGTCGCCTGGACCGAAGTCCCCACCTCACTGCGGCAGTTGTGGCGCCAGCGCTACCGCTGGTGCTTCGGCACGATCCAGGCCATGTGGAAGCACCGCGGTGCCGTCCTGGAGACGGGCGTCGCCGGACGGTTCGGCCGGCGCGGACTCACCTACCTCGCCCTCTTCCAGGTCGCCCTCCCGCTGCTCGCCCCGGTCATCGACGTCTTCGCCCTGTACGGCCTGCTGTTCCTCGACCCGTTCGGCTCGGCCGCCGTGTGGTTCGGCTTCATGGCCGTGCAACTCGTCTGCGCCGGATACGCGTTGAGGCTGGACGGGGAGCGCGTACGCACCCTGTGGTGGATGCCGTTCCAACTGGTCGTCTACCGGCAGCTCATGTATCTCGTCGTTCTCCAGTCCGTGGTCGCCGCGCTGCTCGGCAGCCGGCTGACGTGGCAGCGCATGAAGCGTTCCGGCACCGCCGCTGAACAGATCGGCGGCCCGGCCCCGTATAAGAGCGTGCCCACGCGATGACCCGTACGGAGGGAACGTGCCGAGGAACCGGACAGGCCGATGCCGAAGAGGCCGATGAACGACGGGACCCGCCCCCCGACCCATGGCGGCGCAGGTGCAGGCATCGGCATCGGTACACGCATCGGTACCGCCACCGGCGCCCCGCCCTCGACCCGGACCGCGCCCCTGCCCGGCATGCCCTCGCCCGCCACACCCGGCCGCACCGACGACGGGAACCGGCCCCGCCGGGGCGCGGGCGGCGGCCGTTCCCCCAAGCCCCGCCCGACCCGGGGCCGTAGAGCGGTACGGCTGACCGGCCTGCTGCTCGCCGTGCTGGCCGCCTCCTGCGTCGGCACGTACGTGTGGGCCGACACCGAACTGGCCCAGGAGGTCGACCTCGGCGCGCTGCCGGACCGGCCGCGGGGCGGTCCGGGCACCAACTACCTGATCGTGGGCTCCGACAGCCGGGCCGGTCTGTCCGAACAGGCCAGGAAGGACCTGAGCACCGGCTCGGCCGAGGGCCGCCGCACCGATTCGATGATCCTGCTGCACACCGGCGCGCACGGCACCACCATGCTGAGCCTGCCGCGCGACTCCTGGGTCACCGTCCCGGCGTACGTCCGCCCCGAGACCGGCCGCGGCTACCGCGCCGAGCCGAACAAACTCAACGCCGCGTTCTCCCTCGGCGGCCCCGGCCTGCTCGTACGGGCCGTGGAGCGCAACACCGGGCTGCGCGTCGACCACTACGCGGAGATCGGCTTCGCGGGCTTCGTCGGGGTGGTCGACGCGGTCGGCGGCGTGGACATGTGCCTGGACCGGGACGTCAGGGACAAGAGCTCCGGCGCCGACCTGCGCAAGGGCTGCCAGACCCTCGACGGCACCGAGGCGCTGGCCTTCGTACGCCAGCGCAAGCAGGAGGCCCGGGGCGACCTGGGTCGTACCCGCAACCAGCAGAAGTTCCTGACCGCCCTGGCGAGGAAGGCGGTCACTCCCGCCACCCTCCTCAACCCCGCCACGGCCTTCCCGGCCCTCGGCGCGGGCCTCGACACCCTGGTGGTCGACAAGGACACCGGGTTGCGGGACCTGATGACGCTGTTCCGGGCCATGCAGGGCGTCACCGCGGGCGGCGGCAGGCAGCTCAACGTGCCCGTCTCCGACCCCGGTCTCGCCACCTCCAAGGGCAGCGCCGTGCAGTGGGACGAGGACCGGGCACGGACACTCTTCGCGCAGCTGCGGGAGGACCGGCCGGTGACGCTCCCGCGGGAGAGGTGACGGTCAGACCGGCTGCGGGAGGGAGGCCGGCTCCCGGGTGACGGCGGGAGCGGGGGCCGGCAGGGCGTGCGGGTACTCGGCCGGCCGGTTCTGGAAGGAGAGGATCTTGGGATTCAGCACGACCCCGTCGCGGATCTCGATCGCCTTCCTGACCGTGACGTCGCCGTCCCAGGACGCCGGGCCGCTCATGACCGTGCGCAGGTACGGCAGGAGCGCCTCGCTGATCTCCCAGGTGGCCGAGTTCCACAGGTACGACGGGCTGTGGTCCACCCCGTAGTAGTGGCAGCCGTCGCCCACCGTGGGCATCGGGTCCTCGAAGGTGGTCGGGCGGGCCCAGGCGAAGCCCATGCCCTCGTCGCAGGAGACGTCGACGAAGAAGGTCCCCGGCCGGAACAGGGCGAGTTCCTCGTCGGTGACGAACATCAGCGGCGCGTCGGTGTCCTGCCGCACGCAGTTGACGATGATGTCGAACCCGGCCAGGTACTCCGCGAGCGGCACGGTGCCCGATCCCGTGAGCGCCTCCAGGCGGGACGGATCGTCCTCCCGCTCCGCGAAGTGGTTCATCACGACCGACGGCATCGGGGAGGCCACCGCGGCGGCGGCCCGCTGGGTCAGCACCGTGACGTCGGAGACACCCATGGCACCGAGACCGGTGACCGCCCCGCGCGCAGTGGCGCCGAAGCTGATGACCACCGCGCGCATCCGGCGGCCGTAACTGCCGGTCAGTCCGCCGAGCTGCAGTGCCTGCAACACGGAGGAGTAGCCCGCGAGTTCGTTGTTCTTGTGGAACACGTGGACGCTGAAGGCACCCGTGGAGGTCCAGTGGTTCATGGCCTCCCAGGCGATGAGTGTGAGCCGCTTGTCGATGCCGAGCTGCGTCATCCGCTCGTCCTGCACGCAGTGCGGCCAGCCCCACAGCACCTGGCCCTCGCGCAGCTCGGCGACGTCCTCGTGCATCGGCTTGGGCAGCAGCAGCACGTCGCACTCGGCGAGGAGCTGCCCGCGCGAGCGCAGCCCGGCCACCAGCGGACGCAGCGTGTCGTCGCCGACGCCGAAGCGCTCGCCGTAGCCCTCCTCGAGGAAGATCTTCGCGCGTACGTCGGGTGCGATCCGGTCGAGGTGACCGGGATGCAGCGGCAGCCGGAACTCGTTCTCCTTGCGGGAGGAGGCGAGTACTCCGAGACTCAGCAGACTCATTGCGCGTCCTTCTATCTCGTTCATCTATTTGGTTGTCGTGGTGCGTGGTGCGTGGTGCGGTCGCCGGGGCGTCCGGTTCAGGGACGGTCGCCCTGGTGCCCGCGGACGCGCTCCTCCAGCGGGAGGGGTGTCTCGCCGAGGCCGTCGACCGATCCGCAGGCCATGCGCGCGCACGTGCCGCGGCAGGCCAGCAGCTGTCCGCCGGCACGGTGGGAGACCACCACGGCCTCGGGGCCGGGTGTCTTGCGGTAGTCGGTGCCGCACGTCAGGCAGGCCAGTCCCGAGAGCATCTCGGCGCTCGGTTCGGGCCGCCCCCGGCGGTGTCCGGAGATGGCGTCCTGTGAGTACATGTGTCCCGCATCCTCTGAGGTCGAGTGGGGCCGGTCCGCCGGCGTCAGGCGCGGAAGAGGGTGCGGGAGACGGCGGAAGGGTACGAGCCAGAAGGCATCGTGCGGCTCATTTCCGGCCGGATCCGGCATGTGCCGGCCTGGCCGTTCTCTGCCGTTCCCCGAGTGCGACGCCGCGACGGGTGACGGCATACGAGGTGCGCCCGGTGACGCCACGGTACTCCCTTCCGCTCCCGGCTCCGACCTGTCCGCCGTCCTGACCTGTCCGCCGTCCGGGCCGTGCGCCCGTCACCGCCTGCCGCGCGGCACCACCAGTCCGCAGTCGTACGCGAGGATGACCGCCTGCACCCTGTCGCGCAGCCCGTACTTCTCCAGGATGTGCGCGATGTGCGTCTTGACCGTCGTCTCGCCCACGCCCAGTTCGAGCGCGATCTCCGCGTTGGACAGTCCGCGGCTCAGGGCGCGCAGGACGTCGAGCTCGCGGCCGGTGAGGGCGCCGAGGCGGGACGGCACGTCCGGGGTCGCGGGTGCGGCGAGGTGGGCGAAGCGGTCGAGCAGGCTGTGGGTGACGCGCGGCGAGAGCACGGCGTCACCGGCGGCCACCGTGCGGATGGCGCCGACCAGCGAGTCGGCGGGCCCGTCCTTGACGAGGAAGGCGCTGGCCCCCGCGCGCAGGGCGTCCACCACGTGCGCGTCCAGGTCGAAGGTGGTCAGGATGACGATGCGGCTCGGCGATCCCGCCGCCACGATGCGGCGCGTGGCCTCGACGCCGTCCATGTGCGGCATCCGGATGTCCATCAGGACGATGTCCGGACGCAGGGACCGGGCACCGTCGACGGCCCCGGCGCCGTCCGACGCCTCGCCCACGACCTCGATGTCCGGTTCGGCCTCGAGGATGAGCCGGAATCCGGTCCGGATCATGGGCTGGTCATCGACCAGCAGGACGCGGATCGCGTGCATACGGGGGGTGCCCTTCGTGGCGGAGGTCGTGGCTGTCGTGGTGCGGCGGGTCGTGGTGGGGCGGGTCGTGGTGCAACGGGTCGTCGTGCGGGACGGCCGGGGAGCGGGGCAGCGGCACCACCGCGTGGACGCAGTAACCGCCGCCCGGCCGCGGACCGGTGTACAGGGAACCGCCCACGGCGAGGACACGTTCCCGCATGCCGACCAGTCCGTGACCGCGGCCGTCGGCAGGGGCGGGCGGCCGCGCTGCCGGCTCCCCGTCCGGCCGGGGGCCGTCGTCGCAGATCCGGACGGCGAGCCGCCGGTGCTCCGGTTCCCAGGCCACGGTGAGACCGGTACGGGTGCGGCCGGCGTGCTTGAGCGTGTTGGTGAGGGCCTCCTGCACGACGCGGTAGACGGTCAGGTGTGAGCCGGCCGGCAGCTCGACGGGCGTCCCGGTCGTCGAGCAGTCGATGGTGAGGCCCGTCGCGCGCACCGCGTCCAGCAGGGCGGGAACGGCCTCGACGGTGGGCTGCGGCGGCTCCTTGTTCGGATCGGAGTCCGCCTCGTCCTCCGTGCGCAGGACGTCGAGCAGCCTGCGCAGTTCGGTGACGGTCGCCCGGCCGGTCTCCTCGATGGTGCCGTGCAGTTCGTGGGCCTTGTCGCCGTCGCGGTCCTGCACCCGGTCGGCGGCGATCGTCTGGACGACCATGAGGCTGACGTTGTGCGCGACGATGTCGTGCAGCTCGCGGGCGATCCGGGCCCGCTCCTCCATGACGGCGGCGCGCGCGTTGGCCGCCTGCGCGCGTTCCAGCGCCGCGGCCCGCTCCAGGGCCTGGTCGCGGATGGCGGAGCGGGCCCGGGTGAGCCGGCCGAGCGCCCACGCCGCGACCAGCAGCACGGCCTCCGTCAGGAACGTGGCGAGGCGGTGGCCGGCCGCGGCGAGGACCGCCTCGGTGACGGCCGCGGCCGGGATGACCACGGCCACGACCAGGGTGGCCGTCCTGGGCGTGCCCCGCAGGGCGGTCAGCAGGACGGCCGTGGCCACGCCGATGTAGGCGGGCCCGATGGAGGTGCCCTGCGGGCCCGACAGCTGCGGGATGAAGTGCCGTCCCTGGAGCGCGGCCGCCGCCGCCGTCATGACCAGCAGGACCGGCAGGGGGAACCGCCGGTGGACGGCCAGCGGCAGCGCGGACAGCAGGGCGAGTACGGCGAACAGGGCGTCCGGGGTGCGCAGTACGGGCGCTTCGGGCGGCATCGGCCCGAGCGGGGCGAACGCCCCCGCGGTGAACAGCAGGGCCAGACCCGCGTCGGTGACGGCCCGGGGCACCCGCCGTCCCGCGAACGAGTCCATGAAGTCCATGGCCCCACGGTAGACGGATCACCGGGGCCGCCCCTCTGACCTGGGGAGGAACGGCTCCGGCCGGTCTCCTCCGTGAAGGCATCCTCCGCAGGGAGGAGGGGCGGGGGCGAGCGGCGCGGAACGGGAGGGGACAGAAGCGGCTCCGCGACCGGCGGGTCAGTGGGTGACGCGTACGCCGTCGAGGGCGATGGACATGACCCGGTCGCGCTGCGCGTCGTTCTCGAACGTCGTCGCGGTGATGCCCGCGACCATGCGCAGCAGGTCGACGAAGTCCATGTCCGTACGCGCCTCACCGGCCCGCTGCGCCCGCTCGAACAGCGGGGTGCCGGCCGCGTACATCGAGTCGCGGCAGGCGGCGAAGATCTCCGACTCGTCGTTGAGCGCCTCACGGACGGCCCGCTTGGTCACCATGTAGCCGGCGAACCGGTCCAGCCATGTGGTCAGCGCCTCCCACGGTTCCAGGCCGGCGACCTCCCCGGCCACCTGGCACAGGGCGTCGACCTCGTCCGCGTAGAGGCTCTCGAAGAGGTGCCTGCGGGTCGGGAAGTTGCGGTACAGCGTGCCGATGCCGACGCCCGCCCGGCGGGCGATGTCCTCCAGGGAGGCGTCCGCGCCCTGCTCCGTGAAGGCCTCGCGCGCCGCGGTGAGCAGCGCGTCGTAGTTGCGCGCCGCGTCCTTCCGGTGCGGCCGCCGGCTCGCGACGATCTCACTGACGGGGAACGACTGGGCGGTCACTGCGCCTCCCGGGGCGGGACGAGGTTGAATCGGAGGTGTGCCTCCGCTACAGTGGAGGGGTACCTCCACTTTAGCAGTGCGGGGTGTGTCCACCGGGGACGCGTGCGGCCGCACGCGCCGTCGGAGCGACGCCCCTCGTCTGCGTACGGGCCCCGCGCCGAGCGCACCGCCCGTCTCCTGACACTCCCTGACACCTTCCGCGACCACCCCTGCCCGCCGCTGCCGCCGTCGGCCGCGTCCGGACAGGGCCCCGTCCCACGGTCACCGCCGCCCCGCGCCGCCCCGGCACGCGCGGAACCCGTGCGCCCGCGGTCCGGGTCCCGGCCGCACCCAGTTCGGAGAGGCTCTCCATGCCCCGCAAGTCCACCCGCCTCACCTTCGCGGTCCTCGCGACCGGTGCGGGCGTCTTCTCCATGCTCCAGTCGCTGATCGCGCCGGCCCTGCCGACCGTCCAGCACGAACTGCACACCTCGCAGTCCACCGCGACCTGGGTGATGACGGCGTACCTGCTGTCCGCCTCGGTCTTCACGCCGATCCTCGGCCGGGTCGGCGACCTGATCGGCAAGAAGCGCACCCTCGTCGCGGTCCTGGTGACCGTGCTGATCGGCTGTCTGATCGCCGCGCTCGCCCCGACCATCGGCGTACTGATCGTCGCCCGGGTCGTGCAGGGCATGGGCGGCGCGCTGTTCCCGCTGTCGTTCGGCATCATCCGGGACGAGTTCGACGCGGCCCGGGTGAGCCCCAGCATCAGCAACCTGTCCGCCGTCATCGCCGCCGGCGGCGGTGTCGGCATGGTCGCGGCCGGTCCCATCGTGACCGCGCTCGGCTACCGGTGGCTGTTCTGGCTGCCCGTCGGCGTCGTCGCGGTCACCGCGCTGATCGCCCTCCGGTACGTCCCCGAGTCGCCCCGGCGCGCGAAGGGCCGCGTCAACTGGCTCGGCGCCGTCCTGCTGTCGGCATGGCTGGTGGCCCTGCTGCTGCCGCTCAGCCAGGCGACCCGGTGGGGCTGGGGCTCGTCCCGGGTGATCGGGCTGTTCGCCGCGGCCGCCGTCCTCTTCGTCCTGTGGCTGCTCTCCGAGGCGCGTTCCCGCTCGCCGCTGATCGACCTGAAGGTCATGCGGCTGCCCGCCGTGTGGACCACCAACACCGTGGCGCTGCTGTTCGGCGCGGGCATGTACTCGATCTGGTCCTTCCTGCCCGCCTTCGTCCAGACACCCGGCTCCGCCGGATACGGATTCGGGGCGAGCGTGACCGCGTCCGGCCTGCTCATGCTGCCGATGCTCGTCGCGATGTTCTTCTCGGGCGTCCTGAGCGGCCGGCTCGAGCCCGTCGTCGGCGCGAAGAGGCTGCTCACGACCGGCGCCGCGCTCGGCGCGGTCGCCTGCGGGTTCCTCGCCCTGTGGCACGACGAGCAGTGGCAGGTGGCCTTCGTGTCCGGTGTGTTCGGCCTCGGCATCGGCCTGGCGTTCGCCTCGATGGCCAACCTGATCGTGGGCAGTGTCCCGGCCGAGCAGACTGGGGCCGCGACCGGTATGAACGCCAACATCCGCACCATCGGCGGCTCCGTCGGCGCCGCGGTGACCGGCGTCCTGGTGACCGGCCACCTGCAGCCCTCGGGCCTGCCCGAGGCCGCCGGCTACACGCACGGATTCACCCTGCTGGCCCTGCTGTGCCTCGCCGCGGCACTGGCGGCGCTGCTCGTCCCGGTCCGGCACGTGCGCCGGATGTCCGGCGTGCCGCGGGCCGCCGCCGACCGCGACCCGGCGCACCCGGACCGGGAGACCGCGGCGGTCACTCCCGGCGTACGGGGCTGACGCGTCCGGGCTCCGGGGGACCGGCCGTCACCGCTCCCCGGCCGGCCGATGTTCCCCGGACCCGGACCCGGACCCGGACCCGGACCCGGACCCGGACCCGGACCCGGACCCGGACCCGGACCCGGACCCGGACCCGGACCCGGACCCGGACCCGGACCCGGACCCGGACCCGGACCCGGACCCGGACCCGGAGCCGGAGCCGGACGTGGGGTGGGAGGCCGGCCCGGAGCCGGCGCGGTCCGGGCCGTCGCCGGCCTTCGGGTGACGCAGCCGCAGGACCCGTGACTGCGTGGGGTGCACCTCGTGCCGGCCCCACAGCCGCCGGAAGCGCTCGCTGCGTACGGACAGCTCGCCCACCGGCTCCACCAGCCGGGGGTCGTCGACGTCGGGCCCGACACCGGCCCGCAGGAGGTTGGAACCGGGGGTGTGGTTCGGGGACAGGGCCCTGGCCGGGTTGCGGAAGGAGGGGCTGATCCGCGGTCTCGGGCTCAGTTCCGTCTTCGACGCCCGGCTGACCGAGGCGCAGTCCATCGCGCCCGTCGTCACCGTGCAGAACCTGTACGACCTGGCCGTCCGCCGGGACGGCGCCGTGGAGGCCTCGCCGCAGCAGGTCGCCCCGGCGTGGCTGCTGCAGCGCTCGGCGACGACCGTGCTCGTCCCGGGGCGCGCCCGGTTACGGGGCGCCGACCGTCGCCGTCTCGCGGGGGCGGTCCACCGCGACCCGCTCCACCTCGTGCCCGGCGGAGTCGCGCGTGCGCCGCAGCCAGCCGATGTCCCGGCCGAACGACCAGGTCAGCAGGGCCAGCGCCAGGGCGACGACCCCGGACGTCAGGGCGTACGGAAGGATCCCCGAGCCGGCGAGCAGCAGCAGGACGCCCTGGAGGGCGGCCACGGTCTTGCGGGCGGTGCTCGGCGGGAGCGCGTTGTTCAGCCAGGGCAGGAACCTGGCGGCGGCCACGAAGGCGTACCGCATACCGCCGATGACGAGGGCCCAGGGCCCCACCGCCGCGGCGACGTACACGCTGAGCACCAGGATCAGGAACGCGTCGACCTCCATGTCGAAGCGCGCGCCCAGCGCCGTGGAGGAACCGGTGCGGCGGGCGACCTTGCCGTCGACCGCGTCGAGGATCAGGGCCGTCGCGGTGAGCGCGACCAGGACCGTGACCGGCGGCGGGCTCTGGAACGAGTCGGCGACCAGGGCGGTCACCCCGCCGACGAGGGTCGCCCGGCCCAGCGTCACGCGGTTGGCGGCTCCGAAGGAGCGGGGCCGCGTGCGGTGCAGGGCGCGTGAGAGCACCGCCCAGGTCGCGAGTCCGAACGCCAGCCCGGTGAGCCAGCCCGCGGGGCCCAGGCCGATCGCCGTGCCGAGCACGGTCAACAGCAGAAGCTGTACGCCCGCTCCCACGGCGGTCTCCTGCTGCAAGAGCCTCGCGTCGTACGTGTTGTTCAGGGCCACCGCACATCCTCCGGCCAGGTGACAGGGACGATCATTGCCGCGTACCTTGTGCGCGGCTTCGCAAAGGTCGGTACGTGGCCCGTCGCCCGATCGTTCAGCCGCCCCGCTCAGCCGATTCACATGAATTCCTCAGGAGGATGCCGAATGGACCGCTCCGCCCGCGCCTTCTGGCTCGGCTCTCCCGGCCGTGGCGAACTCCGGGACACCCACCTGCCCGAACCCGCCGAGGACGAGGTCGTGGTGCGCACACTCTTCTCGGGGGTGAGCCGCGGAACCGAGACGCTCGTCTTCCGCGGCGGGGTCCCGCAGAGCCAGTACGCCGCCATGCGGGCACCCTTCCAGGACGGCGACTTCCCCGGCCCCGTCAAGTACGGGTACCTGAACGTCGGGACGGTGGAGGAGGGGCCCGCCGGCCTCGTCGGACGGACCGTCTTCTGCCTCTACCCGCACCAGAGCCGCTACGTCGTCCCCGCGAGCGCCGTCACACCCGTACCCGGGAACGTGCCCGCCTCGCGCGCCGTGCTCGCCGGCACGGTGGAGACCGCCGTCAACGCCCTCTGGGACGCGGTGCCCCTGATCGGCGACCGGATCTCCGTGGTCGGCGCGGGCATGGTCGGCGCGAGCGTCGCCGCACTCCTCGCCCGGTACCCCGCCGCCCGCGTCCAGCTGGTCGACGCCGACCCGGCGCGCGCGGAACTCGCACGGGCGCTGGGCATCGACTTCGCGCTCCCCGCGGACGCCGCGGGCGAGCGCGACCTCGTCGTCCACGCGAGCGCCACCGAGGCGGGGCTCTCCCGCGCCCTCGAACTCCTCGCCCCGGAGGGGACCGTCCTCGAACTGAGCTGGTACGGCGACCGCAAGGTCGCCCTGCCGCTCGGCGAGGCGTTCCACTCCCGCCGGCTCGTCATCCGCAGCAGCCAGGTCGGGTCCGTCTCACCGGCCAGGAGCTCCCGCCGCACGTACGCCGACCGGCTCGCCCTCTCCCTCGAACTCCTCGCCGATCCCGCCTTCGACGCCCTGATCACGGGCGAATGCGCCTTCGAGGACCTGCCGGAGACGATGGCCCGGCTCGCCACGGGGGAGACGACGGCGATGTGTCACCTGGTGCGGTACGAGCCATGAGAGGCGACGCCGCCCGCGAAACGGTCACGTCCGCACACCGAGTGACCAAACCCCAACGCCGGTAACCAAGTTCGCACCACGTGTCGTCCTGACGACCCTGCCGAGGGAAACCCGTCCGAAACTCCGACCCGAACGCTGTGAACACGGAGAACGGACCGGCCGTAATACAGGGCACGCCCCGGCAGAGGGGTCAGACGCACCGCACCTGGAGGGTCGTCCGTTGTTCAGCATCACCGTCCGCGATCACCTGATGATCGCCCACAGCTTCCGCGGAGAGGTCTTCGGACCCGCGCAGCGCCTGCACGGAGCGACGTTCCTCGTGGACGCCACATTCCGCCGCGCCGAGCTGGACGACGACAACATCGTCGTCGACATCGGACTGGCCACCAAGGAACTCGGGGAGGTGGTGGCCGAGATGAACTACCGGAACCTCGACGACGAGCCGGTGTTCGCGGACACCAACACCTCGACGGAGTTCCTGGCGAAGGTCGTCGCCGACCGCCTCGCCGAACGCGTCGAAAAGGGAGCACTGGGCGAGGGCGCCCGCGGCCTGGCCGGCATCACCGTCACCCTGCACGAGTCGCACGTCGCCTGGGCGAGTTACGAGCGTGCCCTGTGAACCCGTACGCCGACATCATCCCCATGTCCCTGCGCGCCCTGCACTTCGTGATGCCCGGCGCGGTGGACGACCCGACCGTGCCGAGCGGCGGCAACGTCTACGACGCCCGGGTCAGCCTCGACCTGCCCGGCTTCGGCTGGCAGGTCCACAAGCACGCCATCGACGGCAGCTGGCCCCAGCCGGCCGCCCCGGCCCGCGACGAACTGGCCCGCACCCTCGCCGCACTGGACGACGGCACCCCCGTCCTCCTCGACGGCATCGTCGCCTGCGCGGCCCCCGAGATCGTCATCCCGGAGGCCGGACGGCTGCGGCTGGTCGTCCTGGTGCACCTGCCGCTCGGCGACGAGGTCGGACTCACGCCCGAACTCGCCGCGGACCTGGACGCCCGCGAGCGCCACGCCCTGCGCGCCGTACCGGCCGTCGTGGCCACCAGCGAATGGGCGGCCCGCAGACTCGTCGCGCACCACGGGCTCGCGCCCGACCGCGTCCACGTCGCACCCCCCGGCGCCGACATCGCGCCGCTGGCCCCCGGCACCGACGGCGTCTCGCGGCTGCTCTGCGTCGCCTCGGTCACCCCGCGCAAGGGACAGCACCGGCTGGTCGAGGCCCTCGCGGAGGTCACCGACCTGCCCTGGAGCTGCGTGCTGGTCGGCGGCCTCAACCAGGACCCCGGGTACGTGGCCGAACTGCGGGACCTGATCGCCCGGCACGGCCTGGGCGACCGCGTGGAACTCGCCGGGCCCCGGTCCGGTGCCGCACTCGACGCGAGCTACGCCTCGGCCGACCTGATGGTCCTCACCTCGTACGCCGAGACGTACGGCATGGCCGTCACCGAGGCGCTCGCCCGCGGCATCCCCGTACTGGCCACGGACGTCGGCGGGCTGCCCGAGGCGGTCGGGCGCGCGCCCGACGGCGGGGTGCCCGGCCTGCTCGTACCGCCGGAGAACCCCGCGGCCCTGGCCGCGGAGCTGCGCGGCTGGTTCGGCGAGGCCGACGTGCGCCGGCGCCTCAAGGCCGCCGCGCGGGCCCGCCGGGCGTCCCTCGGAGGCTGGGCCGCGACGGCCCGGAGTCTGTCAGGTGTCCTGGGGCGACTGAAGAGCGAGGCAAGGAGGGGGGCGGCATGAGCGGCACGAGCACCAGCACCGGTACGAGCACGACGCCGACGGAGGCTCCGGGGAGCGATACCGGTTCCGGCACCGGGACCGCGGAGCCCGGCCGGGACACAGGAACGATTCGGCTCGGCGACCGCACCCGCGGCGAGGCCGCCGACGACACCACCGACGACACCACCCGTTACGCCCCCGAATGGCTCCAGCTGCGGGAGGGCGTCGACGCCTCGGCGCGCTCGTCCGAACTGCTCGACCCCCTGCGGATCCGCCTCGCGAACCTGCCGCGCAGGTCGAACGGGTTCGTCATCCACGACCTCGGCTGCGGCACCGGGTCCATGGGCCGGTGGCTCGCGCCCCGGCTGGACGGGCCCCAGCACTGGGTGCTGCACGACCGCGACCCGTACCTGCTGCACTTCGCCGCCGTCGGGTCGCCCCGTTCGGCCGCCGACGGCAGCCGGGTCACGGTGGAGACACAGCGCGGCGACGTGGGCCGGCTGACCGCCGACGCCCTGGCCGGCGCCTCGCTGGTGACGGCCTCCGCCCTGCTGGACGTGCTCGACGCCGACGAGATCGAGGCACTGGCCGCGGCCTGCGCCGGAGCCGGCTGCCCCGCCCTGCTCACCCTCTCGGTGGTCGGCCGGGTCGAACTGACGCCGGCCCGTCCGCTGGACACCGAGATCGCCACGGCGTTCAACGACCACCAGCGACGCGGGGACCTGCTCGGCCCGGAGGCGGTCAGCGCGGCCTGCGACGCCTTCTCGCGGCACGGCGCGACGGTACGGGTGCACCCGAGCGCCTGGCGGCTCGGTCCGGCCGAGTCCGCGCTGACGGCGCAGTGGCTGCGCGGCTGGGTCGGCGCGGCCGTCGAACAGCGCCCCGAGCTGGCCGACCGGGCCGCGGACTACCTCGACGAGCGTCTCGCGGCCTGCGCGGCGGGGGAGCTGAACGTGGTGGTCCACCACAGCGACCTGCTGGCGCTGGCCCGTCCGGTCGGGGGCGTGTGATGGGCGGCGCGGGGGCCATGACGGCGAAGGAGCGTTCCCTGACCACTGTGGCCACTGTGCCCGCTGTGGTCGTTCCGTCCGCCCTGGACGAGAAGCTGCCGGCGGAGCCCTCGGCACGGGCCGGGAACGACGGCGCAGCATCCGCCGCACGTCCGGACGGCGGCCGGGCCGGCGTGCTGGGCCGGGTCCGTGCGCGCCTCGACTCCCGGCTCCTGCGCACCCACTTCGGCACGATCGCCGGCGTCGTCATCCTCACCGTGCTGACCTGGCGCCTGGGCACCGGCGTCTTCCTGGACGGCCTGCGCCGCATCGACGGGGCCACGCTCCTCGCGGCGCTCGGCATCGGCGTGCTCACCACGGTGTTCAGCGCCTGGCGCTGGTGCGTGGTCGCCCGGGGCATGCGGCTCAGGCTGCCGCTGGCCCCGGCGGTCGCGGACTACTACCGCGCGCTGTTCCTCAACGCGGCGCTCCCCGGCGGCGTACTCGGCGACGTGCACCGGGCCGTACGGCACGGCCGCAGCGCCGGCGACGTCGGCCGCGGAGTGCGCGCGGTCGTCTTCGAACGCGTCGCGGGCCAGGTGGTCCTCGCCGTGGTCGGGGTGGCGGTCCTGCTCACCCAGCCCTCGCCGGTCCTCGACGAGACCCGGCACCTCGTCGTGCTGCTGGCCGCGGTCTCGCTCTGCGGGGTCGTCACCGCGGGCACCGTCCGCGGCAGGAACAGGGCGCCGCGCACCTCCCGCCGCCACCGGGCGGTGCGGACCGCGCTCACCGAGGCCCGCGGGGCGCTGCTGGCACGTGGCAGTTGGCCGGGCGTGGTGGTCTCGTCCGTCGTCGTCCTCGCCGGGCACGTCCTGATGTTCCTGCTCGCGGCCCGGGTGGCCGGATCGGACGCGTCCGCCGCCGAGTTGGTGCCGCTGGCGCTGCTGGCCCTGATCGCGATGGGGCTGCCGCTGAACGTCGGCGGCTGGGGGCCGAGGGAGGGCGTCACCGCGTGGGCGTTCGGCGCCGCGGGCCTGGGCGCGGCCCAGGGCCTGACCGTCGCCGTCGTCTACGGCGTGCTCAGCTTCGCCGCGAGCCTGCCCGGGGTCGCCGTACTGGTGGCCCGCTGGTACATGGGACTGCGCGGCCCGCGCGAGGAGGGCGCGGCGGCCGGACCCGGCCCGGACGCGCGGGAGACCGGGGACGCTCAGCGCGCATCCCTGGCCGTCGGATCACCGGCCTCCGGCCCGGCGTTCGTCGGGACGGCGTTCGTCGCGACGCCGCTCCCCGGGACGCCGGACTCCGATGTCAGGAGCGAGAAGTACGCTCCGAAGGAGTCGGCGAGCGAGGCCAGGAGTTCCTTCCCCTTCTCTGCGGACGCCTTCGAAGGACGGCCGATGACACCGGATCCGGTATAGGCGGACATGCCGAGGGAGAGCAGATGCCGGCGGTCGTCGGCGACGAAGTCGGAGGTCTCGTACCCAGGTTTGAGGAATTCCGGATGGGCGTGCAGGAGAATGGAGGTCTCGATTTCACCCGCATGCATATCGGTGAGCAGCGAGGTCTCCACCCCGGCCGCCTCCCGCGCCGCCTCCCAGTCCTCGACCGCCGGGAACAGGGCCATTCGAGCACCGGCGGCGGAGGATTCCTGGACGACATTGCCCAGCACGTAATTGCCGCCATGACCGTTGACCAGTACGAGGGTGTCGACACCCGACCGGCGCAGTGAATCGGCTATGTCCCGCACCACCGCATGGAGTGTCACGGAGGAAATGCTCACCGTTCCCGGCCAGGCCGCGTGTTCGTGGGAGCAGGAGATCGTCACCGGAGGAAGGAGATGAACGGGGAATGCGGCAGCGACCTCCCGGGCGATGGCGCACGCGATCAGCGTGTCGGTCGACAGCGGAAGATACGCCCCGTGCTGCTCGAAGCTGCCCACGGGGAGCACGGCGACCTGCCGGGCGACACCGGCGCCCCGTGCCCGTACGTCCTCCGTGGTGTCCGCCGGCAACGGCCCCGACACCGTGAGCCGTATTTCCGAACCGCCCGAATTGACCATGTTCTCGCGACCTTTCGTCTCTGCTTAGGAACCAGAATCATGACAGAAATAGATGGCGTACCGACCGGGAAATCCCAGTCCTCAGGTGTCGAACGGGTCGTGAATGCCCCACTGCCCACCGTGTACGGCGATTTCCAGGCCATCGGTTACCTGGACCGTACCCGCGGAGACGAACAAGTGGCGCTGGTGCACGGTGACATCCGGGAAGAGGGAATGCTGACCCGGCTGCACTCCGAGTGCCTGACGGGCGACGCGTTCGGCTCCCGGCACTGCGAGTGCGGTCCCCAACTGTCCACCGCGCTGCGGGAGATAGCGGCGGAGGGCCGCGGCATCCTGATCTACCTCCGGGGGCACGAGGGCCGGGGCATCGGCCTGCTGGCCAAGCTGCAGGCGATGAAGCTCCAGGCGGAGGGGCTCGACACGGTCGAGGCGAACCTCGCGCTCGGACTGCCCGTGGACGCCCGCGACTACAAGGTGGGCGCGGACATCCTGCACGACCTCGGTGTCCGCTCGGTGCGGCTGCTGTCCAACAACCCACGCAAGCGGGAGGCGTTGATCCGCAACGGCATCCGCATCGACGCGCAGGTCCCGCTGCTGATCCCGCCCTGCGACGACAACATCACGTACCTGCGCACCAAGCGGGAGCGCCTGGACCACGACCTGCCCCACCTGGACGCCGTGGTGGGCCACCGCGTCTGACCCTCTTCACGCCCACCCGCAGCCGCCCCCACCCGCAGCCGCCCCCGCGCGCCGCCGTCCTCCGCGGCGCGCGGCGGCCGGGAGGCGCCTGCGAGGCCGCCGACGTCTGCCGCCGCCCGGCGGCCGGGGGACGGCCGCCGATCGCGGGGCGCAGCGGGCGGGCCGCGCCGCGCGCCGCCGCGCGTTCTTGCCGGACGCCTGCAGGATCCCCGCTCCCGGCGACCCGCCGCGCCTGCGCCGCGCGCCGGCCACCGCAGCCGTGTTCCGGGGGCAACAACCGTCACAAGAAGGGGAGTTGGCCGCGGCGACGGAGGAAACCCGTCAACCGGGACAGATCGCCCGGCCGGTCGTTTCCCGGCAGGGTCGCGCGGACCGCACGGCGTGAGATGTGCGCCACACCCGGGGTGGGTCATGCGGAGCGGGTATGCAACAGGTCGCCCCGCGTGCGGTTGTTTATGCAACTGGCGGGTAACCGGATCGCGCGGGGTCCGCGCCGCCGTTCAGGGCCGGCCTCGACCGTTCATGCTCCTTGCTCCGACTTGCTCCAGCCGGCCCTCGGCATGCCCCTGCTCGATGGCCGAACGCGGTACGAGGGAGGTGCTCGCCGAGTGAAGTCCATGGTCACAGCCGCGTGTGCGCGAAGTCGCGCACCCCGGCGCGCTCCGACGCCGACGATTTCGGCCCGCCCGAAGGGGGTGCGAGTCATCGGTGCGGCACGAGTGCGCGCGGGATGCCGGCTCGTGGCCGGGCCCCGGATCCGCAGACCCGGGGCACGCGTCATGCGCGGCGGATGGCTGCCCTATGCAGGAAAGATCGGCCGATCCTCAACGAGTCACGGACCATACCGGTTCCGTGACTACGCAGCGTGAGGCAACCATTCTCCAGTTCGATTCGTATATCTCGGTGGAAGCCCTGCGAACCCGACGGGCGCGTGATGCCGGAGCGTCACGATCCGCTTGAATGGGTCCGCACCGAGCAAGGAGAACCGATGCGACCGTTCGCGCTCAACTATGCCCGTCCGGCCCAGGTGTTGGAGGTCAGCGCTCCGTATGCCTATGACTCCGGACTGCAGTTGAACGTCCTTCCGGACGGGCGGCTCGCCGCCCATGATTACGCCCTGTTGCGGGAGTTGGGGGCCACGACCTCCACCGCGGGCTCGAAGACCCACTTCGACGACTGAATCCGGACCCCCGAAAATGACGGTTCTGATCCTGACGTGCGAACAGGATGTGACCGCGGACATGGTGGTGGCCGAACTCGACGGGACCGGCGTCCCGGTCGTCCGCCTCGATCCCGCGGACCTGCCGGGCCCCGTGGCCCTGTCGGGCGAGTACGTGCGCGGCGGCTTTCACGGACATCTGTCCGTCGGCGGCCGGCTGGTGAGCATGGGCGGACTGCGGTCCGTCTGGGTCCGCAGGCCGGGTGTGCCCGCGACGCACGCCGCCGAGCCCTCCGACTGGCTGACCCAGGAGTCCGCGCAGGCGCTCTACGGCATGCTCCGCTCCACCGACGCACGCTGGATGAACCACCCCGACGCGGCCCGCCGGGCCCGCCACAAGCCCTGGCAGCTCCACCTCGCCCAGCGCAGCGGCCTGCCCGTGCCCGCCACCCTGATCACCACGTTCCCGCAGGCCGCCCGCGACTTCGCCGGCCGCTTCCCGGACCTGGTGGTCAAGCCCGTCTCGGGCGCGCACCCGCAGGAGCCGCCCCGGGCGGTGCCCACCAGCCGGGTCGCGCCCGGCACCGACTTCACGGCCGTCGCGTACGGCCCGACCCTGCTGCAGCGGCGCGTGGCCAAGCGGGCCGACATCCGGCTGACCTGTGTCGGCGATCGGATCTTCGCCGCCCGCAAGGCGGTCGCGCCGGACGCCGACCCCGACGAGGTGGACGTACGGTTCGCCGTCTCCGACGCGCTGTGGCACGCGGTGGACGCGCCGTCGTCCGTCGCGGCGGGGGTGCGCAGCTACCTCCGCGAGGCCGGGCTGGCCTACGGCGCCTTCGACTTCGCCGAGGACGCCGAGGGGATGTGGTGGTTCCTGGAGTGCAACCAGTCCGGCCAGTTCGGCTTCGTGCAGATCGAGTCGGGCCAGCCGATCGCGGCCGCCCTGGCCGACTGGCTGGCCGCCCCCCTCCGCCCCGGCTCGCTGCCGAACGGGAGCCGGACATGGGCGATCGAGGGCCACTGACGCAGCCCCGGCCTCCTGTGAGGGGCACGGGGAACCGCGCGCCGCGACGACCGGAGGGACGCCCGGGCAGCCGGACGCCCGGCCGGCCGGGCAGCTGAACAGGCGGACAACCGGCCAGGCGGACAACCAGCCAGGCGGGCAACCGGCCGGGCGGACAACCGGCCGGGAGAACTCAGGCGGACACCTTCGACCGGTCCGGTGACTCGTGTCGGACCTGCTCGCCCAGCTGCTCCGTCGGTGTCCGGTGCGTTTCGCGGGCCGTCAGCACCGCGATGACCGGAGGAACGCACAGGGCGGCGGTGAACAGGGCCACCGAGAGCCAGTCGTCTCCGTCCGGGCCCGCGATCTGCGCCGCGAAGGTCACCGCGAAGCCGGCCACCGCGAAGCCGATCTGGGTGCCGATGGCCATGCCCGACAGGCGGACACGGGTGGAGAACATCTCGCCGTAGAAGGACGGCCAGACGCCGTTCGCGGCGCTGTAGACGACTCCGAAGGTGACGATGCCGAGGACCAGGACCAGCGGGTACGAGCCCGTGGAGATCGCCCACAGGTAGAGGAACATCAGTACGCCGCTGCCGGCGGCGCCGATCAGGAAGACCGGGCGGCGGCCGATGCGGTCGGACAGGGTGGCCCACAGCGGGATCGCGCCGAGCGCGACGAGGTTGGCCAGCGCGCCCACCCACAGCATCGACGTGCGGTCCATGCCCACCGAGTCGCTGGTCGCGTACGCCAGCGCCCACACCGTGAAGATCGTGCTGACCGAGGCGACGAGGGCGGCCGCGACCACCCGCAGGACGTCCGCCCAGTGCTCGCGCATCAGCACCGCGAGCGGCATCTTCGGGACGCCCTCGGTGGCGGCCTGCCGGGTGAAGGTCGGCGTCTCCTCCAGGGTGCGGCGGATGACGTAACCGACGACGGCGACCGCGATGCTCATCCAGAAGGGGACCCGCCAGCCCCAGGACAGCAGCTGGTCCTCGGGCAGGGCGGCGACCGGGATGAACACCAGCGTGGCGAGCAGCTGGCCGCCCTGGGTGCCGCTGAGCGTGAAGCTGGTGAAGAACCCGCGCCTGTCCGGTGGCGCGTGCTCCAGCGACATGGAGTTGGCGCTGGCCTGCTCGCCCGCGGCCGAGATGCCCTGCAGGACCCGGCACAGGACCAGCAGCACGGGCGCCAGTGTGCCGACCTGGTCGCGTGTCGGCAGGCAGCCGATGAGGAAGGTGGAGAGACCCATCAGGATCAGGGTGAAGACCATGATCTTCTTGCGGCCGAGCTTGTCGCCGAAGTGCCCGAGGAACAGCGCCCCGACCGGGCGGGCCGCGTACGCCACCCCGAACGTGGCCAGCGACAGCAAGGTCGCGGTGGCCGGGTCCGACTCGTCGAAGAAGACCTCGGGGAAGATCAGCGCGGCCGCGCTGCCGTAGATGAAGAAGTCGTAGTACTCCAGCGCGCTGCCGATCCAGGCGGCGGTCGCGGCCTTCCTCGGCTGGCCGGGCGGCGCGTCGGCGGGTGCTGCGGGGACGGACACGGCGGTGCTCCTTCGGGGGAACTCCAACGTAGGTGGAGTGAGCGGAAGGGGAGAAGGGAGGGGGGGAGAAGGGGGAGAGGGGGAGAAGGGGGAGAGGGGGCAAAAGGGGAGCAGGCGGAAGGGTGGGGACGGGGCGCGGAGTGGGCGCAGAAGGAAGTGCCGGATCCCTCGGGTGGTGGGACGGCCGCGCTGGATGTCATCCGACTAATTAACCCACTGGATAGTTAGTAGCGGTTGGCTACGGATGTTGCGCCCACGTTTCCCGGGTGTCAAGAGGTCGCGCCGAGGGAACTCCTGCCGCCGTGCTCCGGCTCGGGCCCCGCGCTCAGCGGGTCGCGCGGTCCGCCGTCAGGTAGGCGATGACCATGTCGCCCAGCATGCTGCGGTAGTGCTCCCGCTGGGCGGGGTCGACCAGGTCGCGGCCGAACAGCGCGCCGAAGGTGTGCCGGTTGGCGACCCTGAAGAAGCAGAACGAGCTGATCATCGCGTGCAGGTCCACGGCGTCCACGTCGGCCGTGAACAGGCCCGACTCCCGCCCCGATTCCAGGATGCGGCGGATCACGTCCAGCGCGGGCGAGCCGATCCTGCCGAGTTTCCCGGAGGCGGCGATGTGCTCCGCGCCGTGGATGTTCTCGATGCTGACCAGGCGGATGAAGTCCGGATGCGCCTCGTGGTGGTCGAAGGTCAGCTCGGCCAGCCGCCTGATGGCCGCGACCGGGTCCAGGTGTTCGACGTCGAGCCCCTGCTCGGCCTCGCGGATGACCCCGTACGCCCGCTCCAGCACGGCCGTGAACAGCTGCTCCTTGCCGCCGAAGTAGTAGTAGATCATCCGCTTCGTGGTCCGGGTGCGGGCGGCGATCTCGTCGACCCTGGCCCCGTCGTAGCCGGCCCGGGCGAACTCCTGGGTCGCGACGTCCATGATCTCGGCCCTCGTGCGGGCGGCGTCACGGATGCGGCCGTTGGGCCTTGCCGGTTCTTCGACGCTGGTCATCGGACTTCCTTCGGGCGGGAGCGAGGGGTGCGGGGCGGGGGAGGGGGCGGATCGGGGGCAGTGTCCGAGATTCTAGAAGCAGGCGCCGGAGCGGGATCGCGGGTGTGCCGTGGGACCTTCCGGTCGGCGGCGGATGCTGGTATAGCTAACGTACTAGTTCGTACATTAGTGAGTGCTCTGGAGGTCCGCCGTGGTCGCCGTGGTCAAGGACTCGTATCTCGTCGGACTGATCGGCGCCGGTGTCGGTCCGTCGCTCAGCCCCGCCCTGCACGAGCGGGAGGCCGACCGGCAGGGGCTGCGCTACCTGTACCGGCTCATCGACATCGATGAGCTCGGCGTGGCGCCGGACGCGGTGGGGGACCTGGTACGGGCCGCCCGCGACCTCGGCTTCGACGGGCTGAACATCACCCACCCGTGCAAGCAGCTCGTCATCGAGCACCTCGACGCGCTCGCTCCGCAGGCCGAGGCGCTCGGGGCGGTCAACACCGTCGTCTTCGACGCGGGGCGGGCGGTCGGGCACAACACCGATGTCACCGGATTCGCGGCGTCCTTCGCCCGGGGGCTGCCCGACGCTCCGCTGGAGCGGGTGGTGCAGGTGGGGGCGGGGGGCGCGGGAGCCGCCGTCGCGCATGCGCTGCTCACGCTCGGGGCGGGACGGATCACCGTCGTGGACGCGCTGCCGGAGCGGGCGGGGGCGCTGGCCGCCGAACTGAACCGGCAGTTCGGGGGCGGGCGGGTGGCCGGCGGTGGTCCGGAAGGGCTGGCTTCGCTGCTGGCCGGAGCGGACGGGGTGGTGCACGCCACGCCCACGGGGATGGCCGCGCATCCCGGGATGCCGTTCGAGAGGTCGTTGCTGCACCCCGGACTGTGGGTGGCCGAGGTCGTCTACCGGCCGCTGGAGACCGAGTTGGTACGGGCCGCCCGGGAGGCGGGGTGCGCGGTGCTCGACGGCGGGGGGATGGCCGTGTTCCAGGCGGCGGACGCTTTCGGGCTGTTCACGGGACGGAAGCCGGACGTGGGACGGATGCATGCGGACATCTCCGAACTGGCGGCCGTCGCCGGTGTTCGGGCCTGAGCCGTGTCGTGCACCTGAGCCGTGTCGTGCAGGTGAACCGGAGGAGGAGTACACGTGCGTACATCCATTGCCACTGTTTCTCTCAGTGGGGCGCTGACCGAGAAGCTCACCGCCGCCGCGCGGGCCGGGTTCGACGGCGTGGAGGTCTTCGAGAACGACCTGCTCGCCAGCCCGCTCGCGCCGGAGGAGATCCGGGCCCGGTGCGCCGACCTCGGGCTGAGCATCGACCTGTACCAGCCGATGCGGGACATCGAGGGCGTGCCGGAGGCGGAGTTCGCACGCAACCTGCGCCGGGCCGCGCACAAGTTCCAGGTCATGCGACGGCTCGGCGCGGACACCGTCCTCGTGTGCTCCAGCGTCTCACCCCTCGCCGTGGACGACGACGCGCTCGCCGCCTCCCAGCTGCGCCGGCTCGCCGAACTGGCCGACGACTTCGGCATCCGCGTCGCCTACGAGGCGCTGGCCTGGGGGCGGCACGTCAGCACGTACGACCATGCCTGGCGCATCGTCGAGGCCGCCGGCCACCCGGCGCTCGGCACCTGCCTGGACAGCTTCCACATCCTCGCCCGGGGGTCCGATCCCAAGGGCATCGCGGACATCCCCGGTGAGAAGATCTTCTTCCTCCAGCTGGCCGACGCCCCGCTCATGGCGATGGACGTACTGCAGTGGAGCCGCCACTACCGCTGCTTCCCCGGGCAGGGCGGCTTCGACATCGCCGGGCTCGTCGGGCAGGTGCTCCGGACCGGGTACCGGGGGCCGCTCTCCCTGGAGGTCTTCAACGACGTCTTCCGGCAGGCCGAGGCGGGGCCCACCGCCGTCGACGCGCTGCGCTCGCTCCTCGTCCTGCAGGAGAGCGTGGGCCTCACCGAACCGCCCCCGCCCGTCGTGCCGACCGGCATCGCCTTCGCCGAACTGGTCACCCCCGACGCCGAACCGGTTTCGGAGATCCTCGAAGCGCTCGGCTTCGCCCGGACCGCCCGCCACCGCAGCAAGCCGGTCGACCTGTGGCAGCAGGGCGAGGCCCGGGTGCTGCTGAACACGGGCCCGGGCGCCCGCCGCGACGGTACGCAACTGGCCGCCGTCGGGCTCGAGTCGCCCGACCCCGCCGGTGCGGCCCGGCGCGCCGAATCGCTGCTGGCACCCGTACTGCCGCGCCGCCGCGCACCGCGGGACGTCCCCCTGGACGCGGTCGCCGCGCCCGACGGCACGGAACTCTTCTTCTGCGCCACCGACCGGCCCGGACTGCCCAGCTGGACGGGCGACTTCGAGTCCGCCGAGGGTACGCAGCGCCCGGCACCCGGCGCCGGTGGCGTGCGCCGCGTCGACCACCTGGCGCTGACCCAGCCGTGGCACCAGTTCGACGAGGCAGCCCTCTTCCACCGCAGTGTCCTCGGGCTCGGCGCCCAGGAGAGCGTGGACGTCGCCGACCCGTACGGGCTGCTGCGCAGCCGTGCCGTCACCGATGCCGACGGCACCGTCCGTATCGCCCTCGGTGTCGGCCCGGCCCCGAGCGCCGACGAGGGCGGCCGGGCCCAGCACATCGCGTTCGCCACCGACGACCTCGTGACGGCCGCCCGCCGCTTCCGCGCCGCGGGCGGCCGGCTGCTGCCCATCCCCGCCAACTACTACGACGACCTCGCGGCCAGGTACGAGTTCGAGGAGGGTGAGTGGGAGACCCTGCGGGAACTCGGCATCCTCTACGACTACGACCGGGAGGCGGGTGCCGCCTTCCGCCACTGCTACACGGAGACGGTCGGCCGGGTCTTCTTCGAACTGGTCCAGCGGGATCCCGGCTACCGCGGCTACGGAGCGCAGAACGCCCCGGTGCGGCTGGCGGCCCAGCGGGCCCGTGCCCTTTGAAGGGCGGGGCCGCGGGTTGTTCGTCGGCTGCCGGCCGGCGGGGGTGGGCCGTGCGGTTCCCCGCGCCCCTGAGAGACGGGGCTGCGCCCCTGTCTTTCCTCGGGGGCGGTAGCCCTTGCCTTTGAGGGGCGCGGGGAACCGCGCGCCCAGCCCCCACCGGCCCGCAGCCGAATCCACCGGCTTTCTACGGCTTCGCGTTCCATTCCGCCAGCACAGGGCGCCCGTGCTCCAGGGAGAGCCGGCTCACGGTGGCCGTGTCCAGCCGGAACAGGCGTCCGTCGGAGGCGGGGAGGCCGAGCCGGCGGGCGGTCAGGACGCGCAGGAAGTGCGAGTGCGCCACGAGGACCACGTCACCGTCGTCGAGCGACCGCGCCGCGTGGGCGAGCACGCGGTCGGCCCGCTCACCCACCTCGGCCGGTGACTCGCCCGGGTGTCCGTCCGGCCCCGGCGGCACCCCGTCGTTCCACAGGTACCACTCGGGACGGGTGCGGTGGATGTCGACGGTCCTGACGCCCTCGTACGCCCCGTAGTCCCACTCGTGCAGGTCGGGGTCGACCACGGCCCCGGTCAGACCGGCCAGTTCGGCGGTCCGTATCGCACGCCGGAGCGGGCTGGTGAGCACGAGGACGCAGGAGCGCCCGGCGAAGAGCGGGAGGAGGGACTTCGCTTGTTCCTCGCCGTGCGCGGTGAGGGGCAGGTCGGTCCAGCTGGTGTGCTGACCCGACCTGCTCCACTCAGTCTCGCCGTGCCGGACGAGCAGGAGATCGCCCATGACTTCCTACTTCGCGGACTCGACGGCGTGGCCGCCGAACTGGTTGCGCAGTGCCGCGATCATCTTCATCTGCGGCGAGTCGTCCTGCCGGGACGCGAAGCGGGCGAACAGTGACGCGGTGATCGCGGGCAGCGGCACGGCGTTGTCGATGGCCGCCTCCACGGTCCAGCGGCCCTCGCCGGAGTCCTGCGCGAAGCCGCGCAGCCGCTCCAGGTGCTCGTCCTCGTCCAGTGCGTTGACCGCCAGGTCCAGCAGCCAGGAGCGGATGACCGTGCCCTCCTGCCAGGAGCGGAAGACCTCGCGCACGTCCGTGACGGAGTCGACCGCCTGGAGGAGCTCCCAGCCCTCGGCGTAGGCCTGCATCATCGCGTACTCGATGCCGTTGTGGACCATCTTGGAGAAGTGCCCGGCGCCGACCTTGCCCGCGTGGACGAACCCGGCGTCGCCCTCGGGCTTGAGGGCGTCGAAGACGGGCTGGACCTTCGCGATGTGCCCGGCGTCGCCGCCGACCATGAGCGCGTAGCCGTTCTGCAGGCCCCACACGCCCCCTGAGACGCCCGCGTCGACGAAGCCGATGCCCTTGGCCTTCAGCTCCCCGGCGTGCTTCTCGTCGTCCGTCCAGCGGGAGTTCCCACCGTCCACGACCACATCACCGGGCTCGAGGAGCTCACCGAGCTCGTCGATGGTGGACTGGGTCGCGGCGCCGGCCGGGACCATCACCCACACCACCCGCGGGCCTTCGAGCTTGCCCACGAGCTCGCTCAGACTGCTCACGTCGGCGAGGTCAGGATTGCGGTCGTATCCGATGACGGTGTGGCCCGCGCGGCGGATGCGCTCGCGCATGTTGCCGCCCATCTTGCCGAGGCCGACGAGGCCCAGTTGCATGGCTGTCATGTCAGGTCACTTCTTCCGGAGAGTGCGGTACGTGGCCACGAGGGCGCTGGTGGAGGAGTCGAGGCCGTGGACGTCGGCGCCCTCGGTCAGGGCGGGTTCGACGCGCTTGGCGAGGACCTTGCCGAGTTCGACGCCCCACTGGTCGAAGGAGTCGATGTTCCAGATCGCGCCCTGCACGAACACCTTGTGCTCGTAGAGGGCGATCAGCTGACCGAGGACCGAGGGGGTCAGCTCGGCGGCCAGGACGGTCGTGGTCGGGTGGTTGCCGCGGAAGGTGCGGTGCGGCACCTGCTCCTCGGGCACCCCCTCGGCCCGTACCTCGTCGGCCGTCCTGCCGAACGCCAGCGCCTGGCCCTGGGCGAAGAGGTTCGCCATCAGCAGGTCGTGCTGCGCGGCGAGTTCGCCGCCGAGTTCGGCGACCGGGTTGACGAAGCCGATCAGGTCGGCCGGGATTGTCTTCGTGCCCTGGTGGATGAGCTGGTAGTAGGCGTGCTGGCCGTTGGTGCCGGGCGTGCCCCACACCACCGGTCCGGTCTGCCACTGCACCGGGTTCCCGTCGCGGTCCACGGACTTGCCGTTGGACTCCATGTCCAGCTGCTGCAGATACGCCGTGAACTTCGACAGGTAGTGCGAATACGGCAGCACCGCGTGCGACTGGGCGTCGAAGAAGTCGCCGTACCAGACGCCGAGCAGGCCCAGCAGCAGCGGTGCGTTGGCCTCCGCGGGGGCCGTGCGGAAGTGTTCGTCGACGAGGTGGAAGCCGTCGAGCATCTCGCGGAAGCGCTCCGGGCCGATCGCGAGCATCAGCGACAGGCCGATCGCGGAGTCGAACGAGTAGCGTCCGCCGACCCAGTCCCAGAACTCGAACATGTTGGCCGTGTCGATGCCGAAGTCGGCGACCTTCTCCGCGTTCGTCGACAGCGCCACGAAGTGCTTCGCCACCGCGTCCGCGTCACCACCGAGCCCCGCGAGCAGCCAGGACCGTGCCGAGGTCGCGTTGGTGATCGTCTCGATGGTGGTGAACGTCTTCGAGGCGACGATGAACAGCGTCTCGGCCGGATCCAGGTCCCGCACGGCCTCGTGCAGGTCGGCCCCGTCCACGTTCGACACGAAACGGACCGTCAGGTCCCGGTCGGTGAAGGCGCGCAGCGCGTCGTACGCCATCGCCGGGCCCAGGTCGGAGCCGCCGATGCCGATGTTGACGACGGTGCGGATGCGCCGGCCGGTGTACCCGGTCCAGGCGCCCGAGCGGACCTGCCCGGCGAAGCCGGCCATCTTGTCGAGCACGGCGTGCACCTTCGGCACGACGTTCTCGCCGTCGACCTCCACGACCGCGTCGCGCGGGGCGCGCAGCGCGGTGTGCAGGACCGCCCGGTCCTCGGTGACGTTGATCCTCTCACCGCGGAACATCGCGTCCCGCAGGGCGAACACCCCGGTGGCGGTGGCGAGTTCCTGCAGCAGCGCGAGCGTCTCATCGGTGATGAGGTGCTTCGAGTAGTCGATGAGCAGGTCGCCCACGCGCACGGTGTACCGCCCGGCGCGCTCCGGGTCCGTGGCGAACAGCTCACGCAACTGCGGATGCAGCAGGGGCCCGGCGCGGTGGTCCTCCAGGGCCGTCCACTCGGGGCGGCGGGTGAGCCTCGGTGTGTCAGACACGGCTCACCCCCTCGGTGTCCGCGCCGCGCAGGGCGACGGCGTACATCTCGTCCGCGTCGAGGCGGCGCAGTTCCTCGGCGATCAGCTCGGAGGTGCTGCGGACCTTCAGCGCGAGGGTGCGCGAGGGCTGGCCCGGCAGGGACAGCGTCGCCAGCGGGCCCTCGGGACGGTCGATGACGATCTCGCCGCCCGCGGTACCGAGCCGCACGGCGGTCACCACGGGTCCCGCGGTGACGATCCGCTCGACCGACACCTCCAGGCGCGCCTCCAGCCAGCGGGCCAGCAGCTCGGCGCTCGGGTTGTCGGCCTCGCTCTCCACGGCGGCCGAGGTGATCTTCGTCCGGGCCTGGTCGAGGGCGGCGGCGAGCATCGAGCGCCAGGGCGTCAGCCGGGTCCAGGCCAGGTCGGTGTCGCCCGGCGCGTACGCCGCGGCGCGCGCCCGCAGGGCCCGCAGCGGGGCCTCCACGGCGTACATGTCGGTGATCCGGCGCTGCGCGAGGGCACCGAGGGGATCCTTGACCGGGACCTCGGGCGCGTCCACCGGCCACCAGACGACGACCGGCGCGTCGGGGAGCAGCAGCGGCAGGACCACCGAGTCGGCGTGGTCGGACACCTCGCCGTACAGCCGCAGGATGACCGTCTCACCGGTGCCCGCGTCCGCGCCGACCCGCACCTCGGCGTCGAGGTGCGAGTTCGTGCGGTCGCGAGGACTGCGGGCGTGCCGCTTGATGACGACCAGGGTGCGCGAGGGATGCTCGTGCGAGGCCTCCTCGGCCGCCTTGATCGAGTCGTAGGCGTTCTCCTCGTCCGTCACGATGACCATCGTCAGGACCATGCCCACGGCAGGCGTCCCGATGGCGCGGCGCCCCTGTACGAGGGCCTTGTTGATCTTGCTTGCCGTGGTGTCGCTCAGGTCGATCTTCATGGCCTGCGCCAGCTCCGTCCGTCTCGTGCGAGCATCTCGTCGGCTTCCCGGGGGCCCCAGCTGCCCGAGGCGTACTGCGCGGGCCTGCCGTGCTTGTCCCAGTACTCCTCGATCGGGTCGAGGATCTTCCAGGACTCCTCCACCTCCTGGTGACGGGGGAAGAGGTTGGCGTCGCCGAGCAGTACGTCCAGGATCAGCCTCTCGTACGCCTCCGGGCTGGACTCCGTGAACGACTCGCCGTACGCGAAGTCCATCGACACGTCCCGGATCTCCATCGACGTACCCGGCACCTTCGATCCGAAGCGCACCGTCATGCCCTCGTCCGGCTGGACGCGGATGACGATCGCGTTCGCGCCGAGTTCCTCGGTGGCGGTCGAGTCGAAGGGGGAGTGCGGGGCGCGCTGGAACACGACGGCGATCTCGGTGACGCGGCGGCCCAGGCGCTTGCCGGTCCGCAGGTAGAAGGGGACGCCCGCCCAGCGGCGGTTGTCCAGCTCCAGCTTGACCGCGGCGTAGGTGTCGGTCGTCGACCCGGGGTCGATGCCGTCCTCCTCGAGGTAGCCCACCACCTTCTCGCCGCCCTGCCAGCTCGCCGCGTACTGGCCGCGCACGGTGTGCTCGCCCAGGTTCTCCGGCAGCTTCACGGACTTGAGGACCTTGAGCTTCTCGGTGAGCAGCGCGTCGGCGTCGAAGGCGATGGGCTCCTCCATCGCGGTCAGCGCCATCAGCTGCAGGAGGTGGTTCTGGATGACGTCACGGGCCGACCCGATGCCGTCGTAGTAGCCGGCGCGGCCACCGATGCCGATGTCCTCGGCCATCGTGATCTGTACGTGGTCGACGTACGACCGGTTCCAGACGGGCTCGTACATCTGATTGGCGAAGCGGAGCGCCAGGATGTTCTGGACGGTCTCCTTGCCGAGGTAGTGGTCGATCCGGAACACCTGCTCCGGGTCGAACACCTCGTGCACGACCCGGTTCAGCTCGCGCGCGCTCCTCAGATCGCGGCCGAACGGCTTCTCGATCACCGCGCGCCGCCAGGAACCGGCCGGCGCCTCGGCCAGGCCGTGCTTCTTGAGCTGCTTGACGACCTTGGGGAAGAACTTCGGCGGTACGGAGAGGTAGAAGGCGTAATTGCCGCTGGTGCCCCGGGACTTGTCCAGGTCGTCGACGGCGGAGCGCAGTTGCTCGAACGCCTCGTCGTCGTCGAAGTCGCCGGGGATGAACCGCATGCCCTCGGCGAGCTGCTGCCAGACCTCCTCGCGGAACTCGGTGCGCGCGTGATCGCGGACCGAGTCGTGCACGATCTGGGCGAAGTCCTCGTCCTCCCAGTCGCGCCGGGCGAAGCCGACGAGGGAGAAGCCGGGCGGCAGCAGCCCGCGGTTGGCCAGGTCGTAGACGGCCGGCATGAGCTTCTTGCGCGACAGGTCGCCCGTCACACCGAAGATGACCAGCCCGGAGGGGCCGGCGATCTTGGGCAGGCGGCGGTCCTGCGGGTCGCGCAGGGGGTTGTCCCAGCCGTCCGCGAGGTCCAGGAGCTCGGTGAGGGAACCGGGCTCGGCGTCGGTGTCGGTGTCGGTGTCGGCTTCGGCACCGGTGGCCGCCGGACCGCCGTCCGTGGTGCCGGTGCCGGTGCCGGCCGCCGTACGGTTCTCCGCGGCCTCCGCGGCCTCCGCGGCGGTGGCGTCCAGTGCCGTACCGGCCGGCTCCGCCTGGGCCCCCTTGGGGGTCTTCCTCCTCATTCCCCGTCAACTCCCTTGTCGTCGAGCGAAACCTTGACGGCGTCCAGCAGCTCGCCCCAGGCCGCCTCGAACTTCGCGACGCCCTCGTCCTCCAGCTGCCTGACCACCTCGTCGTACGAGATGCCCTGCTTCTCGACGGCCTCCAGGTCCGCGCGGGCCTGGGAGTAGCCGCCGCTCACCGTGTCGCCGCGGATCTCACCGTGGTCGGCGGTGGCGTTCAGCGTGCCCTCGGGCATCGTGTTGACGGTGCCGGGCGCGACCAGCTCGTCCACGTACAGCGTGTCCTTGTAGGCCGGGTCCTTGACGCCCGTCGAGGCCCACAGCGGGCGCTGCCTGTTGGCGCGGGCCCCGCCGAGGGCGGTCCAGCGGTCACCGCCGAAGACGTCCTCGTACGCCTCGTAGGCGAGCCGCGCGTTGGCCAGTGCCGCCCGGCCCTTCAGCGCGAGGGCCTCGTCCGTGCCGACCTTCTCCAGCCGCTTGTCGATCTCGCTGTCGACGCGGGAGACGAAGAAGGAGGCGACGGAGTGGATGAGGGAGAGGTCGAGGCCGGCGGCCTGCGCCTTCTCCAGACCGGCCAGGTAGGCGTCCATCACCTCGCGGTAGCGCTCCAGCGAGAAGATCAGCGTGACGTTGACGCCGATGCCGAGGCCGATGACCTCGGTGATCGCGGGCAGTCCGGCCTGGGTCGCCGGAATCTTGATCATCACGTTCGGGCGGTCGACCAGCCAGGAGAGCTGCTTGGCCTCGGCGACCGTCGCCCGCGTGTCGTTCGCCAGGCGCGGGTCGACCTCGATGGAGACCCGGCCGTCCCGGCCGCCGGTCCCGTCGTACACCGGCCGCAGTATGTCGGCGGCGGCGCGCACGTCGGCGGTGGTCATCATCCGTACGGCCTCGTCGACCGTCACACGCCGCGCGGCGAGGTCGGCGAGCTGCTCCTCGTAGCCTTCGCCGGAGCCGATCGCGGCCTGGAAGATCGAGGGGTTGGTGGTGACGCCGACGACGTGCCGGGTGTCGATGAGCCCGGCGAGGTTGCCGGACGTGATGCGCCCCCGGGACAGGTCGTCGAGCCAGACGGAGACGCCTTCGCCGGAGAGGGCCTTCAGGGGGTCGGTGGTGGTGGTTGTTTCGGTCACAGTGATCATCTTCCTTCGTGCGGTCGGATCAACCGCGGACTGCGGCAAGAGATTCCCGCGCGGACGCGGCCACGTTCTCGGCCGTGAAGCCGTACTCGGCGAACAGGGTCTTCGCGTCGGCGGAGGCGCCGAAGTGCTCCAGGGAGACGATGCGTCCGTTGTCACCGACGTACCGGTACCAGGTGAGACCGATGCCGGCCTCGACCGCCACGCGGGCCTTCACGGATGTCGGCAGGACGCTCTCCCTGTACTCGGCGGACTGCTCCTCGAACCACTCCACGGACGGCATCGACACCACCCGGGTGCCCACTCCCTCCGCTTCCAACTGCTCGCGTGCGGAGACGGCGAGCTGGACCTCGGACCCGGTGGCGATCAGGATCACGTCGGGCGCGGCGGTGGACGCCTCGCGCAGGACGTAGCCGCCCTTGGCCGCGTTCGCGTCGGCCTCGTACGTGGGTACGCCCTGACGGGTGAGGGCCAGACCGTGCGGCGCCGGGTTCGTCGCGTGCCGCCGGGTGATCTCCGCCCAGGCGACGGCGGTCTCGTTGGCGTCGGCCGGGCGCACGATGTTGAGCCCGGGGATGGCGCGCAGCGAGGCGAGGTGCTCGACCGGCTGGTGGGTGGGGCCGTCCTCGCCGAGTCCGACGGAGTCGTGCGTCCACACGTAGGTCACGGGGACCTGCATGAGGGCCGACAGGCGGACGGCGTTGCGCATGTAGTCGGAGAACACCAGGAAGGTGCCGCCGTAGATGCGGGTGTTGCCGTGCAGCGCGATGCCGTTCATCTCCGCGGCCATGGAGTGCTCGCGGATGCCGAAGTGGATGGTGCGGCCGTACGGGTTTGCCTCGGGGAGCGGGTTGTCCGCCGGGAGGAAGGACGACGTCTTGTCGATCGTCGTGTTGTTCGAGCCCGCGAGGTCGGCCGAGCCGCCCCACAGCTCGGGGAGCACCGCGCCGAGCGCCTGGAGGACCTTGCCGGAGGCGGCGCGGGTCGCCACGGACGTGCCGGCCTCGAACACCGGCAGCGCGGACTCCCAGCCCTCGGGCAGCTGCCCGGCCACGATCCGGTCGAAGAGCTTCGAACGCTCGGGCTGCGCGGTACGCCACTTCGCGAGCTGCCTGTTCCAGGCGGCGTGGGCCTCGGCGCCGCGGTCGAGCGCCCGGCGCGCGTGCGCCAGCACCTCGTCGGCGACCTCGAAGGACCGCTCCGGGTCGAAGCCCAGCAGGCGCTTGGTGGCCGCGATCTCCTCCGCGCCGAGCGCCGAGCCGTGCGCGGCCTCGGTGTTCTTCGCGTTCGGCGCGGGCCAGGCGATGACGGTGCGCATCGCGATGATCGACGGGCGCCCGGTCTCGTCCTTCGCGGCGGTGAGGGCCGCGTGCAGGGCGTGCGTGTCGATGTCGCCGTCCGCCGAGGGCTCGATCCGCTGCACGTGCCAGCCGTAGGCCTCGTACCGCTTCAGTACGTCCTCGGAGAAGGCCGTGGCGGTGTCGCCCTCGATCGAGATGTGGTTGTCGTCGTAGAGGAAGACGAGGTTGCCGAGCTTCTGGTGACCGGCCAGTGAGGACGCCTCGGCCGAGATGCCCTCCTCCAGGTCGCCGTCCGAGACGATCGCCCAGACGGTGTGGTCGAAGGGGGACTCGCCCTCGGGGGCGTCCGGGTCGAACAGGCCGCGCTCGTAGCGGGCGGCCATCGCCATGCCCACCGCGTTGGCGACACCCTGGCCGAGCGGTCCCGTGGTGGTCTCGACCCCGGCCGTGTGGCCGTACTCCGGGTGACCCGGCGTCTTCGAGCCGTGGGTGCGGAACGCCTTCAGGTCGTCCAGCTCCAGCTCGTAGCCGGAGAGGAAGAGCTGCGTGTAGAGGGTCAGCGAGGTGTGGCCGGGGGAGAGGACGAAGCGGTCACGGCCGGTCCACTCCGGGTCGGCGGGGTCATGACGCATCACCTTCTGAAAGAGGGTGTACGCCGCCGGGGCCAGCGCCATCGCCGTGCCGGGGTGGCCGTTGCCGACCTTCTGGACGGCGTCCGCCGCCAGCAGCCTGGCCGTATCCACGGCCCGCCGGTCCAGGTCGGTCCACTCCATGCCGTCAGACGTCTGCGTGCTCATCTTCAAGAAGTCCTTGCCGTAAGCCCGATAACTCGTTCGATGTGTTCAAGTTTAAAAGTCTGACCTTTTCGCGGCGAGGTCTCCCTGTGTCAGCCTTTGGTGAAAGTGGGACAACGACCACGGGACCGAGTCGACACGAGATGGACATGGCGGACAGAAGCACCCAACACGAAGACGGCCGGAGCGGGATCAGGACTTTCCCCTTCCCCGCCGGCCTCAGCGTTCTCGGCGTGGGCATGCAGGTGGGCCCGATGGAGTCAGGCCGCGGCTGGCATCTGGGTGAACAGACCGACCGCGTCCACCGCATCGACTACCACGTGGTCCTGCTCCTCCGGGGCGGTCCGGTACGCCACATGGTCGACTTCGACGAGTACGAGGCGGGGGACGGCGAGGTCCTGTGGATCCGCCCGGGCCAGGTGCACCGCTTCTCCTCGACGGCGCACTACCGCGGCACCGCTCTCATCATGCAGCCCGGCTTCCTGCCCCGCGCCACCGTCGAGGCGACCGGGCTCTACCGCTACGACCTGCCCCCGCTGCTGCGCCCCGACACGGCCCAGCGCGCCGCGCTGGAGCACTCCCTGGCCCAGCTGGAGCGCGAGTACGTCGACACGGGCACCCTGCCGCTCAGTCTGCACACCGCCGTGCTGCGGCACACCCTGACCGCGTTCCTGCTGCGTCTGGCCCATCTGGCGGCCGGCGCGGGCGCGGCGCACGGACATACCGGCGGCGAGCGGACCGGCGGTGAGCAGGACGGCAGCGAGCAGGGCGGCGCCGAGCAGGGTGGCGGTACCTTCGCCCGTTTCCGGGAGGCCGTCGAGAAGGGCTTCGCCACCAACCACAGCGTCAGCGCCTACGCCGACGCGCTCGGTTACTCCCGGCGCACCCTCGTCCGCGCGGTCCGCGCCGCGACCGCCGAGACACCCAAGGGCTTCATCGACAAGCGGGTCGTCCTGGAGGCCAAGCGCCTGCTGGCCCACACCGACATGCCGATCGGCCGTGTCGGCGCCGCCGTGGGCTTCCCCGACGCGGCCAACTTCTCCAAGTTCTTCACCCAGCACACCGGGACGACGCCGGTGGCGTTCCGGGCGGAGCTGCGCTGAGCCACCGCCGGGGCGCCGCCGGGAACCCCTGGGGGCGGCAAACCCTTGGGGGCGGCCCGTCCGGGCCGCCCCCAAGGGCGGATCCTGCCGCAACCGCGTTCTCAGTGACCGAAGCTGAACCAGTTCACGTTCACGAAGTCCGCCGGCTGACCGCTCGTGAAGGTCAGATAGACGTCGTGCGTCCCGGTGACGCCACTGATGTTCGCGGGTACGGTCCGCCAGCTCTGCCAGCCGCCCGTGTTGGCCAGGGCGAAGCTGCCGACGGGCGTGCTCGTACGGCTGTCGAGGCGGACCTCCACCAGACCGCTGACCGCGTTCCCGGCACCGCTCGCGACCCGGGCGGTGAACTGCCGGGCCGCCGAGGAACCGAAGTTGACACCCTTGTACTGCGCCCAGTCGCCGTTGGCGAGCGCGCCGATGTTCTGGCCGCCGCCCGAGTCGGTGGTGGTCTCGGTGATCGTGCCGCCCTGGCCGTCGAACGACTCGGCCTGGATCGCGCTGTACGCGTCACGGTTGCCGGTCGGGGGAGGAGTGGTGCCGCCGCCCGACGTGAGCACCTGGACGTAGTCCACGACCATCGGGTTGCCGGGCACCGTGGCGCCGTCGGGCCCGCCGCCGAAGGCGTCCACGAAACCGCCGCCCATCGCCACGTTCAGGATGATGAAGTACCCGTGGTTCGTGGCGTTCGCCCAGGTCGTCGCGTCGACCTGGTTGGCCCGCACGGTGTGGTAATTGACGTTGTCGACGTAGAAGCGGATCTCCTCCACGCTCGTCGAGCGGTCCCACTCCATGGCGTACGTGTGGAAGCCGGCCTGGCAGGTCGCGCCCGGACAGGCGGTGGAGCCGCCGATGCCGGTCGTCTCGTTGCACGGACCGCCCGGGCTGCTGCCGCAGTGCATGGTGGCCCACACGGTGTTGAGGCCCTGGACGTTCTCCATGAGGTCCAGTTCACCGACGCCCGGCCAGTTCTGGTAGTTGCCGCGGTAGGGCGCGCCCAGCATCCAGAACGCCGGCCAGTAGCCGCGGGCGGCGGCCCCCGTCACGTTCGGCATCTGGATACGGGACTGGACGCGCAGCTTGCCCCCGGCGGCCGGCTGGAAGTCGGTGCGGTTGGTCTCGATGCGGCCCGAGGTCCAGTTGCCCGAGGCGTCGCGGCGCGGCGTGATACGCAGGTTGCCGCTGCCGTCCAGGGCCACGTTGTTCGTGCTGGACGTCATGTTCTCGATCTCGCCCGTGCCCCAGTTGGTGGGGCCGCCCGGGTAGCCGTGGCCGGTGGCGTACTGCCAGTTCGAGGTGTTGACGCCGGTGCCCGCGGAACCGTTGAAGTCGTCGACGAAGACCTGGGTCCAGCCGCTGGGCGGCGCGGGCGCGTCGGCGGCCGCGGAACCGGCCGCCGCCAGGCTCAGCACGCCGACCAGAGCGACGAGCGTGCGCCGCAGACGACCGGGTCTCACGGGTGTGCCGGAAGTTTCCCTCATGGGTGCCTCTTCGGGTACGGAGTGGGGAGTGGGGGATGCGCGGCCGGTGCCGAGGGCGCTGAGAGCGCTCTCAAATCCGCTGCGCGGCCAATGTGCTCCCCGCCACCCCGGCCGTCAAGAGGTAAAGCAGAGAAAGCGCGCGCAGGCTCCGGGAGTTCACGCCGTGAAGGAGGGACGGATCGGACGTGACGCCAGAAAGCGCTTCCTGCTTGCCACTTGGACCAGGGCGTGCCTCGGTTGCCGGGCGGCGTCGGAGCCGTCGGGCGGCGCCCGCCGCGCTCCGGGCATCGCGTGGTCCGGTACGGGGAGGTCAGCGAGCGGGCCGGGGTGCGGTCGGCGCGGTCGGTGCGGTGGTCGTGGTGAGCAGGCCGCTCATCGTCTCCGCGGCGCGTACGGCGGCGTCGGCGCAGCAGTTGTTGAACAGGACGTGCAGTTCGTCGGCGCGCCCGGCCATCGCGCGCAGTCGCGGCAGCCACTGCGCCAGCTCGTCGGCCGTGTACGTGTGCCGGAAGCGGTCCTCCTTGCTCCCGGACCCCCACGACGTGCTGCGTCCGTGGAAGCGGACCACCGCGAGCCGGGACGTGGTGACCACGTCGACCGGTGGGACGGCGTCGGCGACGGACTGCGCCATGTCCACGCTGACCGTGCTCATGCCCAGCCGTGCGAGCAGGTCCGCGGACGTCTCACGCCGGTCCGGGTGCCACCAGTCCGGGTGCCGGAACTCCACGGCGACCGGCCATCCGGCGGCCCGCCCCGCCCATTCCCGCAGGACCGCCTCCGCCCGGTCCCCGGGTCCGAACCACGGCGGGAACTGGAACAGCAGGGCGCCCAGCCGTCCGGTCCGCCGCAGCGGTTCCAGGGCCGCGGTGTACCGCTGCCACAGTTCGTCCAGCAGCACGGGATCGGCCGCGTCGCGGGTGTGGCGGGTGTGGCGGGCCCGGAGGTCGGCGGGCAGGGCGGCGGTGCGGGTGGGATGCCCGGTGAAGAGGGAGAAGGCCTTCACGTCGAACCGGAAGCCGTCCGGGGTCCGCTCGGCCCACAGCAGGCTGTTGCGCTCGCTGGGCAGGCCGTAGTACGTGGAGTCGACCTCCACGACGGGGAAGCGCTCGGCGTAGTACCGCAGCCTGCCCTCGGCGTCCCGCCGGCCCGGCGGGTACCAGCCGCTGGTCACCAGCTTCGGATCCGTCCACGAACAGGTGCCGACGCGTGTGTCTCCCATGCCTCACCAGTTGCCCGGGGACGATGTCCGACACCTCCGGGTCCGGCACCACCCGGGTCCGGTACCGCTTCACGGGTTCGGGCCGTGCGGGCGGGGCCTCCTCGGCCGGGCCGAACCGCTCGTGGGCCCGGCGCGGCGGCGCGCGAGCCCACCACGCGCGTCGGCCCGGGGCCGATCTGCGGGACGGGCGCGAAACCGCCCGTCGTGAAGGCGCCGAACACGACCGCGGGCAGCGGCGTCGCGCGGCGGGATCAGGACCGGACCGGTGAGGGAGAAGGGCGGGACGAAGACGACGGCGAGGGCGGTGATGACGGTGAAGGCGGCGAGGGCGGTTTCAGGGCGCCCGGGCGGCGGCGCGTGGTGGACCGCCGTGGCGGGGGCGAACACCGGGATCCCGCGGGCCGCGAGCAGCGGCCGGGTGGTCCGGGACCGGGTGGACACGAGCGGTTCCTCACCGGCGAGAGGGATATCGGCCGACCACCACGACCGGTCCGGTCCGGTCGCTACGGCCTGGTCGGCTCGGGCTGCCAGCCCAGTGCCCTGGAGATCCCGCGCGCGGCGATCCGTACCGCCGGGACCAGCGCCGTCGTCCGTGCGTCCCGTTCGGGCACCACGACCGAGACCGCCGCCACCACCGAACCCTCCGTGCCGCGCACCGGAGCGGCCACCGACAGCGCGTCCACCGTGATCTGACGGTCGCTCAGAGCCACTCCCGTACGGCGCACTTCGGCGAGGGCGCGGCGCAGCGTGCCCGGATCCGTGAGGGTGTGCGCGGTGAACGCGGCGAGCGGTCCCGCGCAGTACTCCTCCTGGAACGCCGGCGCGCAGTGGGCGAGCATCGCGAGCCCCACACCGGTCGCGTGCAGCGGCCAGCGCGCGCCCACCTGGATCTTCACGCCGACGGCCGAACGCCCCGAGATCCACTCGATGTAGACGACCTCGGAGCCGTCGCGGACGGCCAGCTGCACGTTCTCGTGCGTCGCTTCGTAGAGGTCCTCCAGATACGGCAGCGCGACCTGCCGCAGCGCGAGCCCGCGCGGGGAGAGCGCCGCGATCTCCCAGAGCCGCAGGCCCACGTGGTAGACGCCGGCAGCGTCGCGTTCCAGGGCGCCCCACGCGGTGAGCGCACCCACCAGCCGGTGCGCGGTGGTCAGGGAGAGCCCGGCCCGGCGGCTGATCTCCGTGAGGGAGAGCGCCGGATGCTCGTGGTCGAAGGCGGCGAGCACGGCCAGCAGTCGCTCGGGCGCGGACAGCGAGGTCATGGGGGTCCGGTCGCGCGCCGAAGGCCCCGCCGGATCGCGAGCGCCTCGTCACCGGTCACCCGCCCCACGGTACGCCCGCCCTGGTCACAGGTCTTTTCCGAAGACCGTGGAGCTGTACCGGACCGCCATCCCGACGCGCAGGTACAGGTTCAGCGCGCCGGTGTCCGAGTGCGTCCCCAGGGTGCAGGTCCGCCGTCCGTGCCGGTGGCAGGCGCGGAACGCGTCGAGGAGCAGGAGGCGGGCGATGCCCCGGTTGCGGTGGTCGCGGCGCACGGCGACCTGTTCGATGTAACCCTCGTCGGTGTCCGGGAGGTCCAGCGAGAGCACGGCGCCCACCAGTTGCCCGTCGGCGAACGCCAGCGCCGACATCGCCGGTGCGAAGGCGGGGCGTCCGACGGTGTGCCGGGCCCACTCCTGGTAGCCCATGCGCCGTTGCTGCCATTCGTCGAAGGCGTCCTCGACGAGCTGGTGCACGTCGCGTCCGTCGCCGGCCCGGAACGACCGGACCGTGATGCCGGCGGGCGGTTCGGGCACGGCCGGCTCCTCCGGCATGAGGAACTCCAGCAGCCACTCGGTCGCCATCGGCCGGTACGCGCGTGAGCGCAGCAGCGCCACGGCGTCCGTGTCGCTGTCCGGGACGGTCTGGACGATGCGCGCACCGCCCGCCTGTCCGGCCCGGGCCTCGGCCCAGGCCAGGAGCGCACCGCCCAGGCCGCGGCCCCGGTGTGCGGGGTGGACGTCCACCTCGCAGCGTCGATCGACCCACGCCCGGGCGGCCAACCGCCCCGCCCGGTCGTGGATCAGCCGGGTGTCCGACTCCAGGACCAGGCCGGGCCTTGTGAAGTCGGCGGCGATGCGGCCGGGATCGGTCCGCTCCCGGCCGAAGAGCTCGCGCTCGCACGCCGCGACCAGGCGATGGACGTCACCGGTGTCGTCGGCGGTGATGTCAGCGGTGACCGGCCGCACCCGGTACTCCGGCGGCAGCCCTGGTACGAGATCCGGCAATGGAGGACACCCCCGAGGCGGCGGTACGACAGACACGGCACCGTGACAGTGTTCCGCCCGGCCCCGGGTGTGGACAACCGCTCGACCCGTTCACGTCACGGACCGCCCCGGGCCCCACGCCTCACCGGCCGTCCGTGACCTCCACGAACACCGGGTTCGAGTAGAACCACGTGCCGGCCCACGGATCACCGTCGCCCGGCGCGTGCGGGACCGGCCCGTGCGGGTCGACCGACGCGCCCAGGTACCCCGCCCCGTGCCGGTTGCCGTCGCTGCCGCGCAGCCGCACGTGGAAGGACTCGTCACCGGCGGTCAGCGGGATCCGCAGGGTGTACGTGTCCCTGCGGCCGGCCACGTCCGCCGTGTGCACGACCTTCGTGGCGGGCGCGCGCCAGGCGTCCCGGTCGGCCGCGAACCCGCACCCCGGCCCCGGGCCGCCGCCGGCGCGGCCGACGCCCCTGGCGCACCGGCCGCGAAGACGGCCCCGGACAGGCCCGCCCGGCACAGGAGCCGGCGCCGGGACACGCCCTGCGCGTCGAGTGCGGCGGCGGAGACGGACGGGTCGGCCCAACCGGGCAGTTCCTGCTCGAGCATGGTCTGCGGGGTTCCCCTGGGCTCGTGGTGTGTGTCGGTGGTTCGGTCCGGGAGGGTCACAGCACGCGCAGCGTCCACTCCCACCGGTGGGTGCCGGTCGCGACGAGGTACCGCGCCGAGGTGTCCGGGCCGCACGAGGCCGTACCGAGTCCCCGGTGCGCCGCGTCGAGGTGGACCACGCAGCCGGGCCGCGGCACCAGCTCGTCGTGGTGCGTGGCGGCCGCCAGGTCCTCGGCCCGGTACCGGTTGACCGAGACCTGCCCCGGCGCCCCCAGTTCCACGGCGAGGCCCGTCGCGTCCGGCGCCGACAGCGTGAACCGGCGCACCCCGTGCCGGCCGCCGCTCTCCTGCGGCCGCAGGTACGGCGTGAACAGCTCGTCCACCGGGAGCGAGTGGTGCCCCACGGGCGCGCCCGCGCTCCGGTCCGGGTACGCCTCCCAGGGGCCCTGCCCGTACCAGTCCAGGACGTCCAGGCCGGGCGCCGTCTCGAAGACGGTGCCGACCCTGGCCACGTCGTCGAGCCCCGCCGGCAGTTCGGCCGACTCCTCGATCCGGACACCGCCGGGGACGGGGGTGAACACCTGCTCGTGGCGGACGGGCCCGGCCCCGGTCGCGTACTCGCTGCGCACGACGACCCGGGGGCCCTCCTCGCGTACGTCCACGACCTTGCGTACGAGCGCGTCGAGACCCCAGTCGTGCCAGCGGGCCGCCATGCCGCCCAGCTCGTCGTTGTCGGTGGGCGCCCGCCACAGCGAGAGCACGGGCGCGGACACCAGCAGCGGGTGGACCAGCAGCGCGTCCTCGTCCAGCGTGACGGCGGGACCCGGCGCGGGCTCCGGGGGCGCGCCGGTGACCGGTGCGCCCAGCCGGACCTGCGGCACACACACCTCCGTGCCGAGCGGCGCCCACGCCTCGTCGTCCGCGGTGGTGACCCGCAGGGTCAGCCAGACCTCACCGGCGTCGGGTTCGGGGAGCGGGAACGGCGGCGGCACCTGCGCCGAGGCGCCCGGCGGCACGGCGGGCAGCTCGGCCGGCGCACGGTGCGTCGCCCCGTCGGCGTGCACCAGACGCCACTCGGCGGCCAGCCACTCCAGGCCGCGGAAGTGCTGCCGGTTGTGGATCCGGAGCACGCCCTCCTCGTACGTCAGGCGGACCGGGCCCGCGATCTCCCGGTGCTCGTACATCACGGGCTTGGGGGTCCGGTCGGGGAACACCACGCCGTCGGCGATGAACGCCCCGTCGTGGATCACCTCGCCGAAGTCGCCCCCGTAGGCCCAGCGGTGGCCGGGCGCGGTGACACCCTTGTCGTACAGACCCGCGCCGCCACGGCCGGCCGGTCGTCCGTCGTTCACACGCTGGAGGATGCCGTGGTCCCAGAACTCCCAGATGAAGCCGCCCTGAAGACCCGGGGTGGACTCGATGGCGGCCCAGGTGTCGGCGAGCGTGCCGTTGCTGTTGCCCATGGCGTGCGAGTACTCGCACTGGATGAGCGGCTTGGTCTGCCGGCCCGACAGGGCGTGGGCCACGCAGTCCTCGATCGGCGCGTACATCGGGCAGGCGATGTCGGAGGCGAGTGCCGGGTCCGCCCAGTCGAGCTTGGCGGCCCCCTCGTACTGGATCGGCCGCGTCGGGTCGTGGCGGCGCACCCAGCCCGCCGCCGCGTCGTGGTTGGCGCCGTAGTCGGACTCGTTGCCCAGCGACCAGATGATGACCGACGGGTGGTTCTTGTCCCGCAGGACCATGCGGGAGACCCGGTCGACGAACGCGGGCAGGTAGCGGGGGTCGCCGGCGATCTCGTGGGCGTGGTCGTGCGACTCGATGTCCGCCTCGTCCACGACGTAGAGGCCCAGTTCGTCGGCGAGGTCGTACAGCGCCGGGTCGTTCGGGTAGTGCGAGGTGCGGACCGCGTTGAAGCCGAACCGCTTGAGGAGGACGAGGTCCGCGCGCAGGTCGTCCGCGGTGACCGTGCGGCCGGTCAGCGGGTGGAAGTCGTGCCGGTTCACGCCCCGGATGTAGACCCGCTCGCCGTTGACCAGCAGGTCCCGGCCGACGATCTCGACGTCCCGGAAACCGACCCGGTGGTGCGAGGTGTCCGCGACCGAGCCGTCGGCCCGGTGCAGCCGCACGGCCAGGTCGTACAGCGCGGGCGTCTCGGCGGTCCACGGGCGGACGTCCTGGACGACGGTCCGCAGCCGCGCCTCGCCGAAGAAGTCGGACACCCGCATGTCCTCGGCGTTGAGGCGGTCGAACTCGGTGTCCTGGGTGAGGAGCCGGCCGTCGAGGTCGGCGGTGACGTACCAGCCCCCGGGGAGCGGCCCCGCCGTGTCGCGCACCGTGCAGTCGACCAGCAGCCCGCCGTCGCGCCCCGCGCGCACGGTCACGTCCGCGAGGTGCAGCGGATCGGTGGCGTACAGCAGCACCGAACGGGTGATGCCCGCGTGCCACCACTGGTCCTGGTCCTCGATGTGCGAGGCGTCGGACCACTTGACGACCGTGCACCGTACGGTCGCCGGATCCCCGGGGCGGACGATGCCGGAGAGGTCGAACTCGGCGGCCAGGTGGGAGTCCTTGGAGATGCCGGCCGGACGGCCGTTCACATGGACGAGCAGCACGCTCTCGGCCGCGCCGACCTGCAGGACGATCCGGCGGCCCGCCCACTCGGCGGGGATGTCCACGGACCGCTCGTAGACGCCCGTCGGGTTCACGGCGGGCGAGTGCGGCGGGACGTCGTCGAACGGCATCCGCACATTGGTGTACTGGGGCAGGTCGTCGGTGCCCTGCACGGTCCACACGCCCGGCACGTCGGCGAGGGTCCACTCGCCCGACGCGCCGGTCGGCGAGGGCAGCAGCTGGAAGTGCCAGGAGCCGTCCAGGGACAGCGCGCCGGAGCGCCGGTCCACCGCGTTCATGGGCAGCCGCCGCCAGGAGGTGATCTCCGGTGACTCCCAGGGACGCAGGGCGAGCAGGTGGTCGCGTCGCATCAGCGGATCGCTCCCTTGCCGAGGTCGGCGATGATCTGCTTGGCGCCGATCGCGAAGACGATCAGCAGCGGGATCAGGGCCAGGACCGCGCCCGTCATGACCATTCCGTAGTCCGTGGTGCCGTGGACGCCGTTGAGCTGGGACAGGGCGACCTGGAGCGTCACGTTGTCCGGGTTGGTGAGGGCGATCAGCGGCCAGGCGTAGTCGTTCCACTGGCCCATGAACGTGAAGATGCCGAGGAAGGCCAGCCCGGGGCGGACCACGGGCAGCGCCACGTGCCAGTACTGGCGCAGGAAGCTCGCCCCGTCGATCTTCGAGGCGTCGAGCAGCTCGTCGTGGATCGCGCTCCTCATGTACTGCCGCATCCAGAAGATGCCGAAGGCGTTCGCGGCGGCCGGCACGATCAGCGAGGTCATCGAGCCGATCCAGCCCAGTTTCGCCATGATCACGAACTGCGGGATGGCCGCGAGCTGCGCCGGCACCATGAAGATCGCCATCATCATCGCGAACAGCGTCCGCCGGCCGGGGAACGTGAACTTGGCGAAGACGAACGCGGCCAGCGAGTCGAAGAACAGGACGAGGAACGTCACGGAGACGGCGACGAGCAGCGAGTTGAACATCGACCCGAAGAAGTCGATGCTGTCGAAGAGTTTGTCGAGGTTCTCGCCGAAGTGCGAGCCGGGCAGCAGCTTCGGCGGGTAGGAGAAGATCTCGGTCGACGTGTGCGTCGACATGATCACGGCCCAGTAGAACGGGAACGCGGAGAGCAGCACCCCGAGGAACAGGGAGACGTGCAGCGCGATGCCCCTGCGCCGGTCGCCCCGGATGCGCGTGCCACCGCCGGGCTCGGCGCGCGGCGGTTCGGTGAGGGCGGGCTCGGTCTGTGTGGTGGTTGCCATGGTGACGGGCCTCCCTAGTCTTCGCCCCGGCGCTGCACCAGGCGCCAGTTGATGATCGAGAAGATGACGACGACGAGGAAGATGCCCCAGGCCACGGCCGCGCCGTAGCCGAAGTCGTTGTTGTCGAAGGTCTGCTGGAAGAAGTAGAGGACCATCGTCCGGCCGGCGTGGTCGGGACCGCCCGAGAACGTCGACTCGTTGGCGGTGGACTGCAGCAGCACCTGCGGTTCGGAGAAGCTCTGCAGTCCGGTGACGGTCGAGATGACGAGCACGAACAGCAGCACCGGCCGCATCAGCGGCAGCGTGATCCGGAAGAAGGTCTGCACGGGCCCGGCGCCGTCCATCCGCGCCGCCTCGTACAGCTCGCCGGGGATCGTCTGGAGTCCGGCGAGGAAGATGATCGCGTTGTAGCCGGTCCACTGCCAGGTCATCAGGGTGGCGATGGCGACCTTGATGCCCCACGGGGTGTTCAGCCAGGCCACCTGGTCGAGTCCGACCGCCTGCAACAGGGCGTTCACCAGGCCGAAGTTGGTGGAGAAGACCGAGCCGAAGATGATCGCGACGGCGACGACCGAGGTGACGTTGGGCAGGAAGTACGCGAAGCGGTAGACGTTCTTGAAGCGGACCGCCGAGTTGAGCATCACCGCCGTCACCATCGCCAGGAAGATCATGGGGAAGGTGGCCAGCGCCCAGATGATCAGCGTGTTGCCGATCGAGCTCCAGAAGTCGGTGTCGCTCAGCAGGTAGCGGTACTGCGAGAGCCCCGCGTACTCCATCGGACCGAGGCCGTCCCACCGGTGGAACGACAGGTACAGCGAGAAGCCGACCGGGATCAGGCCGAAGGCGAGGAAGAGGAGGTAGAAGGGCGAGATCGCGGCGTACAGCCGCCAGTGGCTCAGGATGCCCTTCTTCGGGTGGGCGGAGGGCGGTCCGGCGGGGGGCGCCGGAGGCCTGTCGACCAGGGGAGCGGTGGCCATCAGTGGCTCACCCCCAGGTGGTCCGCGATGCGCCGGCACTTGCTCATGGCGTCCTTCCAGGCCTGCTCGGGGTTCTTGCCGAGGACGCCGACGTTCTTGATCTCGTCCCTGACGGGCTGCCCGAGCGCCACGTCGTACGGGCTGTTGAAGGCGACCGGGATCTTCTCCGCGGCCGGCCCGTAGACGTCCATCGTGATCTGGCCGCCGAAGAACGGGTCGGGCTCGCGCAGCTTCTTCATGTCGTACGAGGCGGGGGTCGACGGGAAGAGCCCGGCGTCCATGAAGCCCTGGGCCTGGTTGTCCGCCCCGAGCAGCCAGGTGATGATCTCGAAGGCCTTCTCGGGTTCGCGGCACGCCTTGGTGATGGCCAGGAACGAACCGCCGACGTTGGAGGGGCCGCCGGGACAGCTCGCGACCCGCCACCTGCCCTTGGTCCTCGGGTACTGCAGCTTGAGGTCGCCCGCGTTCCACGAGGCGTTGAGCTGGCTGGGCAGCTCGCCGCTCTCGGTGGCCGAGATCGAGTCGGGGGTGCCCGTCACGATGCTCGACGCGAGCCCGCGCCGCTTGGCCTCCACGGCCCGGTCCCAGCAGACCCGCACGTGTTCCTGGTCGCCGATGAAGTGCTTGTCGCGGTTCACGAACCGCTCGGTGCCCTGCCCGATCGACATCTCGAAGACACTGGTGATGTCGGTCAGGATGAACGCCCCGCGAACCCGCTTCTTCAGCTGTTCACCGGCCGCGAAGAACTGCTCCCAGGTGCCCATCTCCCTGGAGACGTCCTCCGGTTCGTGCGCCAGGCCCGCCTTCTCGTAGACGGCCGGCTGGTAGAACTGCACGACGGGACCGACGTCGATGGGGAAGCCGACGAGGCTGCCGTCCGGGGCGACCCCCTGCTGCCACTTCCAGTCCAGGTACCGGTCCTTGAGCTTCTCCGCGCCGAGCGTGCGCAGGTCCACGAACTGGCCGGCGTTCGGCAGGTACGACGCCATGTCCTCGCCCTTGAGCCCCGCGATGTCGGGGACGTGGGCCCGGCCGGTCATCGTGGTGATGAGCTTGGAGCGGTAGTAGCCGCCGATCTGGATGGCGTTCAGGTCGACAGCGTTGTCGTAACGCGCCTTGGCCTTCTTGACGACGGTGTCGCTCAGGCCGCCGCTCCAGTACCAGAGCACCATGTTCCGGCCCGTCGAGCCGGTCGGTACGGCGCAGCCGGACGCCAGGCCGCCGAGCGCGGTCGCGGCCGTACCGGCCAGGCCCGCGCGGAGCAGGCCCCTTCGTGAGAGCCGCACAGCTCCCACCGCCTTTCGCATGTGTTCGGTCTTCGCATCAGGGGAGATCGGGAGAGATCGGGGGTGCCGTGGGGGCGGGTGGGGTCACCGGCGCGTGGGGGAGCGGGGGGCCGGGGTCGGCGGGCAGCCGGTCGGCCAGGAAGCCGTACGTGCGCCGCAGTGCGGGGTCGTCGAGCGAGTGCCACCACCGGTGGACGCCGTACCAGCCGGGCGCGGCCAGCGCCCCGCCGTGCCGCCGTACGGAGAGCCCGGCGGCCAGGACCGCGAAGCGCAGCCGCTCATCGAGGGGCCAGCCCTCGAGCGAGGCCGCGACGAAACTCGCGCCGAAGACGTCGCCGGCGCCCGTCGCGTCCAGCACGTCGGTGGCGAGGGCGGGCACGTCCGCGTACTCGCCGGTGGTCTGGTCGACGGCGACCGCGCCGTCGCCGCCGCGGGTGACCACGGCCACCGGCACCAGCTCGGAGAGCCGGGAGAGCGCGCCGGCCGCGGTGTCGGTACGGGTGTACGCCCTCGCCTCGGCCTCGTTCGGGAGGAAGGCGTGGCACAGGGCGAGCTGGTCGAGGAGGTCCGGGGACCACTGCTCGCCGGGGTCCCAGCCGACGTCCGCGTAGACCCGCGTGCCGTTCGCGGCGGCCTTGGCGAGCCAGGCGCGGGGCTCGGCCTCCAGATGCACGAGGGCGGTGCGCGCGGCGGGCGGGTCGCCCATCAGCGCGTCCTGCGAGTACGGGGGCTCCTGGCCGTGGGTGACCAGGGCCCGGTCCTGGCCGTACGCGATCGAGACGGTGACCGGGGTGTGCCAGCCGTCCGCGGTACGCGAGAGCGAGAGGTCGATGTGCTCCTGGCCGGCCAGGACCCCACGGCAGTACGCGCCGTAGTAGTCGTCGCCGAACACCGTGGCCAGGGAGGTGCTCAGGCCGTAGCGGGCGGCGGCCACCGCCAGGTTCGCGATGCCGCCCGGGCTCGTGCCCATCCCGCCGGTCCAGACCTCCTTGCCGGGCGTCGGCGGCCTGCCCAGACCGGTCAGGACGAGGTCGTAGAAGAGCAGCCCGGTCAGCAGCACATCGGGCCGCGCATCGGGCCGTTCGTCACCCACGAGCGCATCCTCTCGTCAAAACTCTTCACTTTCGATGCACGGGATCGTGTTTCGGTGGACAGGATCGTGCGCGTCTCCGGCCGATTTGGCAAGAGTCGAGCAGAATCGAGCATAGAAATGATCGGCAATGACGAGTACTGTTCGGCGCGTGCTGGCAGAGCGACGACATCAACTCATCCTGCGGGCCCTGCGCTCCGGCGGCCCCGCGGCCGTGACCGACCTCTCGGAGCAGCTCGGCGTGAGCCCCGCCACCGTCCGGCGTGACCTGCTCAAACTGGAGGAGGAGGGCCTGCTGACCCGGGTGCACGGCGGGGCGGTCGCCGAGGAGGGCGACCAGCCCTTCGCCGAGGTCGCCGAGGTGCGCGTGGCCGAGAAGGACGCCATAGCGCAGCGCGCGGCGGCGCTCGTCGAGGACGGCCAGTCCGTGCTGCTCGACATCGGCACCACCGCCTACCGGCTGGCCCGGCAGCTGCACGGCCGCCGTATCACCGTGATCACCAGCAACCTCGTCGTGTACGAGGAACTGGTGGACGACGAGGCCGTCGAGCTCGTACTGCTCGGGGGCATGGTCCGCCGCGAGTACCGCTCGCTGGTCGGCTTCCTCACCGAGGACAACCTGCGCCAGCTGCATGCGGACTGGCTGTTCCTGGGAACCAGTGGAGTGCGGCCGGGCGGCCAGGTGATGGACACGACCGTCGTCGAGGTGCCGGTGAAGCGCGCCATGATCAAGGCGGCCGACCGGGTCGTCCTGCTCGCCGACCGCGCCAAGTTCCCGGGAACGGGGATGGCGAAGGTCTGCGGGCCGGAGGAACTGGACGTGGTGGTGACCAACGGGCCGGCGGACGCCGGCACGCGGGCCGCCCTGGAGGAGGCCGGCGTGAGCGTGGTGCTCACGTGACCGGCGTGCGCGGGGACGCGGCGACAGGGCCCGGGACCCCGGGGAACAGCGAAAGGGCAGTTGCGTGAAGCTGACGATTCTGGGCGGTGGCGGATTCCGCGTGCCGCTCGTGTACGGGGCGCTCCTCGGGGACCGCGGCGAGGGCCGCGTCACCGACGTCGTCCTGCACGACCTGGACGCGGGACGGCTCTCCGCGGTCGCCCGGGTCCTCGCCGAGCAGGCGGCGGACGCCTTGGACGCACCCACCGTGACGGCCACCACGGATCTCGACGAGGCGCTGCGCGGCGCCGACTTCATCTTCTCCGCGATCCGGGTCGGCGGCCTGGAGGGCCGCGCCGCCGACGAGCGGGTCGCCCTCGACCAGGGCGTCCTCGGCCAGGAGACCGTCGGCGCCGGCGGCATCGCCTACGGCCTGCGCACGGTGCCCGTCGCCGTCGACATCGCCCGGCGGGCGGCCCGGCTCGCCCCCGACGCCTGGCTCATCAACTTCACCAACCCGGCGGGCCTGGTCACCGAGGCCATGTCCCGCCACCTGGGCGACCGCGTCATCGGCATCTGCGACTCGCCGGTCGGCCTCGGCCGCCGCATCGCCCGGGTACTGGGCGCCGAGCCGCGCGAGGCGTGGATCGACTACGTCGGCCTCAACCACCTCGGCTGGGTCCGCGGACTGCACGTCGCCGGACGCGACGAACTCCCCCGGCTGCTCGCCGACCCCGACCTCCTCGGCTCCTTCGAGGAGGGCAAGCTCTTCGGCACCGACTGGCTGCGGTCGCTCGGCGCGATCCCCAACGAGTACCTGCACTACTACTACTTCAACCGCGAGACGGTCCGCGCCTACAGCAGGGCCGAGAAGACCCGCGGCGCGTTCCTGCGCGACCAGCAGGCCCGGTTCTACGAGGAGATGAGCCGGCCCGGCAGCGCCGCCCTCACCGCCTGGGACCGCACCCGCGCCGAGCGCGAGGCCACCTACATGTCCGAGAACCGGGAGACGGCCGGCGCCGGCGAGCGCGACGCCGACGACCTGTCCGGCGGCTACGAGAAGGTGGCGCTCGCCCTGATGCGGGCCATCGCCCGCGACGAGCGCACCACCCTCATCCTCAACGTCCGCAACCAGGGCACCCTCTCGGTCCTCGACGCGGACGCCGTCATCGAGGTGCCCTGCCTGGTCGACGCCAACGGCGCGCACCCGGTCGCCGTGGCCCCGCTGCCCGACCACGCGACCGGCCTGGTGTGCGCGGTCAAGGCGGTGGAGCGCGAGGTGCTCGCCGCCGCGGAGTCCGGCTCACGCACCACCGCCGTGAAGGCGTTCGCGCTGCACCCGCTCGTCGACTCCGTGAACGTCGCCCGCAACCTCGTCGACGGCTACACCGCGGTCCACCCCGGACTGGCGTACCTCACGTAAGTGCCTGCCCCCGTAGTGCCTCCGTAGTGCCTGCCCCCGTACCGTCCTTCCCGCTGTCTGGAGATGTACATGCACGACGAACGCCGGCGCATCGAGGAGCGCGTCCAGCGCCTCCACGACCAGCGCGTCAAGGCCGCCATCTACGCTGCCGCCGTGCCCTTCGAGGTGGAGGCCTGGCAGGCGCCGGGGGAGCCCGTCCCCTTCGAGGAGGCCGCGGCCGCACCGTACGAGCCCTTCACGATGGACACCCCGTGGGGCCCGCCCTGGGGCACCACCTGGTTCCGGATGCGCGGGCGGGTGCCCGAGGAGTGGGCGGGCCGGCGCGTCGAGGCCGTCATCGACCTCGGCTTCGTCGGCGACTGGCCCGGCAACCAGGCCGAGGCCCTCGTCCACCGCACGGACGGCACCCCGCTGAAGGCGGTCAACCCGCTCAACCAGTACGTGCCGATCGCCAACCCCGCCACCGGCGGCGAACGGATCGACTACCTCGTCGAGGCGGCCTCCAACCCGGACATCCTCGCCGACGACTTCTCCAGGACCACCCCGATGGGCGACGTCCGTACCGCGGGCGACAAGCCGCTCTACACCTTCCGGCGGGCCGACCTCGCGATCCTCGACGAGGAGGTCTGGCACCTCGACCTGGACCTCCAGGTGCTGCGCGAGCTGATGCTGGAGCTGGGCGAGCACGACCCCCGCCGGCACGAGATCACCCACGCCCTGGACCGGGCGCTGGACCTGCTGGACCTCGACGACGTCTCCGGCTCGGCGGCCGGCGTACGGGCCGCGCTGCGGCCCGCGCTGGCCAGGCCCGCCAACGCCAGCGCCCACATCGTCTCCGGCGTCGGCCACGCGCACATCGACTCCGCCTGGCTGTGGCCGATCCGCGAGACCAAGCGCAAGACGTCCCGCACCTTCTCGAACGTCACCTCGCTCGCCGACGAGTACGAGGACTTCGTCTTCGCCTGCTCACAGGCCCAGCAGTACGAGTGGGTGCGCGACAACCACCCGAAGATCTGGGCCCGCATCCAGGAGTCGGTCAAGAAGGGCCAGTGGGCGCCGGTCGGTGGCATGTGGGTCGAGGCCGACGGCAACCTGCCCGGCGGCGAGGCCGTCGCCCGCCAGCTCATCCACGGCAAGCGGTTCTTCATCGAGCACTTCGGCGTCGAGACCAAGGGCGTGTGGCTGCCCGACTCCTTCGGCTACACCGCGTCCTATCCGCAGCTCGCCAAGCTGGCCGGCAACGAGTGGTTCCTCACCCAGAAGATCTCCTGGAACCAGACCAACAAGTTCCCCCACCACACCTTCTGGTGGGAGGGAATCGACGGCACACGGATCTTCACGCACTTCCCGCCCATCGACACCTACAACGCCAGTTTCCACGGCGAGGAGATGGCCCTCGCCTCGCGCAACTACCAGGAGAAGGGCGTCGCCAGGCGCTCGCTGGCCCCCTTCGGCCACGGCGACGGAGGCGGCGGCCCCACGCGCGAGATCATGGAACGGGCCCGCCGGCTGGCCGACCTGGAGGGCTCGCCGAAGGTCGTCGTCGAACACCCCGACGCCTTCTTCGCCAAGGCCCGCGAGGAGTACCCGGACGCCCCCGTCTGGGTCGGCGAGCTCTACCTGGAGCTGCACCGCGCCACCTACACCTCGCAGGCCCGCACCAAGCAGGGCAACCGCCGCAGCGAACACAAGCTCCGCGAGGCGGAGTTGTGGGCCACGACGGCCGCGCTGCACGCCCCCGGGTACGCCTATCCGCACGAGAAGCTCGACCGGCTCTGGAAGACGGTCCTGCTCCACCAGTTCCACGACATCCTGCCGGGCTCCTCCATCGCCTGGGTGCACCGCGAGGCGGAGGCCGAGTACGCGCGCGTCGCCGAGGAGGTCGAGGAGCTGACCGCCGAGGCGGTCACCGCGCTCGGCACGGGCGGCCCCCGCGTCTTCAACACGAGCCCTGTCGAGCGCCGCGAGGTCGTACGGACGGCCGACGGCACCCTGGCCCACACCGTCGTCCCGGCGAACGGCAGCGCGCCCCTCGGCACCGGCACCGGCACCGGCACCGGCGGGGCGCCCGCTCCGGTGACGGTCACCGGCCGCGTCCTCGACAACGGCCTGGTCCGCGTCGAGGTCGCCGAGGACGGCACCCTGGCCTCCGTGCGCGACCTGCGCGCCGGCGGCCGCGAGGTCCTGGCGGAGCGGGGCAACCTGCTCCGGCTGCACACGGACCTGCCGAACCACTGGGACGCCTGGGACGTCGACAAGCACTACCGGAACCGCTACACGGACCTGCTGGACGCCGAGTCCGTGACGGTCGTCGAGCAGGACCCGCTGCTCGGCGCGATCCGGGTCGAGCGCTCCTTCGGCAACGGCTCGCGCATCACCCAGACGATCAGCCTGCGCGCCGGCAGCGCCCGTATCGACGTCGGGACGGACATCGACTGGCACGAGGCCGAGAAGTTCCTCAAGGCGGGCTTCCCGGTGGACATCCGGGCGGCCCACTCGTCCGCGGAGATCGCGTTCGGCCACATCCAGCGGCCCACGCACACCAACACCAGCTGGGAGTCGGCCCGCTTCGAGGTCTCCGGCCACCGCTGGGTCCACCTGGGCGAGCCCGGCTACGGCGTCGCCGTCATCAACGACTCCACCTACGGCCACGACGTCTCCCGCACGGTCCGCGAGGACGGGGGCACGACGACCACGGTCCGGCTCAGCCTGGTCCGCGCCCCGCGCATCCCGGACCCGGGGGCCGACCAGGGCAGGCACCGCTTCACCTACGCGCTGCTGCCGGGCGCGAGCATCGAGGACGCGGTCGCCGAGGGCTACGCGCTCAACCTGCCGCTGCGGGTGGCCGATTCGGCGGGCACACCCGAACCGGTCGTCTCCGTGGACGGCGAGGGCGTGACCGTCGAGGCGGTCAAGATCGCCGACGACGCCTCGGGCGATGTCGTCGTGCGCGTCTACGAGTCCCGCGGCGGCCGTGCGCAGGGCACCCTGCGCACGAGCTTCCCGCTGGCCGGCGCACAGCTCACCGACCTCCTGGAGCGCCCGCTGGCGACGGCCGGCACGAACGGGAACAGCGTCGCCGTCACCCTGCGCCCCTTCGAGATCCAGACGCTGCGGCTGGCGGTGGGGAAGCGGTAGGAGGCGCTGTGGGCGCGCTGCAGGAGGCGTTGAATTGACCCATGGATCCGGGTGGCGAATGCCCCATGTCACCGGTCACCCGGCTCCGTAGGGTCGTACTCATGACGACGAACGAGCAGCACGAGATGCCGCACACGACGGAGTTCGCTCCGGTCCTCACCCGCGCCGCCGAGGCGGAGACGACGAGCGACCCCAGCAGCGTGATGACGCTGTTCGCGGACTCCGGCACCACGGGCGGGCGGCTGACCTGCTACCGGTCCACGTTCGCGGCGGGCGCGCCCGGCGCCCCCGCCCACCTGCACACGAAGGCGTCGGAGCTGTTCTTCGTGATCGGCGGATCGCTGCAGGTGCTGCTGGGTGAGGAGATCACCGTCCTCGAAGCCGGCGACTTCCTCGTCGTGCCGCCACACACCCCCCATGCCTTCGCGGCCGCGCCGGGCGCGACGGCGGACGTGCTGTTCGTGTTCACGCCCGGCGCCGGACGCTTCGACTATCTGCGGCTGCTCGGGCGGGTGATGCGCGGCGAGGCCGATCCGCAGGAGATCAGGGACTCCTCCGAGCGGTTCGACAACCACTACGTCGACAGCCCGGTGTGGCGCGAGGCCCTCTCGGCCCGCAGCTGAGACGCACGGGCCCGGCACCGCCGAGGTGCCGGGCCCGTGCGTTCGCACGAGGCGATCAGCCGCGTCGATCCGGACGGCCGGGGGGCGGCGGCCGGACCGTCGGGGGTCAGACCGTCAGGGGACTGTCCGACGTTTGTGCGAGGTGCGTGGCTTGCGCCGAACGGGTGGCCTCGGCGCTCGGCGCGCCCGCGGCGGCGTCCGGGGCCGGCACCGGGGCGGACAGGTCCGGGTCGAGGTCCGTGTGGAGCGGCGTCGACGACGGACGTACCGCGCGGGGCCCGGAGACCACCGCGTAGTCCTGGCCGAGGAACGGCGGGACGAGCTCGCCGGGCTCCTCGCCGAGCGCGAGGCGCACGGCGGCCCACGGAGCGTTGATCCCGCACTGCGAGAGCTGGTGCAGACCGCCCGCCGGGCGGGTGTTGACGTCCATGAGGACCGGCTCGTCGCCGAGCATCCGGAACTGGATGTTGGTCAGGTAGTGCAGCCCGAAGCCCTCCGCGAGGACCCGCGCCGGCTCGGTCCACCGCGGGTCGAGCGTGAAGCCGCGCCGCCGCCCGTTCTTGGTACGGCCCACGGCCATCCGCACCCGCCCGTCCGGACCGGTGAGGCAGTCCACGGACACCTCCGGCTCGCCCAGCAGGGGCATCACCAGCCAGTCCACGGGTTCGTCGGCCCCCCGCAGTGCCTGCAGGACCAGGTCCAGCGGCATGTACGGGCTGGGGAAACCGCTCAGGTGCATGAGCGAGAAGGGGGTGCGCGTGATGATGCGGAAACCGACGCCGCCGGCTCCCGAGGCCGGCTTGAAGCACGCCTTGTGGCCCGCCGCCTCCAGCTCGTCCACCGCCGCGATCAGCTCGTCCGCGGTACGGACCCGCCACCACGGCGGAACGGGCACACCGAGCTCCCTGACGGCCTCGTACGCGACGACCTTGTCCTGGAAGGTGTGCACGGCCGCGGCGGGCGGCGCGAGCAGCGCGGTGCCCGCCGCCGCGAAGTCCTCGCGGTGCTCGGCGAGGGCAGCCTGGTGCAGGACGGGCACGAACACGTCGATCGCGTGCCGGGCGCACTGGTCGAGCGCGTACTCGACGTAGGCGGCCGGGGACAGGCCCGTCGGCTCCATCGCGGCGGTGTCCGCGGCGGCCAGGATGGGGGAGTCCGGATCACCGTGGGTCGCGTGGATCTCGACGGCGCGACCGCACGGATTTCGCCGCAGCTGATCCATGAAGAACACGTTCTCCGCATACGTGCGATTGAGCCAGACGCGTACGCGAGAGACCATGCAAGCCGCCTTTCAGGGTTCACGGGCAGGACGAAGCAGGCCGTGCCCGGCCAAGATGTGGAGTGGGTACACAAAACCGCCGTTCGAAAACGGGGGATCGTGGCGGTTGTGTATGGCCGATCATAGGGCTTCCTGAGGGATGGTGCTGCTACGGGCGTGTTACGGAATGGCCGGACGGGCCCGTGGGACCTCCCGCGACAGGCCGGAACCCGTGCGCCGCCGCGCCCCCTTACGGCCCCCTATCCGCGGCATCGGCCCTTGTACCGCGGAGCGCACATGTGTTCTTGTGGTCGTATTCGGGCGGCCGGAGGGCCTGCCGGACCGGCGAGGGGGCGCGAGGGTGACGACGGCTGACCGTCAGGGCCGGCTGCTGGCGATCAGCGACCTGCACATCGGACATGCGGAGAACCGCGCACTCGTCGAGGAGATGCGCCCCGAGACCGACGACGACTGGCTCCTGGTGGCCGGAGACGTCGCGGAGACGGTGGCCGACATCCGCTGGGCCCTCGGGACCCTCGCCGGCCGCTTCCGCAAGGTGGTCTGGGCGCCCGGCAACCACGAGCTGTGGACCCACCCCAAGGACACCGTCACGCTGCGCGGGGTGGCCCGCTACGAGCACCTCGTGGAGGTCTGCCGGGAGCTGGGCGTGCTCACCCCGGAGGACCCGTACCCCGTGTGGGAGGGCCCCGACGGGCCGGTCGCCGTGGCCCCGCTCTTCCTCGGCTACGACTACTCGTACCTGCCCGCGGGCTGCACGACCAAGGAGGCGGGCCTCGCGTACGCCCACGGGACCGGCATCGTCTGCACGGACGAGCACGTGCTGCACCCCGACCCGTACCCCAGCCGCGAGGCCTGGTGCCGGGCCCGGGTGGCCGAGACCGCGCGCAGGCTCGACGCGATACCCGCGGAGCTGCCCACGGTCCTCGTCAACCACTACCCGCTGGACCGGCACCCCACGGAGATCCTCTGGTACCCGGAGTTTGCCATGTGGTGCGGCACGACCCTCACCGCGGACTGGCACCGCACCTACCGCGTGGCCGCCATGGTCTACGGCCACCTGCACATCCCCCGCACCACCTGGCGCGACGGCGTCCGCTTCGAAGAGGTGTCGGTGGGTTACCCCCGTGAGTGGCGCAAGCGCCCGGAGCCCCCGGGCCGGCTGCGCCGCATTCTGCCGATGGAGGTCGGACCCGGTGATCGAGGAGCTGCTCCCGGAGTCGGTCGTGGCCGTGGAGGCACACGCTGACGACCACCCGGCGGGCGCCCACGGCGCGACGCCGTACCCCGAGCTGTATCCCGAGGAAGCGGCGCTGATCGCGCGCGCGGTCCACAAGCGCCGCCGGGAGTTCACCGTGGTGCGCGGCTGCGCGAGGCGTGCCATGGAGAAGCTCGGCGTGCCCCCGCAGGCCGTCCTGCCCGGTGAGCGGGGAGCCCCGCAGTGGCCCGCCGGGCTGATCGGCAGCATGACGCACTGCGACGGCTACGCGGCCGCCGCGCTGGCCCGCGCCGCCGACCTGGCCTCGCTCGGCATCGACGCCGAGCCCCACGCGCCGCTCCCGGACGACGTGCTGCCGTCGGTGGCGCTGCCCGGCGAGACGCGGCGGCTGCGCGACCTCGCCGGGGAGCACCCCCGGGTCCACTGGGACCGGCTCCTGTTCAGCGCCAAGGAATCGGTCTACAAGGCGTGGTTCCCCCTCACCGGGAAGTGGCTCGACTTCGCCGAGGCGGACATCGAGGTCTTCACGGATCCCGGACACACCACGTCCGGCGGCCTGCGCGCCGTACTCCTCGTGCCCGGTCCGGTGGTGGACGGCCGTCGCGTCGACCGCTTCGACGGACGGTGGACGGTGAGCCGGGGACTCGTGGCGACCTCGGTGACCGTGCCGCGCGGACGGGACTGAGCGCGGCGCGGGTCGGCCCCGCGCTCCCGGCCCGGGGACGGCGGTGACCCGTCACATCTTCGGGCACCAGGTGTGCAGCAGCCGGAAGAACGCCTCCTCGTTGCCCGCGAGCCCCGCCGCGGCCAGTGCCTGCTCCGCCTCCGCGAGGGCGGCGGGCGGCACGACGGCCGGCCGGCCCGGACCGGGCGGTCCGTCCATCGTGGCCCGTACGGTCTGCAGCAGGCGAAGATAGGCCTGTACGGCGGTGCGTTCGTGATCGGTCAGTACGGCGGTCGGCATCGGACGGCCCTCCCGGTTCGGCTCGGCTGCGGCTCTTCGGCCGCTTCTTCCGCGGTCGCCACGCCGCCGCACAGCGGTGGCGCTGGGTCCAGCTTGCCGTCCACCACTGACAACGCCCTTTCCGCACGGTTCGTTCACCCGCCCGGCGAAGCGGGAGAACCGGAGAAATCCCTGTTCAGGAGGGGGCCGCGGAGGAACAGGCCCTAATGGGCCCGCTCCGGGAAGTCGTCCTGCGGTCTGGGCGCGGGCAGGTCGCGGGCGATCGCGACGAGGGGCGAGCGGCGCAGCGCGCAGGACATCCGCACGAGGTCGCGGGGACCCTCGGCCGCGGCCGTCCGCGCGCGGTCGACGACCCGGCCCTCCGGGTCGGCGGCCCGGGCCCGCACGGCCGCCGCCACCATCGCCGCGTCGGCCTCGGCGAGGGCCTCGGCGGGGTCCGAGCCCGCCGCCAGCGCCGCGTCACGCGCCCGCGCCCGCAGCACGGCGTCGAAGTAGGGGGACAGGCTCAGCAGGCCGTCGTGGATGTCCGACTCCCGCTGCGTGACCCGCAGCCCGGCCGGCGACCACCAGGACATCCGCACCGCGCGGTCCGCGTACGGCCGCACCGGCCCTAGTTCGCGCCAGAGCGGGCCGAGCCGGTGGTACGCCGTCCAGGCCGCCCACGTGTCGGCGGCCCGCTGGCAGGCCAGCGGGAGGCAGAAGCCGACCGCGCTGATCTGCGCGCCGGCCGAGGCGAGCACCGGGGCCACGTCGGAGCTGAGGTAGTCGAGGTTCCCGCCGTTCCAGCGCGCGACCACCGCGGCGGTCTTGGCGCTCAGATAGGCGATGTTGCACACGTAGCCCGCCACGATGATCAGCAGCCCGGCCCGCAGCCGGCCGTGGACCTGCAGGGCCCAGCGACCGCACATCACGTTCATCGCGACGCCCGCCACGGCCAGCGCGCCGAGGTAGAGCACGATCATCTCGCGGACGAACGGCTCACCGGCGTAGTACGTGTCGAAGTCCCGCAGCCGCTCGACGGGGGTGTCGCCGAGGGCGAACAGCACGACGAGCGCCACGATGACGACGCCGTACCCGGTGATCCAGCGCCACGACGTCCGCCGGGTCACCTCCGGCGGCCCGCCGCGCCAGTTGACGATCAGCACCAGACAGGCCGCGCTGAACGCGCTCAGCAGGCAGTAGACGAGCGGCGCGGAGACGTTCGTGACACCGACGAGGTCGTTCACCTCGGCGATGGTCGGCGGTGCCGCGAAGAAGAACACCAGCCCCGTCAGCGCCATCAGCCAGCACACCGACCGCAGCAGCGGATCACGCCACGAGCGCAGCAGCGAGGGGCCCTTGACGGCCAGCGCGGCCGCCATGGCGACGGCGGGCAGGTAGTAACTGGACCCGTCCACGGTGCGCCGGCGCCGTCAGCCCTGCGGCCCGCGATAGCCCAGGGACGCCTCGATCCGGCCCGCGAGCCCCTCACGCCGTACCGGCCCGCGCGGCGCCGGGCCGGCCAGCCATCCCCGGCACCTGCTCGCCAGCAGCAGGCCGAAGCTCTCGGCGTCCTTCTCGTCGGCCAGGTCGAACCGGGTGCGCGCCGCCACCTTCAGCACGGTCGCCCGCAGGTCGGCACCGTCCGACAGCAGCCGGGCGGCGACCTCGGCGCCCGCCACGTGGTGGCCGTGGTGGCCCGCGCTCATGTGCCACAGCTCGTGGCCCAGGATCACCAGCTGGTGGTCGGGCGCGGTGCGCTCCTCGATGACCACGAGGTCCTGTTCCGCCATGTCGAGCCAGAGCCCGCTGGCGGTGCCGGGCGGGAAGGGGGCCGTGCGGAACCGGACGGGGCGGCCCCGCCGTCTGCTCATGGCCGCGCACAGCGCCGCGTACAGCTCCCGGGGCTCCGCCGGCACCGGCAGCGAGAGTTCGTCGACCAGCTCGCCGCACAGGCGGCGCATATGCCTTCCGATGCCCACCGCAGTCCCCCGGATCACGACTCTGGCCGCTTGACGCTCTCCAGGAGCATGTCCAGCCACTCGGCGACCTTGTCCCGGTGCTGGTCGGTGGGGAGCTGCGCGGCCCGCCAGGCGATGCCGCGGACCCCGTGGTCCTGCAGCAGCCGCTCCAGCTGGTCGGGCGCGGCTGCCGGGTTCGATCCGCGCTCCCGGTCGGCGAGCCGCTGGAGCAGGTCCTGCTCGGTGCGCTGCAGGGCACCGGCGAGCGCCTCGGGGTCCTCGGCGGTCAGGAAGCCGGCGTGCACCCGGAAGAAGCGCTGGATGGCGTCGCAGTGCTCCATCGTCGGGCGCCGGTCGCCGTTGATGAGCGCGCCCGCCTGCTGGCGCGACATGCCCGCGCCGTCGGCGATCTCCTGCTGGGTGTACCGGCGCCCGTTGGGCTTCAGCCGGGTACGGCGCAGCAGGTCCAGGCGCTGCAGGAAACGCGCCTGGAGGTCGGGTTCGCCCGCGGTCCGCCCGTTCAGCAGGGACCGGACCACGACCTCGGGGACACCCGACGCGGCGGACAGCCTGCGGACGTCGAACACCTCGCCGTGCGGTGCGCCGAGCCGGTCCGCGAGACCGGCGACCCGGGCCACGACGGCCGGCAGCAGACCCGTCGCCGTGGCGCCCGGAACCTCGAAGCCATCCGTCACCGAACAGTTCTCCTACGTCTTGATCGACCGACCGCTGTGGGGGGAGCCGCATCCCCCGGACGTGAAGTCCCTGTGGGGGATCCGTGCAGCGCAGCGTGAACTGCCCGAAGACCGGAGAGTAGCCCTTGGTCGAACGCACATCCAGGTGTCGCCACAACTGTGGCGGGATTCAGCCGTCAACAGGCGCCGAATGCCACGATAGTTGACACCGCTCCGACCGGGGTAGCAGGATCACGACGCCGCGTGAAGCCCGCATAGGCAAGAGGGGTGGACCTCCCGATGGCGTACCAGGCAGGAGGGCCCCGGCCGCAGCCGCGGCCCGTTCCCGAGAGTCTCGAGGCCCAGGCGTACCTCCAGGACTACGCGGTGCTTCTGGACGCCGTTCCCTTCCCGTCCGTCGTCGTCGACCACCGCTGGGACGTCGTCCTCGCCAACGGTGCGTTCGAGACACTTTTCCGCGGGGTCGGCCCGCACCCCACCGCCATGCCCGGCGACAACTTCCTGCGGTTCGTGCTGTTCCATCCGGACGCGGGCACGGTTCTCGCCGAGCACGAGTCGAGCTGGTGCCTGCCGATGCTGGCGCACTTCGCCGCCGCCGTGGAGCGGCACGGCCACGACCACGGACTCCAGTCGATCCTGCGGGACATCGCCCAGGACCCGATCATGGACGCCGCCTACCGGCACGGCCTGCCGCACTGGATCCGCTCGGTCGGCCCGGACGCCGTCGAGCACGACGGCGCGGTACGCCCGCTGCTGCACCCGGACCCGCGGTGGGGGAGCACCTGCCGGATCATCGGCGAGACCCCCAAGTCCCTGCACGACATGGGGTACACGCGGCTGACGCTGGTCCTGCGCGAGGCCCGCCGCCCGACGCCCGCGACGCGCCGGACGAACCGGCCGGGCCGCGGACGGCGGGCGGCGAACCACCTCAGCGTGGTGCCCGCCACCGAGGTGTGAGGACCTCCGCCGGCGGCCGGTGACACGTGTGTGCCCTCACCGCCGCGGAGGCGTGTCCTCGGGTTCCTTCACCGGCCGGCCGGTGGGCGTCCCGCGTTTCGCCGCCTGGATCTGCTCGTACACCTGGGTGCGCAGTTCGGCGAAGCGCGGGGCCACTCGGGTGTGCAACTGGTCCCGGTCGGCGGGCAGGTCGACCTCCAGCCGCTCCTGCACGACGGTCGGCGAGGAGGACAGGACCAGCACCCGCTCGCCCAGGTAGACGGCCTCGTCGATGTCGTGCGTCACGAACAGGATCGTGATGCCCCGCTGCCGCCACAGCCCCCGCACCAGATCCTCCAGATCGGCACGGGTCTGGGCGTCGACCGCCGCGAACGGCTCGTCCATGAGCAGCACCCGGGGCTCGTACGCCAGGGCGCGGGCGATCGCCACCCGCTGCTGCATGCCGCCGGACAGCTGCCACGGGTACGCGCCCGCGGCGTCCGTGAGCCCGACGGACGCCAGCGCGTCGGCGACGAGCCCACGCCTCCTCGCACCGTCCAGCTTCTTGTGCCTGAGCGGAAGTTCGACGTTCTCGCGCACCCGCATCCAGGGGAACAGGCTGCGCCCGTACTCCTGGAGGACGACGGCCATGTCCGGCGGCGGCCCGGTCACCCGCCGGCCCCCGATCAGCACCTCGCCCGCCGTGGGCGTGAGCAGCCCGCCCACGCACTTCAGCAGCGTCGTCTTGCCGCAGCCCGACGGCCCGACCAGACACACCAGTTCACCGGCGTCCACCGTGAAGGTGAGGTCGCGCACCGCCTCCACCCGCCGGCCCGATCCCTCGTAGACCTTCCGCAGACCGCGTACGTCGAGCATGGACCGTCCTTTCGCGAGGTTCACGACGACCGCCGGGACGCGTCGCGCAGACCGTGGTACCAGCCGAGCGCGCGCCGCTCGGCCAGCCGGAAGAGGACCGACAGGACGAACCCGAGCAGACCGAGCAGCAGGATCCCGGTCCACATCTCGGGGATGGCGAAGCCGCGCTGGAACTGGACGACGGTGAAGCCGAGCCCGTTGCTGGCGGCGAACATCTCGCTGATGACCATCAGGATGATGCCGACGGACAGAGCCTGGCGCAGCCCCGCGAAGATCTGCGGGCTCGCCGCGGGCAGCACCAGGTGCCGCAGCCGTGCCACGCCCGTGATGCCGTAGGAGCGGGCCGTCTCGGACATCACGGAGTCCACCGCCCGTACGCCCTCGACGGTGTTGAGCAGGACCGGCCAGACGCAGCCGCTCGCGATCACCACGATCTTCATCGTGTCGCCGATGCCCGCGAACAGCATGATGACCGGCACGAGCACGGGCGGCGGCACCGCGCGCAGGAACTCCAGCACCGGTTCGCACACCGCCCGCACCCGCCGGTACGAACCGATGACCGTGCCCAGCGCCACCCCCGCGACGGCCGCGCACGCGTAACCGGCCGTCAGCCGCACGAGGCTCGGCAGGATGTCCCCACGCAGCCGCTCGCCGGTCCAGACGTCCGGGAACGTGGTGAGGATCGTGCGCAGCGGCGGCCAGTACACGTCCGTGCTGTCGTTTGACGCGGACCACCACGCCACGACGAGCACGGCGGGCAGCGCGACGACGAGGAACAGCCGCAGCAGGAGGTACCGCACCCGTGCGCTCACACCGCCACCTCTCCGCGCACGGACTGGTGCCAGGACAGCGCCCGCCGTTCGACGGTCCGCGCCCCCACGTTGATCAGCAGCCCGAGCAGACCGGTGACCACGACCAGCGCGTACATCTCCGGTACCGCCTGGGAGGTCTGGGCGACGGCGATGCGCGCACCCAGCCCCGGTGCGCCGATCACGAGTTCGGCCGTGACCGTGAGGATCAGCGCCACCGCGGCGGCCAGCCTCACCCCCGTCATGACGTACGGCAGGGCGGTGGGCCACAGCACGTGGCGCACCCGCGCCCAGGTGCCCAGGCCGTACGAGCGGGCGGTCTCCTCGGCGACCGGGTCGACGTCCTGGACGCCGTACATGACCTGGACGAGGACCTGCCAGAACGACGCGTAGACCACCAGCAGGAGCACCGAGCGCAGTTCGGTGCCGTACAGCAGCACCGCGAGCGGGATCAGCGCGACCGACGGGATCGGGCGCAGGAACTCGATCGTCGACGCGGTCGCCTCGCGGAGGTAGGGCGTGACCGAGATCAGGACACCCGCGGCGACGCCCGCGACGACGGCGATCGAGAGCCCGATCGCCCAGCCGGTGAGGGTGTCCCCGAGCGCGGTCCAGAACGCCTCGTCGGACAGTTCGCCGGCGAGCGCGCCGGTGATGCGGCTGGTCGGCGGGAAGTGGTCCTCGTCCACCGGGCCGAGCCGGGGCACCGCCTCGCCGAGGGCGAGGAAGGCCGCGAGCCCGGCCGCGCCCAGCAGGGCGTCGGCTCCTCTCACGGCAGCAGCTTGTCCAGGTCCGGCGCCTTCTCGAACAGGCCGTCCTGCCGGCCCAGTTCGGCCAGCCGCTCGATGGAGGGACGGTCCGGCTCGGCGGGCCACCGGGGCAGGACCAGCGACTTCACCAGGGGCTGCGGGATCTTCGTGTAGGTGCTGATGATCTTACGGACCTCCGCCGGGTGGCTGTCGGCGTACTCCAGGGACTCGGCGGTCGCCTCCTGGAACTTCTTCACCGTCTCCGGGTTCTTGCGCGTGTACTGCTGGGAGGTGAAGTACATGGCCACGGTGAGGTCGGGCGACACGTCGTAGAAGAGCGACGCGATGGAGGTGCCGCCCTCGGCCTTGATGCTGGCGAGCGCGGGTTCCACGACACAGGCCGCGTCCACCCGGCCGCCCTCCAGAGCGGCCGGCATCTGGTCGAACGGCATCTCCACGAACTTCACCTTCGACGGGTCGCCGCCGTCCTTGCGGACCGACTCCCTGGTCGAGGTGTCGCAGATGTTGTTGAGCGTGTTGGCGGCGACCTTCTTGCCCTCCACGTCCTTGGCGGACTTCAGGGGGCTGCCCTTCCTGACGGCGAGCTCCGCGAAGTCGGCGCCCTCCTCGCCGGTGGAGGCCACACCGTTCACCACCGCCTTGACCGGCACGTTCTTCGACTGGGCGGTCAGCAGCGACGTCATGTTGCTGAAGCCGAAGTCGAACTGGCCGGAGACGACACCGGGCACGATGGCCGCGCCGCCCTGCGCGCTGGTGAGCGACAGCTCGATGCCGCGCTCGCTGTAGAAGCCCTTCTTCTGGCCCAGGTACAGCGGGGCGACGTCGATGATGGGGATGACGCCCACCTTCACCGTGACGGTGTCCCCGCCCCCGGACGCCTTGCCCTTGTCGTCGTCCGACCCGGAGGAGTCGGACGAACCGCAGGCCGTCGCGGCGACCAGGGCGGTGCCGGTCACCAAGCCGATGAGCAGACGACGCATGACTCCCCCTAGTGGGACAGTTCTTCGACAGGCTGTGCGCAGACCGCACAGAAGTGCTCAGCGGGAACGTAGAACGGGGGTGTGGAACAGGTCAATGCCCTTGACGCGCACGGTCGTTGACAGTTGCCGAAGTGTGCTCCTAGCGTGCGCAGAGCGCACCCCCGTGCGTCCCGTGCGTGCGTCCCGTGGAGGCGATGATGCCTGCTGGAACCCGCGAACCGCATTTCGTGCGCTCCTTCGAGCGCGGTCTCGCGGTCATCCGCGCCTTCGACGCCGACCATCCGGAACTCACGCTCAGCGAGGTGGCGCGGGTCACCGACCTGACCCGCGCGGCGGCCCGCCGCTTCCTGCTGACACTCTTCGACCTGGGGTACGTGGAGACGGACGGGCGGATGTTCCGGCTCACCCCGCGCGTCCTGGAACTCGGATACTCGTACCTGTCCGGTGTCACCCTGCCGGAGATCGCCGAGCCGCACCTGGAGCAACTCGTCGCGCGGATCAGGGAGTCGTCGTCCCTGTGCGTCCTCGACGGCGACGACGTCGTGTACGTCGCCCGCGTGCCGACGCACCGCATCATGACCGCGACGATCACCGTCGGGACCCGTTTCCCGGCCCATGTCACCTCGGTCGGCCGGGTGCTGCTCGCGCAGCTTCCCGACGAGGAGATCACCGTGCGCCTGGCGCGCGCGGACCTGCGGCCCCTGACGGCCCGCACGATCGGCTCCGCCGACCTGCTCCGCGCCGAGCTGCGCCGGGTGCGCCGTCAGGGGTACGCGATCGTCGACCAGGAACTGGAGGAGGGGCTGCGCTCGGTCGCCGTCCCGGTGCGCGACCGGGACGGCGAGGCGGTGGCGGCGGTCAACGTCCCCGTGCACGCCAGCCGCAACTCGGTGGAGTCCGTACGCCGTGACCTGCTGCCCCACCTGCTGGCCACGGTCGCCCGGATCGAGGCGGACCTGCGGATCACAGGCCGAGCACGAGGCGCTTCCCGCGGCACCGGGACACACAGATGAACATCGTGTCGCCGGCCGCCCGCTCCTCGTCCGTGAGCACCGAGTCCCGGTGGTCCGGGACGCCCTCCAGGACGTCCGTCTCGCAGGTCCCGCAGGTGCCCTCGGTGCAGGAGTACAGCGCGTCGACGCCGGCGGCCAGCACGGTGTCGAGCACGGACGCGTCCGCGGGGACGGTGAGCGTCCGCCCCGAGCGCCGCAGGACGACCTCGAACTCCGTGTCCTCGCCCGCTTCCCGGACGCCCGGTCCCCGGACGGCGGGCCCGACGGGACTGAAGCGCTCGACGTGCAGGGAACCCGCGGGCCATCCGGCGCACCGCTCCGCCACGGCGTCCAGCAGCGGCGCGGGACCGCAGCAGTAGACGAGCGTGTCCGGCGCGGGGGAGACCGGCACGCAGGCGAGGTCGAGCAGCCCGAACTCGTCCTGCGGGACGACGCGCACCCGGTCCCCGTACCGCTCCAGCTCCGCCCGGAACGCCATGGTCCGCCGGGTCCGCCCGCCGTAGAGCAGCGTCCAGTCCGCGCCCGCCGCCTCGGCCGCGGCCAGCATCGGCAGGAGCGGGGTGATGCCGATGCCGCCCGCGACGAACCGGTAGCGGGGCGAGGGCAGCAGGGCGAAGTGGTTGCGCGGACCGCGCACACGGACCCTGTCACCGGCCGTCAGCCGGTCGTGCACCTGGGCGGATCCGCCGCGTCCGCCGGGTTCGCGCAGCACCGCGACGCGCCACGCGTGCCGGTCGGCCGGATCGCCGCACAACGAGTACTGCCGTTCCAGGCCCGGCCCCAGGACGACGTCGACATGGGCGCCGGGTTCCCAGCCGGGAAGTTCCCCGCCCAGCGGATGGCGCAGGGTGAGGGCGAGCACGCCGTCGGCCACCGGCTCCCGGCGGTCGACGACGAGTTCGGCCTCGTACGCGTACGTGGTCATGAGCCCTTTCCTCGGGGCGTGTGTCCTTCGGGGTGGGCGAGCATCCACTCCCACATCTCGACCGGGTCCTCGGCGGCGTGCTCGGCCCCGCAGTGGCAGGTGCCGAGCAGCACGTCCGTGCCGGGCAGCCAGTCGACGCGGTAGACCTCACTCCTCTGGCCGGTCACCGGACCCTCTCCACCGGCCCGGCGCCCTCCTCGACCAGCCGGGCCAGGATGCGGCGGGCGGCCAGACCACCGGTGTCGATGTTGATGCTCAGCTCCTGGTACCCGGCGCGCTCCGTGCCGAGGGCGCGCTGCAGCAGGGTGAGCGCGTCGACGTCCTGCATCACGACGGTGTGGTTGTTGGCCCGCAGGAACTCGGTCACCTCGGCGTCGTCCGTCGCCCAGTCGCGTGACACCATCCAGAAGTCGTACACCCTGCCGTCAACGGACGGCGTGATGGCGTACGTGATCTCCGTGTGGAAGCCGTCCGGATCGCTGCCGTCCGGCTCGGGCACGACACCGGCCGGCGCGATCCGGCTGTGCAGCAGGTACAGGCACGGCGCGTGGTACTCGATGTCCTGCCAGCGGGTGATCCGCCCCTCGATACCGGTCGACTTCGCGTAGAAGGGCGGGCACTCGGCGTCGTCCATGCGCCGGCTGACCCGTACGACGCCGGCGCCCTCGTCCACCTCGGTGGTGATCGGCGTCTCGGCGACCTCGGGTGTGCCGATGTAGCCGCCGTGCAGGTAGGTCTCGTGGGACAGGTCGAGGAGGTTGTCGACGAGGAGGCCGTAGTCGGCGTCGATCGGCTCCATCCCGCCGACGGTGACCCAGCCGGGGGAGCCGAGGTGGGGGGCGCGCGGAATCGTCCCCGGGTCGGCGAGGGCGGGATCACCGATCCACACCCAGACGAGCGCGTCCTGCTCGACCACGGGGTACGCGGCCACGCGGGCGGTGCGGGGAATGCGTTTCTGCCCGGGTACGTACACACAGGCGCCCGTGGTGTCGTACGTGAAGCCGTGGTACCCGCAGACGATCCGGTCACCGTCGAGCCCGCTCGCCGACAACGGATACCGCCGGTGCACACACCGGTCGTGCAGGGCCACGGGCCGCCCGTCGCCCTCGGTCCGGTAGAGGACGAGCGGCTCCCCGAGCACGGTCCGCCCGAGCAGTTCCCGCCCCACTTCGTGCGCGTGGGCGACGACGTACCACTGGTTCCTGGCGAAGGCGGTGGTGTGCGGCATGGCGTTCGGCTCCCGTCCCTGGGTCGTGGCGACATCGTCGGGAAGGGCTCCGGGGATACGCAACAGGCCTTCCGCGGTACGGAAGGCCTACCGCTCAGGGCGCGTGTGTGGCGAAGGGGCCGACGCCGGACGAGTCCGCCCTTCGCGCCGGTCGACGACCCGGCAGGTCTGCCGGCCACCTGCACCGACACCGGTTCGGCCGAGGTCTTCCGCGACGAGGACAGTGACTGCGCCACCCTGTTCCCGCACGCGCGCATCCCGGCCGGGGCCCGCCGGACCCGCACCGAACGGCTCGTGGCGGTGCGCGTTCAGGCCGCGAGGATCGGGTCCTCCGGGAGGGACTCCTGCGGGACCTCCCGGGGGGCCTGCGCCCCCGGGAGCTTGGCCGCCGCCAGGATCTCGTCCGCCGCCGCGATCGCGTCGGTGATCGCGGACGTTCCCGTCATCACGCACAGCGTGTACGAGACGTCCGCCAGCTCCTGCTCCCATGCCGCGTCGGACGCGTGCGCGAGGGCGATACGGGCGCTCGCGTAGCGGGCGAGCAGAGTTCTCACGGAGCGCGGATCCGGCTTCAACACGACCACAGATTCCTCCCAGGCACTCATCGGTGTCGTCCGTGTGCCCCCGTAACGTCCCTTCATGCCGAACTCGTGCTCGGTTCGTGGCCGGCCCGTGCGCGGTCCGGTCCCCGGGGCGGGGTCAGCTCTCGACCGCGACCCGTACGCTCCTGATCTCCGTGTCCGCCGCGTCCGGTACGACCATGCCCGCGTCGACGCCGGTGCGCAGGTAGCGCAGGACCTCGGTGTTCAGGCGCTCCCCGGGCAGCGCGGCGGGGATGCCGGGCGGGTACGGCGTGAGCATCTCCGCGGTGATCCGGCCGGCCGCCTTCTCCCAGGGGACCTGTTCGGTCGGCCCGAAGAACGCGTCGCGCGGGAGCGCGACCTGCTCCAGCCGCAGCTGTTCGGGGTCCGGGATCTCGACCCTCTCCGCGGGCCGCAGCTCGTGCGCGTGCGCGGCGACGTCGCGCAGGGCCGTCAGGAGGGTCTTCGCGGACTCCTCGTCGTCGGCATGGGTCAGCTGGGCGCTGATGCGGCGGTGGTCGGACAGGTGCAGGTTGATCCGGTGGTGCTCGCGCAGCCAGTCGGCCGCCCGGTAGCCCGTCGTGCCCAGCGAGGTGATGTCGACGATGACCTGGAGGGGGTCCATGTCCGACGCGAGGCCCGTCCCGCAGAAGTCGCCCCGGCCGTGCACGTGCATGCCCTCGATGCCCGCGATCCGGTCCCGTACGGACGCGGCCAGGGCCAGCGCGTCGTCGTACAGGGCGTGCCCGTGCTCGACCATCTGCCGGCGCCATCCGTCCAGGGCCGCGTAGACGAGCACGGAGGGGCTCGTCGTGCCGAGCAGGTCCGCACGGCTCTTGAGCACCTCGGGGTCGACCAGGTCGCCCTGGAGGTGGAAGACCGACCCCTGTTCGAGGCCCGAGCCCATCTTGTGCACCGAGGTCACACAGACGTCGGCCCCGGCGTCCATGGCCCAGGTCGGCAGGTCCGGGTGGAACGGCAGGTGGGCGCCCCAGGCCTCGTCCACGATGAGCGGCTTGCCGCGCTCGTGGCAGACCCGCGCGACGGCGGCCAGGTCGGAACAGGTGCCGTACGGCGTGGGCGTGGTGACGAGCGCGCCCTTCGCGTCCGGGTGTTCGTCGAAGGCCGCCTCGAACGCCTCCGCGGACGGCGGGTGCGCCAGGTGCAGCCGGGAGTCCCACTGCGGCGCGACCCAGACGGGCCGGATGCCCGAAAGGATGAGACCCGACACCACCGCCTTGTGCGCGTCACGCCCCACCAGCAGTTTCTCGTGCGGCCCGGCCACCGACAGCATGGCGGCCTTGACCGACAGGGAACTGCCGCAGGTCGAGAAGAAGGTGTGCTCGGCCCCGACGGCGTCCGCCATGAGGGCCTGTGCCTTCTCCAGGACGCCATGGGAGGACGTCCGGTCGTCCAGCCCGCTGGTCGCCAGGACGTCCGAACGGAAGACCGCGTCCCCGAGCACCGCGCGGACCCGGGGATCGGCGCCCCGCCCCTGCTTGTGGCCCGGCGGGGTGAAGGGGGTCTGCCCCTCGGCGTGGTAGGCCGCCAGGGCTTCGAGCACCGGCGCTTTCGAGTGGTCCATGTGTCTCGACTGCCCTCGCCCCGGGGGAGGGAAACGACGTGCCGTCCCAGGTGCGGCCGTGCGGATGAACGGACTCCGGGCCCGCGCCGCCGGAGCCGCGCGTCGCTACAGTCCCGCGGCCGCCTTCTCCCGCAGGCACCGCCACGCCCGCTCCGCGACCTCCGGGGTGAGCAGGACGTCCGCCGCCGTACAGGCCAGCGCCCGTGCCGCGGCGAGCATGGCGACGCGCCCCCGTTCACCGGCGGCGGCCTCGGCGAACTGCGGGGTGTGGTCGCTGCCGGACTCGTCCATGATCGCGACGAAGGGATGGATGGCGGGCACCCGCGTACTGACGTTGCCGATGTCGGAGGAGCCGAGGTAGACACCCGGTTCGGGTTCCCGCGCGGAGAGGCCGGCTCGCGCGAGGTGCTCCGCGAACCGGCCGGACAGCACGTCGTTGTCGCGGAAGTGCTCGTACCCGGCCGTGACCCGGGCCGTGTCGGCCCGGGTCCCCGTCGAGCGCGCGACGCCCTCGGCGCAGCGCGCCAGCTCGGCCTCCAGGTCGTCGAGCGCCGCCGTGGTGCCGCCGCGCAGCCCGAACAGGCCCTCGGCGAACGCCGGCACGATGTTGGTGGCCGTGCCGCCCTCCGTCACGATGCCCTGGACATGCGATCCGGGCGGCAGGCGCCGGCCCAGCACGGCGAGTGTGTTGAACAGCTGGATGAGCGCCGCCAGCGCGTCGATGCCCTCGGTCGGGCTGCCCGTCGGGTGCGCGGCACGGCCGTGGAACCCCACCCGGACCTGGCGCTGCGCGGTCAGCGGCGCCCACGTCCAGGTGTGCACGCCCGGATGGAACATCAGGGCCGCGTCGACCCCTTCGAAGACCCCCGCGTCGGTGAGCGTCACCTTGCCGCCGCCGTCCTCCTCGGCGGGGGTGCCGACCGCGAGGAGCGTGCCGTCCAGCCGCTCCAGCGCCCCGCGCAGCGCCAGGGCCGCGCCGAGACCCGCCGCGGCGATCAGGTTGTGCCCGCAGGCGTGCCCGAGGTCCGGCAGCGCGTCGTACTCCATCAGCAGCGCGACGCAGGGCCCGCCGCCCTCACCCGTCCGGGCGGTGAACGCCGTGGGCAGGCCCGCCACACCGCGCTCGACGAGGAAGCCCTCCCGCTCGAAGTGCCCGGTCAGCAGCTCCACCGCCCGGTGCTCCCGGAAGGCGAGCTCCGGCGAGCGGTGCAGTTCCAGGGCGACCTCCCAGAGCAGGCCGGCCCGGGCGGTCACCTCCCGTCCGATACGGGCGTACGCGACGTCGGGTGTGATCGGCATGCCGGCCCCCAGCGAGCTCGAACGTTCAGTTCCCGGACTCGCCCGACCCCGGTTCGGCCATCTTCCGGTGCGCCTGGGACTTGGCCGCGTCGGGCAGCACCTTGTTGGCCAGGCCCTGTGCCTTGGTCTTGACGGAGCCCGCGACGAGCTTGTCCTTGCCGGAGAAGAGCGCGTCGAGGCCCTGCCGGGCGACCTGGGCCGGGTCGTCCTTGTCCTGCTGTCCGATCTTCGTGTCGTCCATGTCGGCACGGTGGAAGAAGTCGGTCTCGGTCGGCCCGGGCATCAGCGAGGTCAGGGTGACGCGGGTGTCCTTGAGCTCGTTCTGCAGGGCCTCGGTGAAGGACTGCAGGAACGACTTCGAGGCGTTGTAGACCGCCTGGAAGGAGCCGGGCATCGTCGAGGCGATGGAGGAGGTGATCAGGATGCGGCCCGCGTCCCGGACGACCATGTCCCGTACGACGCGCTTGGCCAGGTGCACCGTCGAGCGGACGTTGAGGTCGATGATCTCCAGTTCGTCCGCCAGGTCGGTGTCGGCGAACGCGCCGCCGCGTCCCACCCCGGCGTTCAGGGCGACGACCTCCAGCGGCCGGCCCAGCGTCGAGGCCGCCGCGAAGAGGGCCTCGGTGTCCTCGTAGACGCGCAGGTCGGCCTGGACCACCTCCACCTCGGCACCCGCCGCGCGGATCCGCCGGGCCGCGTCCTGGAGCCGTACGGAGTCCTCGGCGTTGACCACGAGGTCGTAACCGCGCTCGGCCAACTGCCTGGCCAGTTCGAAACCGATGCCGCTGGAGGCGCCCGTGACGAGGGCCAGCGGCTTGTCGTTGCTCATGCGGATCTCACTCCCGGCGTGAATTCGGTGCGACTCGTCCTCAGCGGCCCAGTGCCTTGCTGAGCTGCTGCTTGTTCATCGACGACCGGCCCTCGATGTTCTTCTTCCTGGCCTCCGCGTACAGCTGGTCCCGGGTCGGCCCCTCGGAGCCGCTGTGCGAGCGCTGCCCGCCCCGCTGGGAGGAGGACTTCGGGTCGCGGGTCGACGTCCTGCTCGACGTCTTCGACTCCCCCGAGCGGGCGCGTTCCTTGTTGACCGTCCGGGCGGCGATCTCCTCCGCGCGCTTCTCGGAGGTGCCGCGCTTCTCGGCGCCCTCCTTGATGTGCTCGTACTGACGCTCGCGCTTGGGGCTGGATCCTGAGGGCACGGCACTCTCCTTCTCGTCAGCGGGTCGACGGGCCACCACGGCCCGCAGCACCTACGGGTACCCCTACCTCACTCGCAAAACCGGCGGTCCGCCACGCGGGGGCGTCCCGACAGGGGACCGGCGCCTCCTGCGGCGGCCGGCATCTCACGTACCGCTGTGTTTCACACGGGAGCCACGCGACCCTTCCCTGACGTTCGTTGCGCTTGGAACACTCCTGTGGCGCACGTTCCGGCACACCCCGGTCCGTCCGTGAGTCGTCCCCGCAGTCGCCCCGTACCCGTCAGCGCGAGAGGTCCCCCCAGCCATGACCGAAGTGAATCGGCGCCGTTTCCTGCAACTCGCGGGCGGTACCGCGGCGTTCACCGCGCTGTCGCAGAGCATCGCCAAGGCGGCCGCGATCCCCGCGGGCCACCGACGCGGCACCATCGAGGACGTCGAACACGTCGTCGTCCTCATGCAGGAGAACCGGTCCTTCGACCACTACTTCGGCGCGCTGCGGGGTGTCCGCGGTTTCGGCGACCCGCACCCGGTCACGCTCGACAACGGCAGGTCCGTGTGGCACCAGTCGGACGGCACCAGGGACCTGCTGCCGTTCCGCCCGGAGGCCGACGACCTCGGCATGCAGTTCCTGGAGGGCCTGCCGCACAGCTGGCCCGACGGGCACGCCGCCTACAACGGGGGCAAGTACGACAGGTGGGTGCCCGCGAAGGGCGCCACGACCATGGCGTACCTGACCCGCGAGGACATCCCGTTCCACTACGCGCTCGCCGACGCCTTCACCGTCTGCGACGCCTACCACTGCTCCTTCATCGGCTCCACCGACCCGAACCGCTACTACATGTGGACGGGTTTCACCGGCAACGACGGCAAGGGCGGCGGGCCGGTCCTCGGCAACGACGAGGCCGGCTACGACTGGACGACCTACCCCGAGCGGCTGGAGGAGGCCGGGATCTCCTGGAAGGTCTACCAGGACATCGGCGACGGCCTGGACGCGGCCGGCTCCTGGGGCTGGATCCCGGACGCGTACCGCGGCAACTACGGCGACAACTCGCTGCTGTACTTCAACAAGTACCGCAACGCCAAGGCCGGCGACCCGCTCCACGACAAGGCCCGCACCGGCACCGACGCCCGCAGGGGTGAGGGCTACTTCGATCAGCTGCGCGCCGACGTCGTGGGCGGCAGACTGCCGCAGGTCTCCTGGATAGCCGCCCCCGAGGCCTTCTCCGAGCACTCCAACTGGCCGTCCAACTACGGCGCCTGGTACATCTCCCAGGTCCTGGAGGCGCTCACCGCCGACCCGGAGGTCTGGGCGAAGACGGCCCTGTTCATCACGTACGACGAGAACGACGGCTTCTTCGACCACCTCGTCCCGCCGCTGCCGCCGCAGTCCGCCGAGCGGGGCAGGTCCACCGTCGACGTCGGCCCGGACCTCTTCGCGGGCAGCCCGACGCACGTCGCCGGGCCGTACGGTCTCGGCCCGCGGGTGCCGATGCTCGTCGTCTCGCCCTGGAGCAAGGGCGGTTACGTCTGCTCCGAGACCCTCGACCACACCTCGATCGTGCGGTTCCTGGAGCGCCGGTTCGGTGTCGAGGAGCCGAACATCTCGCCGTGGCGCCGGGCCGTCTGCGGCGACCTGACCTCGGCCTTCGACTTCTCCCGCAAGGACAGCGCGCCGGCCGGGCTACCGGACACCGACGCGTACGAGCCGCAGGACAAGGAGCGGCACCCGGACTACAGGCCGACTCCGCCGGCGGACCCGGAGCTGCCCCGGCAGGAGCGCGGCCTGCGGCCCGCCCGCCCGCTGCGGTACGCCCCGTGGATCGACGGCTCGGCGGACGCGAAGGCGGGGAGGCTCACGCTGACCTTCGCCTCCGGCCGGAAGGCCGGCGCCTCCTTCCACGTGACCTCCGGGAACCGCGCCGACGGCCCCTGGACCTACACCACCGAGGCAGGCAAGAGTGTCTCGGACACCTGGAACACCGCGTCCTCGGGCGGCTCGTACGACCTGACCGTGCACGGGCCCAACGGCTTCCTGCGCGTCTTCAAGGGCCCGGGGAGGACGGCCGGACCCGAGGTCACCGCCCGTCACGACGGGGACGGCATCGAGCTGACGTTCACCAACAAGGGAACCCGTACGGCGAACCTCGCACTCACCGACGGCTACGGCGGCAGGTCCAGGTCGTTCAAGGTGCGTCCCGGCGCGACCGTCAGGCACACCGTCGACCTGCGCGCGAGCAGGCGCTGGTACGACCTCACCGTCGTGTCCGAGGCGGACGGTTCGTTCCTGCGCCGGTTCGCCGGGCACGTCGAGAACGGCCGGGCGGGCGTCAGCGACCCGGCGATCGGCACGGTCCGCTGACCGGTGGGACGGAAGTGGTGCGACGAGTCCCGCGTCGGCCGTACCGGTCGTGTACCTGCAGGCCCGGGACGGTGTGCCCCGCACGCGGCCGGCGGCAGCCTGGTCACCGAACCGGTCCTGGTGGTGAACCAGAAGGCCAAGCTGATCGAGTCGACCAACGAGTACAAGGTCATGGACCAGCAGGGCAACCGGCTCGGCCCGGCCGTCCAGGTCGGGCGGAGCGCACTGAGGAAGGTGCTGCGCTTCGTCGCGAGCATCGACCAGTTCATGACGCACAGGTTCGGGATCCGCGACGCGCACGGTCAGCCGCAACTGCTGCTGACCCGGCCCCGCAAGTTCCTGAAGTCCCGGGTGCTGGTGGCGCGTCCGGACGGTTCGCCGGCCGGTGAGATCGCCCGGCAGAACATGTTCGGGAAGATCGACTTCGCGGTCGTCGACCACGCCGACACCGCTCAAGCAGGACTCGCGCGGCCTGGGCTGACCGCCGCTCCGGCGCCGTGTTCCGGCGCCGGCTGGGACGGCCGGGGACGGGGGGCTACAGCGAGGTGAGGTGCCCCGGGTTCTGCTGCCGGGGCAGCAGCGAGGGTTCGTACGCGGCCGGGTCGGGCCCGAGTGCGAGGACCGCGGCCACCGGATGCGGTTCGTCCCCCCTCTCCGCGGGCACGGCCACCGGCGCGGGCACGGGCGGCACGGGCGGCACGGGCGCGGAACGCGACAGCGTCACCACGCCCCAGGCCGCGACGGCCGCCCCGGCCGCCGCGAGGAGCAGCCCCGCCGCCCCGCCCTGCAGCCGCTCGCCGAGCAGCGAGAGGCCGATGGCTGCGGCGGCGATCGGATTGGCCAGCGTCACGACGGCGAGCGGCGCGCCGAGGCCACCCTTGTAGGCGGTCTGCGACAGCAGCAGCCCGCCCGCGGCGAACGCCGCGACCAACACGGCCACCACGACGACCTGCCCGCTCAGCAGCGGACCCGAACGGTCCGTCACGGCGACGGTCACGGTCTGGGTGAGCGCCGAGGCGACCCCCGAGGCGACGCCGGACGCGGACGCGTGCCGCAGCCCGGGGCGCGCGCCCGGCCGGGCCAGCGCGCCGATGAGGGCCGCGGTGGCGCCCGTGACGGCCAGCGCCTGCGGGACGCTCAGCACGTCGTCGGGCGCGGGCCCGGACGCGGTGACGAGCACGGCGCAGAGCCCGGCCAGCGTCAGCGCCGTACCGCGCCACTCGACCGCGCTGACCCGGCGTCCCGCCAGGCGTGCGCCCAGGGGCACCGCGGCGACCAGGGTGAGCGCGCCGAGCGGCTGGACGAGGGTGAGTGTTCCGTACTTGAGGGCGGCCACGTGCAGCAGCGCGGCCCCGGCGTTGAGGCCGACCGACCACCACCAGGCGCCACGGCCCAGCAGCCGCAGCATCCCCGCGTCCGCGCTCCGGGAGGCCAGGCGTTCCTGGGCCACCGCGGCGCCCGCGTAGGCGACGGCGGAGACCAGGGACAGGACGACGGCGAGGAGGGTGGCGCTCATCGGCCGGCTCCCACGAGCTCGGGCGCCTGCGGTGCGCCGGCCGCCTGTTCCTGTTCCTGCTTCTGCTTCTGCTTCTGCTTCTGCGGTACGAGGCTGCCGGCGGCGCCGTCGTCCCGGGGCGGGCGCAGGACGGCGAGAGCGATGCCGAGGAGCGCGCCGGCCACGATCGCGTCGAACCAGTAGTGGTTCGCCGTACCGACGATCACCAGCAGCGTCACCAGCGGGTGCAGCAGCCACAGCCACCGCCACCGGGACCGGGTCGCGGCGATCAGGCCGACCGCGATCATCAGGGCCCAGCCGAAGTGCAGCGACGGCATCGCGGCGAACTGGTTCGAGAGGGAGTCGGTCCCGGGCGAGGCGCCGTACACGGTCGGTCCGTACACCTGCCCGGTGTCCACGAGGCCGGTCGCGGCCAGCATGCGCGGCGGGGCGAGCGGGAACGTGAGATGCGTCACCAGGGCGGCCGCGGTGACCGCGGCGAGGACCCGGCGGGCCCACAGGTAGTGCCCCGGCCGCCGCAGGTACAGCCAGCTCAGGAAGGCCACCGTGGCGGGGAAGTGCACGGTCGCGTAATAGGTGTTGGCGAGGTGGACGAGGAGGTCGCCGTGCAGCATCGCGGACTGCACGGAGCTCTCGCCGGGCAGGTGCAGGAACCGTTCGAGGTCCCACACGCGGTGCGCGTTCGCGAAGGCCTCGGCGGTGTGGCCGGTGGCCAGCTGACGGCCGAGCTTATAGACGAGGAAGAGGCCCGCGACGAGCAGGACCTCACGGACGAGGGGAGGCCGCGGCTTCGCGGCTGATCCCTTCTGTGCAGGCTCGGTTGGGAGTTCCATCCCCCGGCCCCTTTGCTTGACGGTCTCGGTTGCGCTGATGCGTGGTGAGCCCAGGAGGGGATCCACTCGGCACAGGGGTGGGTCCTGTCCAAGGCTCATCGATACGCCAGTGTACCGATACGGCAGCGTTCCGGTACACTGGCGTATCGATAGAGCGTCCGCCGGACCGGGAACCACCGTCCGGACCACCGGGGGGCGCGGGCCGCCGGGTGAGCGAGGAGAAGCGTCATGACGTCGCAGGCAGCGGAGGGACCGGAGACGGTCGCCGCCTCGCGCCGCTCCAAGATCACGCCGGAGCGTGAGCAGGAGTTCTTCGACGCCGTGCTCGCCCAGGTCCGTGAGTGCGGCTACGACGCCCTGACCATGGAGGGTGTCGCCGCCAGCACCCGGTGCAGCAAGTCCACGCTCTACCGGCAGTGGAAGACGAAGCCGCAGTTCGTGGCGGCGGCGCTGCGCGCCAACCACTGCCCCAAGTTCATCGGCATCGACACCGGTTCGCTCGCCGGCGACCTGCGCGCCGTCGCCCGTACGGCGGGCGAGCGGTCCGACGAGGACACGCGGCTCATGCAGGCGCTCGGGCAGTCGGTGATGCAGGACGAGGAACTGAAGCGCGCACTGCGCGACGCCCTGGTGGAACCCGAACTCGACGCGCTGCGGGCGATGATCGGGCGGGCGGTCGAGCGGGGCGAGATCACCGCCGACCATCCGGTGCTGGAGTTCCTGCCGGCGCAGCTGCTCGGCGTGCTGCGCGTCCGGCCCATCCTGGAGGGGAGGCCCGCGGACGCGGACTACCTCCTGCGCTACGTGGAAGTGGCCCTGCTGCCCGCGCTGGGCCTGTCGGACACCACCTGAGACTCGGGCCGCCGTCCATGGGATGACTGGACGGTGACCTGATCGCGCCGCACCGTGGGGACGGGGGCGGCGCGCACCCCCCGGCCGGGTGGGGCGCCTCTTCGCCCGAAGAGGCGCCCCACCCGGCCGACCGGTGTGCGGGACCCGTACCGTGGTCCGGCCGCCGTACGGCCTAGACGTCCTGCCCGCTGCCCCCGCCGGAGGACTCCTTGATGCCCTTCGTGATCTGGTCGATCACGGCCTGCCCGGGCGCGTCCGCCCCGACGTCGACGCCGAAGCGCACGACCACGAGCTGCTCGGCGCCGGCCGGTGCCGGGAAGACCAGCGACTCGACGTAGCCGTCGGCGCCCTTGCTGGTGACGACCTTCCAGCGGACCGCGTACCCCTTCTGCCCGGCCACGGTGACCGCCTCGGAGGACAGCTCGTCGTGCGAGGTGATCTTTCCGTAGCTCTTCCCGCCGTACGACTCCTCCGCGTTCTTGGCGATGTCCTCCTTGGCAGCGGCCTCCGCGGTGGTGGCCTTCAGCTCCAGGGCGAGCGCGGGGGCGGAGTACGCGCCGCCCTTGGTGCAGGTCGCCGAGGTGTCGCCCGGGCACTTGTAGGAGTCCTTGGACGTCACCTGGGCGCCCACCTGCAGGGTCGAGCCGCTCCAGTCGTCCGGCACCGGGAGGCTGATGCCGTTGACCGGGTCGGCGGCGAAGCCCTTCTCGCTCTGCTGCGGCTGCGGGGCCGCGCTCCCGCCGCCGTCCTGGCCGCCGGGGCCGCCCTGGCCGCCGCCGTCCTGCCCCTGCGGGCCGCCCGGCAGCGACGGCGTCGGCCGGGCACCGCTCTGCTCACTGCTGCCCGGATCGTCGTCCGTGGTCAGCGCGTACACCCCGCCGCCGATGCCCGCGAGCACCGCGACGGCGGCGGCCACGGCTATCGCCGTACGCACTCCGCGTCTGGAGCCGCCCGGGTTCGCGCCCTGGTACGGGGCGTCCGGCGGGTAGGCCGGTGGACCCCATGCGGCGGCCGACTCCGCGGGGCGTGTCTGGTCCGTCCATGTCCTGCCGTCCCACCAGCGCTGGGTGGCGGGACCGTCACTTGTCTGCCCGGGGTCGGGATACCAGCCGGGGGGAGTCGCCTGCGTCATGGGTCCACCGTATGAGGCGTGGGTGAAAGCCGGATGAGAGGACCCCCGTTCAGGTCACGCCGGTCACCTCGGTCACGTCGATCACCCGGGCCGCGCCGTTCCCCCCGATCCGCGCGGCCCCGCGCGCCGGTACCGGAAGCCGGTCGCGGTGTGTGACCGCCGGCCGTCGACGTGACGGCAACGCGTGTCCCGACCAGGCTCCATCGCGCCTTCCGGAGGACTAGGCTCGAAGTCTGTACGCCATTGGGGCGACCTGGGGAGGTAGCGGTATGACGGAGGCACGGCCGGGCGCGGCCGCCTCGACACCGCTCTGGGAGCGTGACGCGGAACTGGCCGCGGTCACGGAAGCCGTCGACGCCCTGTGCGCCGGATCCGCCGTGGGCAGCCTGCTCGTGTTCACCGGCGAGGCCGGCATGGGCAAGACCGCACTGCTCGCCCGGGTCCGCGCCGTCGCGGAGGGCCGCTGCACGGTCTGGTCGGCGCGAGGCGGCGAGACCATCACGTCCGTTCCGTTCAACGTCGTACGGCAGTTGCTGCAGCCCGCGCTCGTGGCGCTGATGCCGGACGAGGCGCGCGAGTACTTCGGCGACTGGTACGACATCGCGGGGCCGGCCCTCGGGATAGCGGCGCCCGGCGAACGCCAGGCCGACCCGCAGGGCGTGTGCGACGGCCTGGTCGCCGCCGTGCGCAGGCTCGCCCGGCGCGAGTGGCCGCTGGTGCTGACGATCGACGACGCCCACTGGGCGGACCAGGAGACCCTGCACTGGCTGGCCGCGTTCGCCGAGCGCCTCGACGACCTGCCCGTCCTCGTCGTGGTCGCCCGGCGCCCGGGGGACGCCACCGGTGAGAACGCCCGCCACCTGGAAACGATCGGCGCGCTGGCCCGCCCGATGCCCAGCCTGCGCGCCCTGACCCCCGACGCCACGGCCGGCCTCACCCGCGCCACGCTCGGCGCGCACGCCGACGCCCCGTTCTGCCGCGAGGTCTGGGCCGTCACCGGCGGCAACCCCTACGACACCGTGGAACTCCTCGCCAAGGTCCTGGACAGCGAACTCGACCCCGTCGAGAGCTCCGCCGCCGGGTTACGGGCCCTGAACCGCTCCGCGCGCGGCCGCGGCCTGGTCGACCGGCTGGAAGGGCTCGGCGTCGACGCCACGAAGTTCGCCTGGGCGGCCGCCATCCTCGGTACGCAGATCTCCGTGGACCTCGCCGCCGAACTGTCCGGCCTGCCCCGGGACGACGCCGAGCGCTGCGCGGCACGGCTGAGCGCGGCCCGCATCCTCACCGGAGCCGACCGCTCCGTGGGCCAGGACCTCGACGGCGAGCTGGAGTTCGTCCATCCGCTCATCGCCACCGCCGTCTACCGGTCCATCCCGGACGCGCTGCGCACCGCGATGCACGGGGTGGCCGCCTCGGTCGTCACCGCCTCGGGGCTCGGCGCCGCCGCGGCCTCCCGGCACCTGCTGGAGGTCCATCCGGACGACGACCCCGAGCTGGTCGAACAGATGCGGGAGGCCGCCCGCGAGCACCTCGCCGTCGGCGCCCCGGACGCGGCCCGCCGATGTCTGGAGCGGGCCCTCCTGGAACCGCCGCTCCCGGAGGTCCACGCGCGCGTGCTCTACGAACTGGGCTGCGCCACGCTCCTGACCTCCCCGGCCACCACGATCGCCCATCTGCGGCAGGCGCTCACGGTGCACGGCCTGGAGGAGGAGCTGAGGGTCGACGCGGTCTGCCGGCTGTCCTCCGTGCTCGTCCACAACGACCAGCTGGAGGAGGCCGTCGCCACGGTCGACGCGGAGGCCGCCCGCCTCGGGCCCGGCCCCGCCCGGATGCGGCTGCAGGCCGTGCACTACATGTGGGAGGGCATCCACGCCGGCGAGGAGGACGCGCCCGGCCGCTCCCGCAGACTGGCCCAGCTCGTGGAGCCGCTCACCGGCCGCGACAACTCCGAGCGCGCCCTGCTCGTCCTGCGCGCCTTCGACGCCATGACCCGCGGTGAGAACGCCGAGGAGGTCGCCGAGCTGTGCGACCGCTCGCTCGTCAACGGCCGCCTCGCGCCGGGGCTCGGCTGGACCGACACCGAGTGGAGCTTCGAGCTCCTCATGATGCTCGGCATCTCGTACACGTACGTGGACCGCCTCGACCGGGCCGAGAGCCTCTTCACCGAGGCCCAGCGTTCCTACGAGTCGGCCGGCTGGAGCGGTGGCCACCTGGCCCTCGCGCACGCCTTCGGCGGGTACGTGCTGCGCAGGCGGGGCCGCCTCAGGCAGGCCGACGAGTCGCTGCGCCGGGCACTGCGGCTCGCGGACCGGGTCGGGCAGGGCCTGCCCATGCACTGGTCGGCGGCGTGCATGCTCATCGACACGCTGCTGGCCCGCGGCCATGTCGGCGAGGCCGAGGAGATCGCCGAACGGTACTCCTTCGAGCCGCCGCACCCGTCCACGATCGTCCTGCCGGACACCCACTCGATAAGGGGCCGGCTGCTCATCGCCACCGGCCGCTTCGAGGAGGGCGTGCACGAGCTGGAGACCGCCGAGAAGATGTCCGAGGCGCGCGGCGGACACAACACCGTGATGGCGCCCTGGGCGGGCGACCTCGCCCGGGCCCTCGCGGTCGAGGACCCGCGGCGCGCCGCGCAGGTGGCCGCCGACGCCCGTATCCAGGCCGAGCGCTTCGGCACCGACACGGCCATCGGCGAGGCGCTGCGCTGCGCCGCCGCGCTGGAGACCGGCCGGCGGTCGGTCGAACTGCTCGGCCGGGCGGTCACCTACCTGGAAGCGTCCCCCTGCGCCTACGAACACGCGGCGGCCCGGGTCGAGTACGGCATCGCCTCCCGCTCACCCGTGGAGATCAACCGGGGCCTGACCCTGGCCCGGTCCTGCGGGGCGGACACCCTGGCGACGAAGGCCCAGGAGGCCCTGGACACCCTGTAAGGGGACCCGTCAGGGGCCTCTCGGGGGCGCGGGGATGCGCGGACCGGCCCCCACGCACCCGCACCCGTACACGCACCAGGAGGAGCCGCCCACGCCTACCGGCCGGGCGGCTCCTCGGCCAGCACCCGCTGGGCCACCGCGAACGCCGAGTTCGCCGCAGGCACCCCGCAGTACACCGCGGTCTGCAGCAGAACGGCGCCGATCTCCTCCGGGGTCAACCCGTTGCGGCGGGCGGCACGCACGTGCATCGCCAGTTCCTCGTAGTGGCCGTGCGCGACCAGCGCGGTCATGGTGATCATGCTCCGCTCGCGGCGGCCGAGTGTCTCGTCCGTCCAGATCTCGCCCCACGCGTACCGCGAGATGAAGTCCTGGAACCGCGCCGTGAACGCGGACTGCCGCGCCTGCGCCGCGTCCACGTGCACATCACCGAGCACCTGCCGCCGCACCTCCATGCCCCGCCGCGCGTCACCGCCGAAGTGCGCGCGCAACGCGGTCAGCACGGCCTCCGGCCGCTCGGCGGGCGCCAGATGGGAGGCGCCCGGAACCTCGACGAGCGCGGCCCCCGGCACCGCGTCCGCGATCTCCCGCAGGTGCGCGGGCGGGGTCGCCCGGTCCTCGCGTCCGGCGACGGCCAGGGTGGGGGCGCCGATGCGGGACAGCTCCCCGCGCAGGTCGAAGGCGGCCAGCGCGTCACAGCACGCCGCGTACGCGTCCGGGTCGGCCGTCCGCTGGTCCTCGACCAGCCGCGGCACCGTGAACCCGGGCGTGAACCAACGGGACGCGGCGCTCTCGGCGAGCCGCGCCACCCCCTCGCCGCGTACGAGCGCGGCCCGCTCCCGCCACGGCTTCGAGCCGTTGAAGTGCGCCGAGGAGCAGATCACGGCGAGCTTCTCCACCCGCTCCGGGTGGTGGACGGCGAGGTGCAGCCCCACCGCCCCGCCCAGCGAGACACCGGCGTACGAGAACCGGTCGATCCCCAGGGAGTCCGCGAGCGCCAGCACCAGCGCGGCGAGGTCGGCGACGACCGCGCCCGGGCCGATCAGACGGGCGGGGGAGCCGCCGTGACCCGGCAGGTCCCAGCGCACGACCCGGTGGGAGACCGAGAGTTCGGGCGCCACCGCGTCCCACAGGGCGGTCGACGTGCCGAGGGAGGGCCCGAGGAGCAGCGGGGGAGCGGCGGCGGACCCTTCGAGGCGGTGGTGGAGCAACGTGTCGTCGGTCGCGGCGGTTCGGTCGGTACGGCTGGTCAACGTCGCTCCAGGGCGCGGTCGGTGAGGGCTCCCGCGGAGCCGGTGTACCGGGCGGGATCGGTGAGGCCCACCAGGTCGAGGCCTTGCGACCCGGTCTCCTCGGCGAGCAGTTCCACCAGGGGCCGGTCCTCCTCGGTGGCCCGCCGGGCGGCTCGGGTGAGCAGCTCCTTGGCCTGTGCCCGCCCGAGCACCGGCGCGAGTTCGGCGGACAGCCGCTCGGAGACGATCAGGCCGTGCGTGAGGCCGAGATGGGCGCGCATCGCGTCCGGGTGGACCCGCAGGCCCCCGGTCAGCCCGGCCGCGTCCCGCGCGGCCCCGCCGACCAGCCGGAGCAGGTCACGCAGGGGCTCCCACTCGGCGTGCCAGGCACCGGCGGGCCGTTCGTCCTCGGCGGACAGGGACGCGTACAGCGTGGCCGCGAGCTGCGGCGCCCGGCGGGCCGCGGCGGCGACCAGCGTGGCCCGTACGGGGTTCGCCTTGTGCGGCATGGCGGAGGACCCGCCGCCCGTGCCCTCGCTCAGCTCGCGGATCTCCGTGCGGGAGAGGGTGAGCACGTCCGCGGCCGTCTTGCCGAGGGCGCCCGCGGTGAAGGCGAGGGCCCCCGCCAGGTCGGCGACCGGCGTCCGGAGCGTGTGCCAGGGCAGCACCGGTGCGGCGAGGCCCAGTTCACGGGCGTACGCCTCGACGAGGGCACCCGTGTCGCGGGCCCCGTACGCGACGAAGGCCGCCAGCGTGCCGGCCGCGCCGCCGAGTTGCGCCGGCAGGGCGTCCCGTACCAGCCGCACGCGGTCCCGGGCGTCCAGCACCAGGGAGCGCCAGCCCGCAGCCTTCAGGCCGAAGGTGGTCGGCACGGCGTGCTGGGTGAGCGTCCGTCCCGGCATGACGGTGTCCCGGTGCTCGCGTGCCAGCCCCGCCAGCGCGCGCTCCGTGCGGGCGAGGTCGGCCAGGACCGGGTCCAGCGTCCGGGCCGCGACCAGCATGGTGGCGGTGTCCATGATGTCCTGGCTGGTCGCACCCCGGTGGACGCAGGAGGCGTGCTCGGCGCCGACCGCCGCGCCCAGGGCGGCGACCAGCGGGATCACCGGGTTGCCGCCGTCCCGCGCGCGCAGCGCGAGCGCGCGGACGTCGAAGCGCGCGGCGCGGGCCGCGGCGGTGACGGCGTCGGCGGCCCCGGCCGGGACGAGACCGAGCGAGGCCTGCGCCCGGGTGAGGGCCGCCTCCGCGTCGAGCAGCGCCTGGAGGAAGGCCTGGTCGCCCGTCGCGGTCTCGGCGGGCGATCCCACGCGCCCGGGCGCGAGGAGCCCCGCGTCGGAGCAAGGGCGTTCGGCCGGTTCGGCTGCTGTCACCGGAACTCCAGGAAGACCGTTTCGCCTTCACCCTGAAGACGGATGTCGAAACGGTACGCCCGGTTCGTGCCCCCGGCCGCGATCAGCGTGGCGCGCCGCCCGGCCGGCAGCGAGTCGAGCAGCGGGTCCGCGCCGTCGGCGAGGTACGCGCGGGTGAAGAGGTGGTGCGTGAGCCCGCGCGCGAACACGCACACGCTGATGTACGGCAGCCCGGGGTTGCCGGGCGGCAGCGTGTGCAGCGCGTAGTGTCCGTCGGCGTCCGTGGGCACCCGCCCGTAGCCCGTGAAGTCGACGCCGTTGCGGCCGAGGAAACCACCGGTCGACGGATCGCGGCGCATCGAACCGGGGGTGCCCGCCAGGGAGCCGTCGGGGGCGGCCTGCCAGAAGTCGAGCAGCGCGTCGGGCACCGGGGCACCCGCGCCGTCGTACACGTACCCGTGCAGGCTGATCGCGTCCGGGTGGCCCTGCGGGGCGATGCGGTCGCCGTCGGGGAAGGGGAGCGCGTGCCCGTAGAACGGGCCGATGGTGTGGGACGGTGTGGGGAGCAGTTGCTCGGCCATGGTCAACGGCCTTCCTCGATCCAGGTGGCGGAGGGACCGTCGAGGACGATGTCCCAGGTGTAGCCCATCGAGAACCCGGGTCGCGACAGGTCGTGGTCGTAGGCCGCCATGAGCCGGTCGCGGGCCGCCCGGTCCGTCACCGACCGCAGGATCGGGTCGTAGCGGAACAGCGGGTCGTTCGGGAAGTACATCTGCGTCACCAGCCGCTGGGTGAACGCCGTGCCGAACACCGAGAAGTGGATGTGGGCGGGCCGCCACGCGTTGGCGTGGTTGCCCCAGGGGTAGGGGCCCGGCTTGATCGTGGTGAACGAGTACTGGCCCTGATCGTCCGTCAGCGCCCGTCCCACCCCGGTGAAGTTCGGGTCGAGCGGCGCCGGGTGCTGCTCGCGCAGGTGGGCGTACCGGCCGGCGGCGTTGGCCTGCCAGATCTCCACGAGCTGGCCGCGCACGGGGCGGCCGTCGCGGTCGAGCAGCCGGCCCGAGACGGTCATCCGCTCGCCGATCGGCTCGCCGCGGTGCTGGATCGTCAGGTCGCTGTCGTGCTCGGTGATGTCGGTGACGCCGAACACCGGCCCGGACAGCTCGACGGCCTCCGGGTCACCGCCGCTCACGGCGACCAGCGGCTGTTTCGGGTGGCGCAGCAGGGAGCTGCGGTACGGGGCGTAGTCGCGCCGCGGGTGGTGCAGGACCGGGGCGCCGCCGGCGACCGCCTTGTCGTACGCGTCCTGCTGGTCCTTGATCTCGATGTCGATGTCCGGCTGCGAGAGCGCCGGGGTGGGTGCGGGGGTGCGAGCCATGAGGGTTCCTAACGCTCCAGTACGAGGGCGAGGCCCTGGCCGACGCCGATGCAGAGGGTGGCGACGCCGACCCCCGAGCCCTTGCGGGCGAGCTGGTGGGCGACGGTCCCGGCGAGGCGGGCGCCGGACGCGCCGAGGGGGTGGCCCAGGGCGATGGCGCCGCCCTGCGGGTTGAGGACGGCCGGGTCCAGCTCGGGCCACTCGGCGACGCAGCCCAGCACCTGGGCGGCGAAGGCCTCGTTCAGTTCGAGGGTCGACAGGTCGTCGAAGGTCCTGCCCGCCTTGGCGAGTGCGCGGTTGACGGCCTCGACGGGGGCGAGGCCGAAGTAGTCCGGGTCGAGCGCGGAGACGCCGGAGGCGGACACCCGGGCGAGCGGCTCGCGGCCGGTGGCCGCCAGGCCTTCCTCGTCGACCAGCAGCAGGGCGGCGGCGCCGTCGTTGAGGGGCGAGGCGTTGCCCGCGGTGACCGTCCCGTCCTGGGGGCGGAACGACGGCTTGAGACGGGCCATCGCGGCGAGGGACGCGTCGGCGCGTACGCATTCGTCGGCGGCGAAGGGCAGCGGGTCGCCCTTGCGCTGCGGGACGGGGACCGGGGCGAGTTCGGCGTCGAACAGGCCCGCGGCCCGGGCGGCGGCCGCCTTGCGGTGGCTGGCGAGGGCGAACTCGTCCTGCTGCTCGCGGGTGATCCTGTGCTTGTCGGCGATCAGCTCCGCGCTCTCGCCGAGCGGGACGGTCCACTGCGGGTCCATCCTCGGGTTGACCATGCGCCAGCCGAGGGTGGTGGAGTACAGCTCGGTGTGCCCGGCCGGGAAGGGCCGGTCGTTCTTCGGCAGGACGTAGGGGGCCCGGGTCATCGACTCGACACCGCCGGCGAGGGCGACGGAGGCGTCGCCGAGCGCGATGGCGCGGGCGGCCTGGATGACGGCCTCCAGGCCGGAGGCGCACAGCCGGTTGACGCTGACGCCCGGTACGGAGGTGGGCAGTCCCGCGAGCAGGGCGGCCATCCGGGCGACGTTGCGGTTCTCCTCGCCGGCGCCGTTCGCGTTGCCGAAGTACACGTCGTCGATCCGGGCCGGGTCCAGGTCCGGGGTACGGGCCAGGAGTTCGCGCAGGGCGTGGGCGGCCAGGTCGTCCGGGCGGACGCCGGCGAGGCTCCCGTTGTACTTGCCGAACGGGGTACGGACGGCGTCGACGATGTAGACGTCCTTCACGGCTGCTTCTCCTCGGTGAGCTGTTCGGTGAGCTCTTCGGCGGCGTGGACCTCGGCGGCGGTCTTCGCCACGATCTCCTCGACCGTGACGCCGGGCGCCGTCTCGACGAGTACCAGGCCGTCGTCGGTGACGTCCAGGACGCCGAGGTCGGTGATGACGCGGTCGACACAGGCCCTGCCGGTCAGCGGCAGCGTGCACGCGTCCAGGATCTTCGGCGACCCGTCCTTGGCGGTGTGGGTCATCACGACGATCACGGTACGGGCGCCGTGCACCAGGTCCATGGCCCCGCCGATGCCGGTGATCATCTTGCCGGGCACGGCCCAGTTCGCCAGGTCGCCGCCCGCGGAGACCTGCATCGCGCCGAGCACGGCGACGTCGATGTGCCCGCCGCGGATCATCGAGAAGGACAGCGCGGAGTCGAAGTAGGAGGCGCCGGGCAGGACCGTGACGGTCTCCTTGCCCGCGTTGATCAGGTCCGGGTCGACCTGGTCCCCGGCCGGGTACGGGCCGGTGCCCAGGATGCCGTTCTCGGACTCCAGGATCACCTCCACGTCCGGCGGGAGGTGGTTGGGGATCAGCGTCGGCAGCCCGATGCCCAGATTCACGTACTGGCCGTCGGCGAGTTCGCGGGCGGCGCGGGCGGCCATCTCCTCCCTGCTCCAGGCCATTACCGGCTCACCTCTCCCGGTGCGGCCGCGCCGGGTGCGACCGTCTTTTGTGCGGCGGGCGCGGACACCGTGCGCCGCTCGATCAGCTTGGCGGCGGCCTGTTCCGGGGTGAGCGCGACGACCCGCTGTACGAAGACGCCCGGCAGGTGCACCGCGTCCGGGTCGATCTCCCCGGGCTCCACCAGCTCCTCCACCTCGGCGATCGTGATCCGGCCGGCCATCGCCGCCAGGGGGTTGAAGTTGCGGGAGGACTTGTTGAAGACGAGGTTGCCGTGCCGGTCGCCCTTCGCGGCCCGCACCAGGGCGAAGTCGGTGCGGATGCCGTGCTCCAGCACGTACGGGGTGCCGTCGAAGTCCCGCACCTCCTTGGGCGGCGAGGCGAGCGCGATGCCGCCCTCGCCGTCGTAGCGCCAGGGCAGTCCGCCGTCGGCGACCTGGGTGCCCACGCCGGCCGGGGTGTAGAACGCGGGGATGCCGGCGCCGCCGGCCCGCAGCCGCTCGGCCAGGGTGCCCTGCGGGATCATCTCGACCTCCAGCTCCCCGCCCAGGTACTGCCGCGCGAACTCCTTGTTCGCCCCGATGTACGAGCCGGTGACCCGGGCGATGCGGCCCGCCGCCAGGAGGACCGCCAGACCGGACTCCATCGCCCCGCAGTTGTTGGACACCACGCCCAGGCCGGTGACCCCGCGCTCGTACAGCGCCTGGATCGTCACGTTCGGCACACCGGCGAGACCGAACCCGCCGACGGCGAGCGTCGCCCCGTCGGGCACGTCGGCCACTGCCCCGGCGGCGGTGGAGACCACCTTGTCCATCTGTGAAGCCCCATCTCTCCCGAGCGTCCCGCGTCCCCGATTAGTCAGGGCACTGAGTATTTCTGCGAGGTTCCGAACACGCTGCCATTCCGGCCGTGAACCGTCAAGACCCCCGCCGAACGACCAGCTCGGCGACTCGGTGCGGGAGAGGGACAGGAAGAGCGGTCGCCCGCTATCGTTCAGTGCACCAACGAATAAGGAGCGCTCATGGCCGCGGTGGACCTCTCCGCCCACCCCGGGCACCTGGCCCGGCGGCTGCAGCAGGCGCACTACCTGCTGTGGAACACGATGGTCTCCGAGGAGATCACCTCACCCCAGTTCGCCGTCCTGAACGCGCTCGTCGCCGAACCCGGTCTCGACCAGCGCACGGTGGGGGAGCGGGTGGGGCTCGACCGGTCCACCATCGCCGAGGTCATCAGCCGGCTCGGCCGGCGCGGTCTGCTGGACAAGGTCCGCGACCCGCAGGACGGCCGTCGCTCCATGCTGCGCCCGACCGACGACGGTCTGCGCGTCCACCGCAAGCTGACGGTGCGGACGGCCCGGATGAACCAGGTCTTCCTCGCTCCGCTCTCCGGCGAGGAGCAGACCCTGTTCCTGGACCTGATCCGGCGCGTCTCGGACGCGGCGGAAGGACTCCGCAACCCCGGCACCCCCGGTGCCCCGGAGGAGCCGGCCGTCGGCCGACGGTGAGCGCCGCCGGCAGGTGCGGCACAGCCCCTGCGCCCCTCACCGGCGCCCCGGCGGGGGTCACGCCCGCGCGAACACCACCCACACCTGGCCCTCGGCGAAGTTCATCGGCGCGCCGTCCGCCGTGGTGAACCGCGTCCCGCCCGTGGCCGTGGGCCGCTTCCAGACGGCGTCGAAGGACTTGCCGTCGCGCAGCACCTTCGCCGTGCCCGAGCCCACCGTCTCCGTGTAGGGCGTGATGTTGCCGAGGTAGTCGTGGTACCTGGACGCACGGATGTTCACGTACTGCACGACGACCGTCGAGGCGGCCACCCGCTTCCCGCCGGCCGTCACCGCCGGCGTGCCGTCCATCGACACCAGCCAGCGCCGCCGGTCCCCGGACCAGTCGAAGGTGAAGCGGGCCTGCGGGAAGCGGACGGTACGCGTGTCCTCGGGGGTCCCCCCGGCGGGCGCCGCCCCGTACCGGAACCCCGTGGTCAGCGCGTCGGCCCCGGGTGCGGAGGCCGGCAGCCGCCCAGGGCGCAGATAGAGGTTGTGCGGCGAGGGCCGGTCCGTGCCCCGGTAGTACGCGGACGTCTTCTCCTCCGGAAGGGCGGTCCGCAGCGGTGCCCTGCCGATCAGCGGCAGCAGCTTCTTCTGCGCGCCCGAGAAGGCGAGGGTCGGGTCGTGGAACTGGCGCAGCAGCTCCAGGTCCGACTCGCGCGCGCTGCGTACGGGGCCGACGACCTCCGGCAGCCGGGTCGCGTACACCGCCATCAGCCGGCTGAGACCGCCCTCGACCTGCTCGGCGTACACGAGGTCGGCGACGTCCAGACCGGTCTGCGGACGGGCGCCGGGCACGTTGTCGATCTTCACGACGAGCGGCGAGGCGGCACGGGGCGCCGGGCTCGCCGGTCTGCTGGGACCGTCCGTCGTGCCGGTGCGGTGCGGCGGGCCGCCGCGTCCGTCGTCGGACGGCTCGCCCCGCGTGCAGGCCGTCGCCGCGGTGCCCACCAGGAGGGTGGCCAGCAGCGCCGTCGTCATGGCGGAGCGCCGCGCCCGCCCAGGCCCCGTCCGTCTCATATCCACCGTGCCCCGTTTCGTCGTCCGTCCGGTGACAGGAACGGTGAGTACGTACCCCGTGCCGCCGGTACCGAAGGCGTGCACTGGTCCGAGCGGGTCACGGGCGCGAGCGGGACATCACGGCGGTTCGCCGGACGGGGCAAGGGCGGGGGCGGTCCTGACGCGTTCCCCCGGAGGGGGTATTTCGCAGGGCCGTTCGGTCCTGCGGTCCCAGGAGACCGGGGACGGTGCGGCGGTGGCCGCCCGGGGACCGCGGCCGTCGGACGGCCGCGGTCCCCGGTGACTCACAACTCCTTGATCCGGACGTCGCGGTACGACACCACGTCCGTCGTGCTGTGCACCTGGAGCCCGATGTAGCCGGAGGAGAACCGCCGCCCGTCCGTGCCCGGGTCGTCCGAGCGCGGCGGGGTGAAGTCCTGGCCGCCGGTGTTGTCGAACTCGTTGATCAGCACGCCGTTGCGGTAGACGGAGTAGTGCTGGTCCACCACGCGGATCTCGTAGTCGTTCCAGGTGCCCTTCTGGGTGACACCGGCACCGGCCAGGCCCACCCGGTCGAAGCCGTAGACGGAACCGGTCTTGTACATGTCGCCGGTGGGGCTGTCGAACTCCTGGATCTCGTGCCCGTACTTGATGGCGACCCACTCGGGCCGGGATTCCTCGGGATGGTTGTGCACCTGCGGGAACCGCACGAACACGCCGGAGTTGGCGTTGCCAGTACCCGGCGCGTCGTCACGCCACTGGAGCTTCAGCGAGAAGTCCCCGTACTTGCGCTCGGGGAACCACAGCATGCCGAGGCCGTCCCTCGTCCTGCCCGACGTGATGGTGCCGTCGCCGTTCAGCGCGAACGAACCGCCGCCCACGTGCTGCCACGCGCCGAAGGTCTCCTGCGTACCGTCCATGATCGTGCGGTAGCCCTCGGTCTGGCCGGGGTCACCGATGCCGGACTCGTCGGCCGCCTCGTCGATCAGGTCGTACTCGCGCTGGACGATGACACCGTCCTTGAGGAGCGTCTTCAGGACCGTCGTCACGTGCTTGAGGAACAGCGCGTGGGACGTCCACTCCTTCTCGTCCTCGATCAACTCGTTGATGCGGCACCGGCTGTTGGTGATCCGGTTCGGCACGCCCGTGTCGACCGTGCCGACGACGACCGTCAACCGCTCGTCGTACTCGGCGCAGTTGGGCGCCGGCACGCCGCCGCCGGGGGCGATCGTGAAGCTCACCGTCCGGGCGTCCGAGGTGTTGCCCGCCTTGTCGCTCGCCCGGTAGACCACCGTGTGCGCGCCCACCCGGTCGACCACCACGGGAGCGGTGTACGCGAGGTAGGGGCCGCTGTCGAGCGAGTACTCGATCCTCTCCACCCCCGAGCCGCCGTGCGCGTCGGTCGCGGTCACCGTCACCTTGGCGGTGTTGATGTACGCCCCGGCCGAGTTCTTCGTGCCCTCGACGTTCACACCGGTCACCGGGGGAGTGGTGTCCTCGACGGGCGGCGCGACGACGGCGAACGACACGGACTTCTCGGCGGCCGCGTTGCCCGCCTTGTCCGTCGCCCGGAACCGCACCTTGTGCGCGCCCACCTCGTGGACCATCACCGGAGCCGTGTACGCCTGCCAGGCACCGGCGTCACCGAGCGCGTACTCGATGGTGTTGACGCCGGAACCGGTGTCGGAGGCCGTCACCGTGACGGTCGCCATGGAGACGTACTCGCCCTGCGCGTTCTTCTCGCCGGTCACCGTGGCCGAGGTGTCCGGCGCGGTCGTGTCGTCCGTCGGCGGGGCCACCACCGTGAACTGCTCCGCCTTCTCCGCGGACGTGTTCCCGGCCTTGTCGACGGCCCGGTAGCGGACCTTCTGGGCGCCGGCCTGGTCGACCACCACGGGCGTGGTGTACGGCTGCCAGGCGCCCGCGTCACCGATGGCGTACTCGATGCGCCCGACGCCCGAACCGGCGTCCGTCGCGCTGAGCGCCACGGTCGCCGAACCGACGTACGCGCCGTCCGCGTTCTTCGTGCCGGTCACCTGCGCCGCGGTCTCCGGCGCGGTGGTGTCCTCGCCGGTGCCCTCGGTGACCACCAGGATGCCCTGCATCTGGCCGTGGCCGGGGATCGTGCAGAAGTAGCGGTACCGGCCGGGTGAGAGCGTCACCTCGGCCGTGTGCCGGCCGCCCTGGTCGTCGTTCGGGTTGGCCAGGATGTTCAGCGGGACGTCGTTCTGGTACTCCGGGTCCGACACGTCGAACGTCAGCGTGTGCGGCATGCCCATGGTGTTGCCGGTCGCCTCGCTGTTCTCGAAGACGATCGTCGTCGGGCCCGCGACCGCGGTGGTGGGTGCGGACGCGTACTTGGTGATGTCGTCACCGGCCGTCCAGGTGAGCGTCTGCGCCGCGGCGCCCGCCCTGGACGGGGTGTGGTCGGTCTGGCCGGACGCCGAGGTGGACGCGAGGCCCAGCACCATCAGCAGTGAGGCGACAAGCGCCGTCCACAACCGTCCAGTTCTTCGCCCGCGGATGCCGCGGTTGGTCGTCGTGCTCGTCACTGCGCCTCCCTGGCGAGCTGATCGGCGGCGGGAGTGGGGCCGCCGCCCTTGTACGTCACCTGCCACAGAGCGGACTTGGAGTCCGAGGTGAAGAAGCCGCGGCCGTAGTCGAGGACGTACAGCGTGCCGTCCGGGCCGAACTTCCAGTCCATCAGGTTCTTGATGCCGTCGTTGCCGATGGGGACGATCTTCTTCAGGGACTCGGCGTGCACGGGAATGCCGCCCTGCCCTGCCGTCTTCGGGTCGAGGAGCACGGCGTGGCGCGGCTGGTCGGCGTCGTAGAAGTCGCCCACGAACCACTTGCCGTCCCAGTACGAGGGCCACTTGGCGGCGTTCGCCAGCGTGCCGTCGTAGCGGTAGACGGGCCCGTCCATGGCCGCCTGGCCGCCGCCCTTGAGCCACGGCAGCAGGAACTTCTGCTCCGCCGTCTTGTACGACGGGACACCGTTGGCGTCCCGCGGGAAGTCCGGTCCGCCGCCCTGGGGCGAGTACCAGATGGTGTTCGACGTGACCGGCGGCAGGTTCACGAGACCGTCGTTGTTCGGCGACTCGTTCTTCGGCGCGTTGCAGTCGTACCAGCCCAGCGGCTTCGTCGGATCGGGCAGGTTGCGGTCCCGGTAGGGCTGCTTGTTGCCCATGCAGTACGGCCAGCCGTGGTTGCCCGGCTTGGTGATCGCGGCGAACGTGTCGTACTTCGCCGGTCCCCAGGTCGTCGACGGCGCCCCGGCGTCCGGGCCGACCCAGCCCGCGTACAGCGTGTCGGTCTTCTTGTCGACGGAGATGCGCGCCGGGTTGCGGACACCCATCACATAGATCTCGCCGCGCGTCTTGCCGCCGCCCTCGGCGGTCTCCTTGCCGGTGAAGAGGTTGCCCTCGGGCAGGGTGTACGTGCCGTCCTGCTCCGGGTGGATGCGCAGGATCTTGCCGTTGAGGTTGTTGGTGTTGCCCGCCGTGCGGCGCGCGTCCGCGAAGGAGACGCCCTTGTAGTTGGGCTGCGGGTTGTTGCCCGAGTAACCGTCGCTGAAGCCACTGGAGTTGTTGTCACCGGTGGCGATGTACAGGTTGGCCTTGGAGTCCCAGGCCAGGCCGCCGCCCGCGTGGCAGCAGCTGTGGATCTGGACCGGCCACTTCAGCAGGACCTTCTCGCTGTTCAGATCCAGCCTGCTCGTCGTCGAGTTGTAGGTGAAGCGGGAGACGTAGCGCTCGGCCATCCGCTTGTCGCGGTCGATCCGGGAGTGCGGCGTGTAGTGCAGGTACACCCAGCCGTTCTCCTGGAACCGCGGGTCCAGCTCGATGCCGAGCAGGCCCTCCTCGACCTTGACCAGCTCGTCGCCGCCGCCCTTGTTGCCGAAGACGTTCAGCGTGCCGGCCAGCGTGACCTTCTTGGTCCTCGGGTCGTAGACGTGGATCTCGCCCCTGCCCTTGCCGACGTCCGGGTTGTTCCAGTCCGTGATCACCGGCTGCGAGGAGTCGGCGCCGCCGCGGCCGATGTAGAACACACGGCCGTCGGGCGCGGTGACCAGGCCGTGGGGCTCGCCTATCTGGTCGTTCTGGCCCGGCTGGTTGGGCTGGGTCAGCCGCTCCGCCTTGTAGTTGGCGTTGATCGTGGCCTTGCAGTCGGCCTGCGAGATACGGGTCGTCCAGGCGAGCGCGCCGCGCAGGTGCGAGCGGAACTCCGTCTCGTCGTACGAGGACTCCGTGCCGCCCATACCGGTGTAGAAGGACCGGCCGCCGTCGTAGTCACGGCACCAGGAGACGGGGTGGTCGGCGCCGTTGGCGCTCGTGCCCGGCGCGTACGTCGACTCGCGGACCCGGGCCACCGTGTGCACGTCGCCGGACGGGTTCTTGGCCCAGTTCAGCCACCGGTCGGGGCGCTTCCACTGGAGCGGGAGGTCCTTGGTGGCCGGATGCTGCCGGTCGCCGACCTCGACGGTGGCCCGCTGTACGGTGGTTGGGCCGTTCGCCGCCGGACGGGCCCCGACGAGTCCGGTGAACCAGTCCGAGTACGGCTCGGCGCGGGCCGCGTCATGGATGCCGAGGAAGCCGCCGCCCGCCTCCATGTACGCCTCCAGACCGGCCTCCTGCTCCGGTTCGAGGACGTCGCCGCCGCCGGTCAGGAAGACGACGGCGTTGTAGCGGCCGAGTTCCGTGTCGTCGGTGAAGACCGAGGCGTCGTCCGTGGCCGTCACCTTGAACCGCCCGGCCGTGGGGCCCGTCTGGCCGATGTCCTCGATCGCCTCGATGCCGGCGTTGACGACGGGCGACTCGTCGCCGCCCGCCGCGGACCCGTGGTAGATCAGCACCCGTACGTCCGAGCCGCCGGGCGGCGACGTGATCGACATCGTTGTCAACGACGGGTCGGGCGCCGGGCGTGCGCTCGCGGCCGGCCCCGAGAGGACGCCCGCCGCCACGACTCCCGCAGCCAGTGCGGCCGTCCAGCCTCTCCGTCTGGTCCTGTTCGACTTGCGTACCGTCAGTGGCGTTCGATGCGGTGTGGGCCGCATGTGGTCACCCCATCCTCCTCGGTCACAGCAACAGCGCCATGGAAGCTAGACCTTTTCTCGGAACTCGCCAATAGCTATGACCGGGATGGCATGAACTTTGTCCTGAGTGTGGATAAACGAAGGCGATGCCACTACCGTCTCCCCAGTTCGTCTCTGTCACCCGGTTCGGTCGGATCCGCCACCAGATCCGCGACCGGACCCACCAATCCCGTCAATTCCGTTGACCGCGTTGCAGGTTGGGAGAGTTCGGCATGGGCACCACGGACGACATGGCCACCACGGACGCGATGGACAGGCGTGGGTTCAGCCGTCGGATGGTGATGGGCGGGGCCGCCGTCGCCACGGTCGCGACATCGTTGTCGCTCGTTGCCGCGAAGGACGCGACGTCCGCCGCCGGTGCCGAGAGGGCCGCCGGCGCGAGCGCCGCGCTCCGTACGGCCCCCGCGGGCGGCGAGGTCAGACGCCTCAAGCTCTATGTCGAGAAGCTCGCCGACGGGCAGATGGGCTACGGACTGGAGAAGGGCGCGGCCACCATTCCCGGCCCGCTGATCGAGCTCAACGAGGGCGACACCCTGCACATCGAGGTCGAGAACACCATGGACGTGGCGGCGAGCCTGCACGTCCACGGCCTGGACTACGAGGTCTCCAGCGACGGCACGAAGCTGAGCGGCTCGCATGTCGAGCCCGGCGACACGCGTACGTACACCTGGCGCACGCACGCCCCCGGCCGCCGTAAGGACGGCACCTGGCGGGCGGGCAGCGCGGGCTACTGGCACTACCACGACCACGTCGTCGGCACCGTGCACGGTACGGGCGGCATCCGCAAAGGCCTGTACGGGCCGGTGATCGTGCGCCGGCAGGGCGACATCCTGCCCGACAGGACCCATACCATCGTCTTCAACGACATGACGATCAACAACCGGCCGGGTCACGACAGTCCCAACTTCGAGGCTACGGTGGGGGACCGGGTCGAGTTCGTGTCGATCACGCACGGCGAGTACTACCACACGTTCCACGTGCACGGTCACCGCTGGGCCGACAACCGCACCGGCCTGCTGACCGGTCCCGACGACCCCAGCCGGGTGGTCGACAACCTGATCGTGGGTCCCGCCGACTCGTTCGGCTTCCAGGTCATCGCGGGCGAGGGCGTCGGCGCGGGCGCGTGGATGTACCACTGCCACGTCCAGAGCCACTCCGACATGGGGATGGCGGGCCTGTTCCTGGTGAGGAAGACGGACGGCACGATCCCGGGCTACGAGCCGCACGAACACTGAACACACCACCGCCCGCGACGCTTTCAAGGGACGCGGGCAACCACGGCGTACCCGCACCCGGCGGTCGGCGTGCTTTCAAGGGGCGCGGGGAACGGCGCGGGTAACCAGGGCGTACCCGCACCGGGCGGTCGGCCTGTTTTCAAGGGGCGCGGGGAACGGCGCGGGTAACCACGGCGCACCCGGCGACCGCCGCGCAGCCCGGGGCTCGCCTGGGAGCGCTCTCAGCGACCCGTCGGACGAGGGCTATCCTGATCGGCAACCGCCGCCCTGAGGAGCCCCGAGGTGACCGACCAGTCCACAGCGCCACGCCCCACCCTGGAGGCCGTGGCCGCCCGGGCCGGAGTCTCTCGGGCCACCGTGTCGCGCGTCGTCAACGGCGGCGAGGGCGTGCGCGAACCCCTGGTCGAGCGGGTCAGGCGCGCCGTCGACGAACTCGGCTACGTCCCGAACCAGGCCGCCCGCAGCCTGGTCACCCGACGCCACGACGCCGTCGCCGTGGTCATCGCCGAACCGGAGACCCGCGTCTTCGCGGACCCCTTCTTCGCCCTGCAGCTCCGCGGCATCAGCAAGGAGCTCACGGCCCATGACTCCCAGCTCGTACTCCTGCTCACGGAAGGCCGCGACGACCACGCCCGGGTGGCCCGCTACCTCGCCGGCGGCCACGTCGACGGCGCGCTCGTCTTCTCCCTGCACCTCGACGACCCGCTCCCGGGCCTCATCCGCGGCGTGCCGACCGTGTACGGCGGTCGCCCCGGCTGGAGCGACGCGTCCCGCGACGCGGTGTACGTCGACTGCGACAACAGGGGCGGCGCCCGCGAGGCCGTACGGCACCTCGTCGGCCTCGGCCGCCGCCGCATCGCCCACATCACCGGCGCCCTCGACCAGACCTCGGCGGTCGACCGGCTCGACGGGTTCCGCGACGTCATGGCGGACGCCGACCCGCGGCTGATCGTGGAGAGCGACTTCACCCCGGGGGGCGGTGAGCGCGCCATGCGCGAGCTGCTCGACCGCTGCCCCGACCTGGACGGCGTGTTCGCCGCGAACGACCTCACGGCGGCGGGCGCGCTGCGGGTCCTGCGGGAGCGGGGACGACGGGTGCCCGAGGACGTCGCCGTGATCGGGTTCGACGACATGCTGCCGTTCACCGAGCAGGCCGACCCACCGCTCACGACGGTCCGGCAGGACATAGAGGGGATGGGCCGGCTGATGGCGCGGCTGTTGTTGCAGGGGCTGGAGCGGACAGGGGCGGCGTCCGCGGAGGAGATGGGCGCGCCGTCCGGTGTCGTGCTGCCCACCACGCTGGTGCGACGGGCCTCCGCGTAGCGCTCCGGCGGGACTTTCGCGAGAAACCTCGCGGATTCGTCGCGCGCCGGTGTGCGTCCACCACGCGGCCGGGGAATCATCGGGCTTCGTGGCACGCCCCGGACCTCGCGTTCGGCGCCGGCCCCGCGGTCCATGAACGTGCGGGCGGTGTCCCGTTGAGCCGACGTTGATCGAACGTTTTTCGATGTACGGCACGATCGCCGGCATGCGCAACGACACCACCGCCGTGCCCGACCTCTCCTGGCAGGAACAGGCACTGTGCGCCCAGACCGGATCCGACTTCTTCTTTCCCGAACCGGGCAGCTCGGTACGGGAGGCCAAGCAGATCTGCGGCATGTGCGAGATGCGCTCCGCCTGTCTCGAGTACGCGCTCAACCATGACGAACGCTTCGGCGTCTGGGGCGGCCTGTCCGAGAAGGAACGGCTCGGCCTCCGACGTGCCCGGCACTGACCGCCGGCATCGGTACCGGGACGCTTCGTCCCGGCGACCCGCGTGTCCCGGCACGTGGCGCCCGTCTCGACGTACGGACCGGGGACCGCTGCGGCGCGCCCAGCTGGACGCACTGCGCCGCCACCCGGTGGCCGATGTGCGCGACATGGTGCCGGCCCGGGTGACGGCGTACGAATGACGGCCGTCCCGGTCCCGGCGCACACGCCGGGACCGGGACGGCGTGTTACTTCGCGGCGGCGCGGGCCGCCATGCGGGCCTTGCGGGTCGCGAGCTTCTCGTCGAACTTGGCGGCCTCGGCGTCCAGGCCGCCCATGTAGAGGCCGAGCTCTTCCTGTGCCTTGAGACCCTCGGGGCCGAGCCCGTCGATCTGCAGGACCTTGAGGTGGCGAAGGATCGGCATCAGCACGTCGTCGTGGTGGATCCGCATGTTGTAGACCTCGCCGATCGCCATCTGCGCGGCGGCCCGCTCGAAGCCGGGCATGCCGTGTCCGGGCATCCGGAACTGGACGATGACATCCCGCACGGCCTGCATGGTCAGGTCGGGGGCGAGCTCGAACGCGGCCTTGAGCAGGTTGCGGTAGAAGACCATGTGCAGGTTCTCGTCGGTCGAGATGCGCGCCAGCATGCGGTCACAGACGGGGTCACCCGACTGGTGTCCGGTGTTGCGGTGCGAGACGCGGGTCGCGAGCTCCTGGAAGGCGACGTACGCGACGGAGTGCAGCATCGAGTGACGGTTGTCCGACTCGAAGCCCTCGCTCATGTGCATCATGCGGAAGGCTTCGAGCTGATCCGGGTCCACGGCGCGCGACGCGAGGAGGTAGTCGCGCATCACGATGCCGTGGCGGCCCTCCTCGGCGGTCCAGCGGTGCACCCAGGTGCCCCAGGCGCCGTCGCGGCCGAACAGGGAAGCGATCTCGTGGTGGTAGCTGGGCAGGTTGTCCTCGGTCAGGAGGTTCACGACCAGCGCGATGCGGCCGAGCTCGGTGACCTTGGACTGTTCCTTGTCCCAGGCCTCGCCGTCCTCGAAGATGCCGGGGAAGTTGCGACCGTCGGACCAGGGCACGTACTCGTGCGGCATCCAGTCCTTGGCGACCTTCAGATGACGGTTGAGTTCGGTCTCCACCACTTCTTCCAGTGCGAACAGCAGGCGCGCGTCGGTCCAGTCGGAGGACGGGCTGCCGAGTTGGGGAGAAGTGATCGTCACGGGGGCTCCAGGGGGACGTAACTGCTGAGCGGTAACTCCAACCTACGGCATCGTAGGCTACGTAAGCGTAGGTTACGATGCCGTAGGTTAAGGTCGTGGTAAAGAGCCCTGATCAGCGATGATCTGTTCGAGGGCGCTCGCGGCATCTATACGGAGGCCATCCGTCCGGCGGATGTGCAGCTCATGCGCGGCGGATGCGCGGATCCGGGGGCCGCGCGGAGGGGCCCGCCGGCTCCTCAGACGTACAGGTCCCGCAGGCGGACCGAGAGGCATGTCACACAGCCTTCGAGCTTCTCGAACTCGCTGATGTCGACGAGGACGGGTTCGAGGCCGAGACCGGCGTACAGCTCGGCGGTCTTCGGGGCGCTCGCCGCCATCAGGAGCCGTCCGCCGCCGAGGAGGACGACGTGCGAGCCCGCCTCCTCCGGCACCGCCAGGAAGCGCGGGAACAGCGACGGTGTGTCCACCAGCGGCTCGTGCCCGACGATCGTGCCGTCCGGCAGCGCGGTGACGGCCGACTTCAGGTGCAGCACCCGGCTCACCGGTACGGCGACGACCCGGGCGCCGAGCGGCTCGAACGTGGCCCGCAACTGCTGGATACCGGCTCCGTTGGTGCGCCCGCCGAGACCCACGTAGATCGTGTCGCCGACCTTCAGGACGTCGCCGCCCTCCAGGGTGCCCGGCTCCCACACCCAGTTCACCGAGCAGCCGAGGCGCGCCACCGCCTCCTCGACGCCGGCGGTCTCGGCGCGCCGGGACTCCGCGCCCGGGCGGCCGATCAGCGCCACGTTGCGGAAGACGACCACCGCGTCCTCGACGAACACGGAGTCCGCGCAGTCGTCGGCGGGCTCCACCTCCAGGGTCTCCCAGCCGTGCGTACGCAGGGCTTCCACGTACGCCTCCCACTGGTCGACCGCCAGAGCGAGGTCGACCGGCGTGCGCTCGAGGTGCGTGACGAGACCTTCGGCGAGGCGGGGGCTGGGACGGCGAACGAGGGCTTTCTGGCTGGGCACGTGCGGATCTCCGTCTCGGCAGGGTGTGTCCTCGCACATCATGCAGCCCCCACCGACCTGGCAACAGCCCCCTCGGCACGCCGCGGCCCGGGCCCCGCCCGCCCGCACCCTGCGAACGGCCGACGGCTGCCGGAACGACCGGCGGACACCCGGGCGGCCGACGGCGGCGGCCCGGGTGACCCGGCAGCGGCTGCCCGGGCGACCGACGGCTACCCGGGGTACCCCAGCGCTTCCGGCGTCGTCCCCTTCAGCTCCCCCTCCTCCAGCAGCAGCCACCGCGTGATCCCGATCGACTCCAGGAACGGCATGTCGTGGCTGGCCACGATCAGCGCCCCCTCGTACGACTCCAGGGCCGTGGTGAGCTGGCGCACGCTCGCCATGTCGAGGTTGTTGGTCGGCTCGTCGAGCATCAGGAGCTGCGGCGCGGGCTCGGCGAGCATCAGCGCGGCCAGGGCCGCCCGGAACCGCTCGCCCCCGGAGAGCGTCGCCGCCCGCTGGTCGGCCCGGGCGCCCCGGAACAGGAAGCGGGCCAGCCGCGCCCGGACCCGGTTGTTGGTGGCACCCGGCGAGAACCGGGCCACGTTCTCGGCGACCGTCAGCTCGTCGTCGAGGACGTCCAGCCGCTGGGGCAGGAAGCGCATCGGCACATGGGCCCGCGCTTCCCCCGCGACGGGTTCCAGCTCCCCGGCGATGGTCCGCAGCAGCGTGGTCTTGCCCGCGCCGTTGCGGCCGACCACCGCGATCCGCTCGGGCCCGCGCAGGTCGAAGGAGCCCGCGCGCGCCCCGTACGCCAGTTCCAGGTCCAGCAGCGTGAGGACGGTACGTCCCGGCGGCACGGCCGTGTACGGCAGGTCGACGCGGATCTCGTCGTCGTCCCGCACGGCCTCCACCGCGTCGTCGAGCCGTCCCTTCGCCTCGGC